>NZ_JAMSKS010000018.1:0-146895 GCF_024436645.1 Rhodococcus sp. T9N | reverse complement strand
TGCGCCCACTCACGCCGCCTCGCCGAGAACCATCCACAGGTTCTGATCATTGCTCTTTTCGTGTACCGGAGAGTTCAAGGCAGCGACCAGAACTGAGTAGTCACCAGATAGAAGACGACCACCCAGAACAAGGTCACCGCAGCGACGATTGCCACCCCTTGTGCGTTGGTTTTTGCGACAGGAATCCCCGGAGGCGGACGCAGCCAACGGCGCAGGAGTCGATTCACGTAGTACGGCATCGTGAAGAAACTCATGATGAAGCTCGACAGCAGATTGCCGATCAACAATCCGAGCCAGAGTGGCAGCTTCAGCGGTGACAGCGCCAAAGTAAGCAAGACGACAGTCGGGTAGAGACCGACCCAGACCGCGATCGAGGTTTTTGTCTCCGAAGGTGGAGGGGCCTCGTTTCCGTTCTCGTCGAAGGCAAACCAACTGCCGAACGAATTGTCCACGGTTCGCAGTTCGAAGTCGTGAAACTTGCGGCCCTCGGCGAGGAGTTGTTGTCGCTCAGGGGAAGTCAGCCACGTATCGAGGTGGGCAGCATTGTCGAAGCGATACAGCAGGGTCCATTCATCCTGCACACCGTCGACGGGGCGAAACAGTTCGGTGCCGCGGAATCCGTCGAAAGCACTCTCCACCTCCCGAAGGCGATCCTGCCAGGCAAGGAACTCGTCGATGCTGTCGTCACCGACTCGGTGCGTCACTACGACGGTCAGCAGTGGGTCCGGAGGCCTGATCCCGCCGCTCACTACCTGCTGCGTGGCCGGGCCGTCGAAGAACTGACGACCGCTGTCGAGGTAGTTCTGCCTCGTCGCGCTGTTGATCCACGCTTGAACATGAGCGATGGAGTCGAATCGGTACACGATCACCCAATCAGGTTGGGTGGGCGTCGGAGCCGCGATTTCTGCCCCGAGGAAGCCTGCATAATCTGCGGCCGCCCGGTTGAGATCTTTCTGCCATACCTCGAATTCTTTCTCCAGTCCGGCACGCACTCGCTGGCCGATGATGACCGTCGCGGCGCTGTCCGCCGACGTGTGCGCGGTCATCGGTTCAGGCCTGTGTAGATGCGTTCCGGGGTGAGCGGTAGCGACCGGAATCGTGACCCGGTTGCATCCTGCAGTGCGTTCGCCAATGCAGGGGCAACCGGATTGATGCAGCACTCCGCCATGCCCTTGGAGCGGAGAGGACCGACGGAGTCTGATGACTCGACGAGGATCACCTCCGTGCGTGGGATATCTGCATATGTCGGGATCCGGTAGTTACGTAGATTCGGGTTCATCATCGCGCCGTTTGCGTCTACGTGGAAGTTCTCGGTGAGTGCGAAGCCGATGCCCTGGGCGACGCCACCTTCGATCTGTCCCCGCACCTGCGCCGGATTGATGATCACCCCAGCGTCGGTGGCTTGGACGCTGTAGAGAATGCGGATCTCGCCGGTGATGCGATGGACGGCAATCCGGAAGCCATGAGTGTTGGACACCACGCTGCGCGGAGATCCGTATGCCTTCCGCGCCTCGGTGAATCGGATCCCGCGCGGGCGCGCGGCCTCGAGTATCTCTTGCAGTGTTAATCGAGTACTACCGCAGACGATCTTGTCGTCGTCCATCGAGCACTGGTCAATCGACACGCCGGTGTGGTGCGCGGCGAAGGCAAGTAGGCGATCGCGGAGCGCATTCGACGCGCGAAGTACCGCGTTCCCAGCGACAAACAGGCCGGCGCTGGCGAAAGCGCCTGTGTCGAAACCGGTTCGGTCGGTGTCCGACTGAATGATTCGTACACGCGACGGAGTTGTGCCCAGCTGATTTGCGGCGATCTGCACGTGGGCGGTAGAAGTTCCCTCACCGAATTCGACTGTGCCGATGGCAAGTTCGTATACACAGTCTTCGCCGAGGGTGAGCCAAGCCTCGGAAATGTGCTCGGTGGGTGGCGCGGTCTCGTGTAGCGAACTGGCAGTGCCGGTGCCGATCAGCCAATCCGCTCCGAGCGAGGGAACCGGTTGGCGCTTCAACGCGGCGTCGATCAGATCTATGCATTGCCCCAGTCCGTCTTCGGTGAAGATCACGTCGTCTGGGCCGTCTTCGAGTGCGATCAGCGAATCGCCCGGTCGGACGATATTGCGTCGACGCAGTTCGAGCGGATCCATGTTCAGCGCGACGGCCAATTCGGTCATGGCCGATTCCACGGCAAAGGCCGGTTGCGTCATCCCGTACCCACGCAGAGCGCCGCTCGGGACGTTATTGGTGTACACGGAATACGCATCGAACTTCTTGTTGGCGCAGCGGTAGAGCGATACTGCCGCGCCGCCGGCAAAGAGTGTCTCTCCACCGTGGTTTCCGTACGCACCGGTGTTCGATACGTTGCGATACTGAAAGGCTGTGAGGGTTCCGTCCGACTTGGCACCGAGCTTGATCGTGAGCTTCATCGGATGACGCGGCGACGCGGTGGTGAACTCTTCTTCTCGGGTGAACTCGAGGCAGACGGGACGACCGGTGTCGAGGGTGGCGAGCGCCACCAGATCCTCGCTGATCACTTCCTGTTTTCCTCCGAACCCGCCGCCCACGCGTTTGCAGAACACGCGTAGCTGATCCGGGCGGAGGTCGAAGAGATGGGCGAGTTTGACCTTGGCGATGGAGGGGGACTGCGAACTTGTGCGAACGTGAAGGCGTCCGTCTTCCATCCAGGAGATCGAACCGTGCGTCTCGAGGTGCGCGTGCTGAACCCGCGGCGAGAAGTAGGTGCCTTCGTGGATGACGTCGGCCTCGGCGAACCCTGCCTCGACGTCGCCCACATGACCGTGAAGTTCGAGCAGGATGTTGTGCTCGGGATCTCGAACAAAGGGATCGTCGGATCCGTGCAGGGCTGGAGCGCCGTCGGCCATGGCCTCTTCCGGATCGAACACGGAAGGCAGGATCTCGTAATCGACCTTCACCTTCCGACGGCCTTCTTCCGCAGCGACGACGGAGTCGGCGAGGACGGCCACTACACGCTGACCCACGAACCGCACGACGTTGTCGAGAATGTAGGTGTCGTCCGGATCGACAAGGTGGTCGGTATGTATTGCCGTGGTGAAGAGCTTGCGCGGCACGTCTTTCCAGGTGTAGACGCGATGGACACCGGGGACGGCGAGCGCCTCGGTGGTGTCGATGGAGGTGATGCGGGCATGTGCGTGAGGCGAGTGCAGCACTTTCAGGTGCAGCATGCCGTCGATCGCGGTGTCCATAGTGTATTCGGCTCGGCCGGTCACCACGTCGGTGGCCGCCGGCGCCCCGACGCTGGTTCCGACGGCCTGTCCCGGGAGGGCAACTTCGACAGCACCGACACCGTTGACCGCGTCTTCGATGGATCGGTAACCGGTGCAGCGGCACAGGTTTCCCTTGAGCGCTCGCGGCAAGTCTTCTTTCTGCGCGTCGGTGAGCGCCGCCGAGGTCATGATCATCCCGGCGGTGCAGAACCCACACTGAAAGCCGGGTGCATCCCGGAACTGCTGCTGAATCGGATGGAGATCTTCGGGCGTGCCGAGTCCCTCGATCGTGGTTACCGCGCGACCGTCGGCGCGAAAGGCGGGCGTGATGCAGCTGTGTATCGGTGTTCCGTCGAGCCACACTGTGCACGCCCCGCAGTCCCCGCCGTCGCACCCCTTCTTCACCCCGTGGTGTCCGAGGTGCCGAAGAAACGTCCGGAGACACTGTCCCGGGAACGGCTCCTCGTGGAACTGCCGGTCGTTCACCGTGTAGCTCATGACTGGCTCCCCGTGAGTTCGTTTCGGAGCTCGTCGGCGTAGTGGCGGGCGAGGTGGAGGCGGTGGTCTGGGGTTCCGTTGGGATCGTCGAACCAAATGTCGGCCGAAATGGAGTCGACGGCTCGTCGCAGAGAGTGCTCGTCCGGCATGGTGTCGAACGTCAGCCGGATCGGATGGGTGGTGCCGGCGGTGATGGTGAGGTGAAAGTCGTCGGCGCCAGGAGTCTGCGTCGCGATCATGAAGATCGTCGAACGGCCGAGGTGCGTGAGACTGAAGCGGCGGTGGGCGTGCCGTTTGGTGAGTGCGTGCACCGGGAACTCGATGCTCCGAAGGACTTCGCCCGGCTCCAGGACATTCTGGTGGTCACCGGTCACGAAGTCGCACGCGTCGACGGTCCTCACTGTTCCGTCGGTAGCCCATAGTGTGAACGAAGCCTCGAGTGCAACTGCCAGGGTGATCATCGGTCCGGCCGGAAGCGACATACAGATGTTGCCGCCTACGGTGGCCGAATTCCACACCTTGAAAGACGAGAGGAAGTACTCGCAGCTGACGCGAATAAGTGGACTCGCACGCCAATTGTCCGGCGGGACAAACGCATACAGTTCGGCAACGGTGCACGTAGCTCCGACACCGAAATGAGTCGGGCCGACCTCCAGTGGTGTCCAACCGAGCGCGGTGAGGTCGACCAGTCGACGCGTGTCGGGTTGTTCTGCTGAGAACAGCCACGTTCCTCCCGCGAGCCAGGCGTCGCCGGGACGCCACACGTCCCCTGGGCGATCCGGTGGTCGGCGTATCACGTCGGTAATGGTGGTGATGTCCATGCGCCTGCTCCCCTCGGGGGATGTGTCTTCTCGGAGTGGGACATTACCGAGGTGACGAGACGCATTCACACTTTTAGTACATATCGGGCACGCGAAACATGAGCGATACGTACGTGACATCGACTGGTGGGGCGGTGCATGCGCTTGCCGATTCTGGGTACGACTGCTTGAGAGGCGCGATCAGCCTCTTGCTTTCGCGCTGTTGATTCGGACGCGGCTACGCACTCGGCGGCCGCGGAGATCATGCGGGGCGGGGCGCTGTGAAACCCTTCGAGGTAAGTCGGACCGACCCTTCTGATGAGACGCTCTTTCCGCTCTCGGCCGCCCAACGGGCAACCTGGTTCGCTCAGCAATTCGATCCCGAAGTCCCGATTCTGATAGCGCACTACGTGGAGCTGCGCGGCGAACTCGACGTCGAACTGCTGGATCGCGAAACGCGAGCGGTGGCATACGAGTTTCAATCTCCTTTGCTCAAAGTGATCGAGATCGACGGTCAACCGATGCAGTACGTGGACGAGACATCTGAGATCACCGTCCGTCTTGTCGACCTCCGTGGGTCCCCCGATCCGATCGAGGATGCCCTCGGGTGGATGCGCCGAGATTGCCGGACGCAGCTCGACCTGGCAGTCGACGGAATCGTCGCGACCGCTGTGCTGCGTGTCGGGGACGCGCACTATCTGTGGTACAGCCGCATCCATCATGTTGCGCTCGACGGTTTCGGTGCCATGACCATGATGAACCGCATTGCGCATCGGTACTCGGCCTCGGCGGCGAGAAAGGACTCGCAGCCGAGTCGTGCCGCGACGCTGCGCACGCTGTACGACATCGACGAGCGGTACAGAATGTCGGATCGATTCGCCGCCGACCGGGAGTACTGGGCTGAGCGCAATACCACCCTCGCCGGATCCAGCCTGGCGGAGGCTTCTGGGCCCGCGCAAACCGAGAGCCGACTCGAAAGCACACTGATGTCGGACCGAAGTTGTGCCCTTCTCTACGAATCCGAGAACCACGCTGCACCGGTCATCGCTGCGCTCGCGTTGTACCTCGCGCGGATGACGGCGAAAGAGACTGTCCAGATTCATGTTCCGATATCCGGACGGACTACGGCGGTGCTGCGGGACTCGGGCGGCATGATGGTGAACGTCACGCCACTGCTCATCCGTGTCGCAGCGGTCGACACCGTCGGTGAACTGTTCGCCCAGGTCCAACATGAGCTCATGGGTGCATTGCGGCACCAGCGCTGCAGCCTCGACGACATCCGTCGGGACGCAGGCGTGACGAGCGGTCTGGAAGGCGAAGACTCATATGCCGGGCCCATGGTCAACGTCATGCTGTTTCGCCAGGAGGTGCAGTTGGGCGAGGTGGTTGGGGAGTATCACATCGTCACCTCCGGGCCGGTGGAAGACCTTCTGGTCAACGTGTATCCGAGCGGCGACAGGCTGCGTGTCGACTTCCGGGCAAACCCGATCCGATACGAGGAGGCGGGTTTACGCGAGCACCACCGGAACTTTGTCGGCTTGCTGGAAGAGTTGATCGCGTCTGATTCCGGTGCCGAACTCGCAGACATTCACGGCCCGACGGCCCGGGAGGGCGAGCGACGACAACGCGAAGTCCGGCACCTCGAGTATTGGAGACATGAGCTCGCCGGGGCGCCCGAACTTTTGCAACTTCCCTTCGATCGACCCAGGCCTGCAACGCAATCGCTGGACAGTGCACAGGTTGAGGTCCTGATCGCCGCCGACACCCACGCGCGGATCACGGCGATGGCGAGTGATCTCGGGACGGACACTCGTGCGGTCTTACATGCGAGCTTTGCTCTCCTGGTGAGCCGGTTGTCCGGTGCTTCGGATGTTGTGATCGGTACGCCCGCGGGATCCGACGCGAACATCGTCGCCATCCGGAGTCGCGTCGATCTGGTGACGACTTTCACGGCGCTCCTGTACAGCGTCGTCGAGGTCCACAGTAATGCGCGGGCGCACAGCGAGATACGGCTCGAGCAGTTGGTTCAGCCATTGCACGTGGAGGATGTACCCGCCTATGCGCCGGTTGTACAGGTGACGTTCGAGTCCGTCACCGGCGCTGACGAGCACCCTCGCGACATCGGCCGCTTCGATCTCGGAGTGTCTGCAGTCGAGACTTTCGACGAGGTGGGTACGCCGTCCGGAATCTCGGTAAGGCTCGCGTTTGCCACCGACCTGTTCGACGCCGAGACGGTACGTGGCCTCGGTTTGCGGTTCGCGCGCGTCCTGGAATCCGTCACAGCGGATCCGACAATGATGGTCGGCGACATCGACATCTTGTCCGACGTCGAGCGATCCGCGATACGGCCTGTACGCAGTGACCCTCGCGCTTCGCACCGCACCCTGGCCGATTTGTTCGACGGTGCGGCGCGCACACACCCCGACGGCGTGGCCCTCTCGTATCTCGATGCCGAGTTGACGTATCGAGAACTCGACGAGCGTTCCTCGAAGTTGGCCCGAGAATTGATCGACCGCGGCATCGGTCCGGAAAACAGTGTGGCGCTGGGTATGACGCGTTCGATCGAATCGGTTGTCGCGATGTTGGCGGTGACCAAAGCTGGCGCGGCATTCGTGCCGGTGGATCCGACCTATCCGGGTGAACGTGTTCGCTTCATGCTGACCGATTCCGGCGCCGTACTGGGGCTCACGGTCGTTTCCGAACTTCATCGTTTGCCGGATTCGATTTCCTGGATAGCAATCGACGACGCTGAGTTCCGTGGCCGACTTGCACGGTTGTCAGTGCGCTCCATCTCCGATGTCGATCGGGTGCACCCGATCCGGCCCGACAATCCTGCATACGTGATCTACACTTCGGGTTCCACCGGACTCCCCAAGGGGGTGACGGTCTCGCATCGTGGACTGGAAGCGCTTGCTGCCGAACAGCGTTCGCGGTTCGGTGCGACCCAGGATGCGCGAACATTGCACTTCTCGACCCCGAGTTTCGACGCCTCGATTTTCGAATACCTGCTGGCTTTCGGTGCCGGAGCGACCATGGTGATTGCGCCGAGCACGATCTACGGCGGTGACGAGTTGTCTCACTTCCTCGAATCCCAGCGTGTCACGCATGGTTTTGTCACTACTGCGGCGCTCGGAACAGTTTCGCCTGAGGGCCTTTCGGACTTCGGCGAAGTGGTGGTCGGTGGTGAGGCCTGTCCGCCGGATCTTGTGCAGCGGTGGGCTCCCGGCCGACGGCTGTGCAATGCGTACGGGCCGACCGAGACCACCGTCATGTCGAACATCGGCGAGCCGATGGTGTCGTCGGAGAACATCACAGTGGGCGGTCCGCTCCGCGGCTTCGAGGAGATCGTGCTCGATCAGCGATTGCACCTCGTCCCCGACGGTGTTGTGGGCGAGCTGTACATCTCGGGAGACGCGCTCGCACGCGGCTACCACCGAAAGTATGCGTTGACGGCAGAACGATTCGTGGCAGACCCCTTCGGCCACCCGGGCCGGCGGATGTATCGAACGGGGGATTTGGTGCGGCGGCGCCGTGGCCGTGCACTCGAGTACGTCGGCCGTAGTGACTTCCAGGTGAAAGTTCGCGGATTCCGTATCGAGCTCGGGGAAATCGACAGCGTCGTGCGGTCGTGTCCGCAGGTCGAGAATGCAGTCACCGTGGCGCGTGCGGCTCCCTCCGGTACAACGATGATCACCACGTACGTCGTGCCTGCCGGCGGAAGTGCGCTCTCGACGGCCGAGCTGACGCAGTACGCCGCGAGCCGTGTGCCGTCGTACATGGTTCCAGCGGCATTTGTTCTACTCGACGAGTTGCCGGTAACTCCGGCGGGAAAGGTCGATCGCGCTGCCTTACCGGCACCTCGGTTCGATGCTCGGTCGGACAACTTTCGACCGCCCGAGGGCGCTGAAGAACTACTGCTGGCCGAGATTTTTGCCGACGTTCTAGGCGTCGAGACGGTGGGTGCGGGTGACGACTTCTTCGAGCTGGGTGGGAACTCACTGATCGCCACAAAGGTGATCGCACTAGTCAATGCCGCTGAAGCAATCGATTTCGGGGTGCGGACTTTGTTCGAAGCACCGACGATCGAATCACTGGCCCTCCACGTGCGGGATGCGAAGTCATCCCGCGTTGATCGCACGCGTTCGAAGCGTCCAATCCTGCAGGCACATTCGTACAGGGACAAGATTCCGGTGTCTGTGGCACAACGACGCCTGTGGTTCGTCAATCAGTTCGACACGTCGTCCCCGGCCTACAACATTCCGATGGTGGTCCGACTGTCAGGTGCCTTGGATGTCGCTGCAATGCAGCGCGCGGTGGGAGATGTTGTCGATCGGCATGAATCGCTCCGTACCGTCTACCCGGCGTCGGTCGACGGCCCACATCAGGTAGTAGTGCCTTCGGAACGCGTGACGTCGAAGATTGCGTGGGAAGTATCCGTGGACGAGGAAGCCTTGGACAGGCGCATCGCCGATCTCGCTCGCGAGGGGTTCGACGTGAGCGCGAACGTGCCCCTGCGCGGCTCCCTTTTTCGGGTCACGCCGGACGATCATGTCCTTGCGCTGGTGGTTCACCATATTTCGGCGGACGGAGCATCCCTCGAGCCGCTGGCCCGCGACCTGACCCGCGCCTACGCGGCGCGGGCTGCGAAACGGGCACCGGACTGGTCGCCTTTGCCTGTGCAGTACGCCGACTACAGCCAATGGCAGATCGAACTGCTCGGCAGTGACGACGATCCGGACACGCTCGAGGCGAAGCAGTTGGACTACTGGACGTCCACCCTGGCCGGTCTACCTGACGTGATCGACCTTCCGCTGGATCGACCGAGACCGGCGGAACGATCCATGCGCGGTGAATCGGTCCGATTCTCGGTGCCCGCAGACGTGCACAGTGAACTCCTCGAACTCGCTCGGAATCACAACGCGACACCGTTCATGGTGATGCACGCAGTGCTGGCGGTTCTGTTGGCACGGCTGAGCGCCTCGCCGGACATAGCGATCGGGACTCCGGTAGGAGGGCGCGCCGAGCAAGTCCTCGACGATCTGGTCGGGATGTTCGTCAACACGGTCGTCCTGCGAATCACCGTTGACACCGCCGCGACTTTTGAGGAGATCCTTTCACGAACTCGCGAAGTCGATCTGGCAGCGTTCGGACAAGCCGAGGTGCCGTTCGAGCGAGTCGTCGATGCAGTTGCGCCGGAGCGTTCGTCATCTCGCTCACCGCTCTTCCAGGTTCTGTTGGAATTCCAGAACACCGCAGATCCCCACCTCGAACTACCCGGACTGGATGTCGATGTTGTTCCAGTCGACGTCGGTGTCGCCAAATTCGACTTGCAACTGTCGCTCACCGAGCAGCGTGGCAAAGACGGCGTCCCCATGGGTTTCGATGCCGCCTTCACCTATGCCTCCGATATCTTCGAGCGCACCACAGTCGCCGAGTTCGGCGAGCGTTTCGTCCGCCTCCTCCGGTCGGTCGTGTCGGATCCGACAGTGCCAGTAGGGGATACGGAAATTTTGGGCGCGCCCGAGCGTGGGTTGGTGGTGGGTGGTTGGGATGGTGTGGGGGTTGTGGTGGGGGGTTTGACGTTGGTGGATGTGTTGGATGGGCGGTTTGCTGGTGTGGGTGGTGGGGGGTTGGTGTGTGGTGGGGTGGTGTTGTCGTGGGGTGAGTTCGATGTTCGGGTGAATCGTTTTGCGCGGTTGTTGATTTCGTTGGGGGTGGGTCCGGAGTCGCGGGTGTGTGTGGCGTTGTCGCGGTCGGTGGAGTTGTTGGTGGCGGTGTTTGCGGTGGTGCGGGCTGGTGGGGTGTTTGTTCCGGTGGATGTGGGTGCGCCGGTGGAGCGGGTGGGGTTTGTGGTGGGTGTGGTGGATCCGGTGGTGGTGTTGTCGCGGGTTGGTGATGGTGGGTGTTTGCCGGTGGGGGTGGGGTTTGTTGATGTGGGTTGTGTTGATGTTTCGGGTTTTTCGGGTGGTCCGGTGGGGGTGGGGGATCGGTTGGGGGTGTTGTTGCCTGAGCATGCGGTGTATGTGATGTTCACGTCGGGGTCGACGGGTCGTCCGAAGGGGGTGGTGGTGTCGCATGCGGGGGTGGTGAATCGGTTGTTGTGGATGCAGGGGGAGTTTCCGTTGGGTGTGGGGGATGTGGTGTTGCAGAAGACGCCGGTGTCGTTCGATGTGTCGGTGTGGGAGTTGTTTTGGCCGTTGATGGTGGGTGCGCGGTTGGTGGTGGCGGATCCGGGTGGGCATCGTGATCCGGTGTATTTGGTGGGTGTGATCGAGCGGTGGGGGGTGTCGGTGGTGCATTTTGTGCCGTCGATGTTGGAGGTGTTCGTGGGGGAGTTGAGCGTGGGGGAGTTGGGGGTGGGGTGTTCGGGTTTGCGTCGGGTGTTTGTGTCGGGTGAGGGGTTGTCGTCGGTGTTGGCGGGGCGGTTTGCGGGGGTGTGTGGTGCGGAGTTGGTGAATTTGTACGGGCCGACGGAGGCGTCGGTGGATGTGACGTTTCATGTGGTGGAGGGTGTTGTGGGGGTGGGTGTTCCGATTGGTCGGCCGGTGTGGAATACGCGGGTGTTGGTGTTGGATTCGCGGTTGCGGCCGGTTCCGGTGGGTGTGGTGGGGGAGTTGTATGTGGGTGGGGTGCAGGTGGCTCGGGGGTATGAGGGTCGTGTGGATTTGACGGTGGGTCGGTTTGTGGCGGATCCGGTGTCGGGGGTGGTGGGTGCTCGGGTGTATCGGACGGGTGATGTGGTGCGGTGGGGGTGTGGTGGGGTGTTGGAGTTTGTGGGGCGCACGGATTTTCAGGTGAAGGTGCGGGGGCAGCGGGTGGAGTTGGGTGAGGTGGAGGCGGTGTTGGCTGCTCAGGTGGGGGTGGCTGGTGCGGTGGTGGTGTTGCGGTCGGGTGTGGGTGGGGATTTTTTGGTGGGGTTTGTGGTGGGTGAGGTGGGGGTGGTGGTCGATGAGGTGGTGGTGTTGGAGGGGGTGCGGAGGTCTCTTCCGGGGTTCATGGTGCCGTCGGTGGTGGTGGTGTTGGGGGAGTTTCCGGTGACGGTGCATGGGAAGTTGGACCGTAAAGCCCTCCCGGACGTCACCTTCGAACCTCAAGCGCTGCAGTATGTTGCGCCACGAACGCCGGTCGAGGAGACGGTTGCCGCAATCTTCGATGATCTGCTGGGAACGTCGACGGTGGGCGTGAACGACGACTTTTTTGCCCTGGGTGGGAACTCTCTCAGTGCGGCCAGGTTGGTTGCGCGAGTGAATTCTGTTCTCGGCGAACGGATCAACATTCGTGACGTCTTCGATGCTTCTACCGTTGCAGCGCTGGCCGAATTGGCGCAGTGTCGCGGAGGAGAGGGGGCCAAGCCGGCGTTGACGCCGCGGGGTATGACGACAGATATCCCACTTTCACCGGCGCAGGAGCGAATGTGGTTTGCGAATCAGTTCGCCCCCGAGTCCGCCGCCTACAACGTCGCGTGCGCGTTGAGGCTCGAAGGTGCAGTGAACGTGAGTGCGCTTCACGCTGCATTTGTCGACGTCGTCGAGCGGCACGAGTCCTTGCGCACTGTTTTTCCTCTCACTGACGACGGCCCGCGTCAAGTGATCATGTCCACCTCACAGGTGGTATCGGATCTTGCACCGATACTTGTGCAGGGAGAGGAAGAGCTGCGCGAGCGTAGCCGGCAGATCGCTTCGGATGGTTTCGACGTCACGCAGCAGGTCCCGATGCGCGCCACCTTGTTGCGGCGAGATGACCAGGTCCACTCGCATGTCCTGGTGATCGTGATTCACCACATCGCCGCCGACGGATTCTCGACGGTACCGCTGGCCCGAGATCTCATGAGCGCATACTCCTCCCGTGTGAACGGTAAGGCACCGCAGTGGGCGCCGCTCGGGATCCAGTATGCCGACTACGCGTTGTGGCAACGTGGTTGGTTGGGCTCGGAATCGGACTCTCGGTCTCTGATCTCGAAACAGCTCGGCTATTGGGCCGAGAATCTTGCGGGCGCACCTGAGGTTCTCGACATTCCGACCGATCGACCGCGCGGTGATGTGCGTTCGCTTCGACGCGGACGGATCAGGTTCGAGTTCGGTCCGAAGGTGCATGCCGGTGTGGTTGCCCTGTCGCGCAAACACAACGCCACGGTCTTCATGGTTGTGCACGCAGCCTTGGCAGTGCTGCTGGCGAGGCTCAGTGATGAGAACGACGTAGCCGTCGGAACTCCCATCGCCGGGCGTGGGGAGCGCGAACTCGACGACCTGGTGGGCATGTTCGTCAACACGTTGGTCTTGCGCACTGCAGTGGACCGCGGCGCAACTTTCGGAGACTTCCTCGACCAGGTCCGAAACGTAGATCTGAGCGCCTTCATTCACGCGGACGTGCCGTTCGAAAGAGTCGTCGAGATCGTGAATCCTTCACGTTCGACGGCGTACTCGCCCCTGTTTCAAGTCATGTTGGAGTTCCAAGACATCGAACGGCCTGCACTCGAACTCCCCGACCTGCAGGTGACCGACGTGGGCGTCGAGATCGACACCATCAACTTCGATCTTCAGTTGACGGTGACGCGGAACGCCGGCGCAGCCGGCGAATACGACGGTCTTCGCGCCGAATTCGGATATGCCACAGATATTTTCGACGAGGAAACGGTAGCGGGCTTCGCCGACCGCCTGCAACGGATTCTCGAGCGCGTTATCACGTATCCGCAATCACGGATCGGAGATATCGAGATCCTCGACGCCTATGAGTCAGCCGAACTGGTACCCGTGCGAGGTGAGATTTCCGCCGCTGTTCAGACCCTTCCGGATTTGCTGACTGCAGCAACAGATATGGCGACCGCCCAGGATCCCGGCGCCGTTGCGCTGGTGTTCGAGGAACGTGAAGTGACCTATCTCGAACTCGACGCGCAGTCGAACCGATTGGCCCGCATGCTGATCGAATCCGGAGTGGGTCCCGAATCGGTGGTGGCGTTGTGTCTCCCACGCTCCATCGAGTCCGTTCTGGCGGTGTGGTCCATTGCCAAGACAGGTGCGGCATTCCTTCCCGTGGACCCGGGACATCCTGCTGCTCGTATCGAGCACATGCTGGGCGACTCCGGTGCAGGGTGGGGGATAACGTCTCGAGCTCACAACGCGGCATTGTCCGGCCTCGTGCCGTGGCTGGTCCTCGAAGATGCCGGTTTCGAGGAACGGCTGCGGGCGTACTCGCCATCGAAAGTCACCGACGCGGATCGGAAGGCACCGATTCGCATCGACAATCCGGTCTATCTGATCTACACGTCGGGGTCGACAGGAACACCCAAGGGCGTGACGGTCACACATCGCGGGTTGAGCGACTTCGCGCTCCAGGAGCGTGAGACCTTCGCCGCCACGACCCGATCCAGAACTCTGCACTTCGCTTCGCCGAGTTTCGACGCGTCGGTTCTCGAGCTCGTGATGGCCGTTGGTGCTGGAGCCACGATGGTGATCGTGCCACCGACCGTCTACGGCGGGTCGGAACTGGCGGCGCTACTGGAGCGCGAGCGCGTCACCCATTGTTTTGTGACTCCGGCGGCCTTAACGTCCGTCGACCCAGACGGTCTCACCACTGTCGGTTGTGTCGTGACAGGTGGGGAAGCGTGTCCGCCGGAATTGGTGGCCCGCTGGGCGCCGGGCAGAAAGATGTTCAACGCCTACGGTCCTACCGAGGCAACTGTCGTGTCGAGCATCAGTGCGGCACTGGCTCCGAACGACCCGGTCACTATCGGCACACCTACTCGCGGATTCAGCGAGGTAGTGCTGGACTCGCGTCTGCGAGCGGTACCGGTAGGTGTCGCCGGGGAGTTGTATCTTGCCGGGCCGGCTCTCGCTCGCGGCTATCACCGGCGATACCCGTTGACCGCCACGCAGTTTGTCGCAGATCCCTTCGGTGCGCCGGGAACGCGGATCTATCGCACGGGCGATCGCGTGCGGTGGACGCCCGACCGACGGCTGGAGTATCTCGGGCGCACCGATGCCCAAGTCAAAGTCCGTGGGTTCCGCATCGAACTCGGGGAAGTCGAGGTGGCACTGCAGACGCACCCGCGCGTGGCCCAGGCGGTGACGGCCGTCTGGAACGGCGACGGCAGGGATCGGTTGATCGGCTACGTGGTTCCCGATCGCGGAGCGAGTGTCGATCCGCGAGACGTCCTCGCCCATGCAGGCAAGCGCCTGCCGTCGTACATGGTGCCGGCGGCGGTGGTGGTGCTCGACGCCGTTCCGCTGACGGTTCACGGAAAACTCGACCGCGCAGCGCTTCCCAGACCCGATTTCTCGTCCGCCGCCACACCCGACCGGCCACCGCGAACGGAAACCGAGAATCTTCTTGCCGCTCTGTTCGCGCAGGTTCTCGGTCTCGATGCGGTAGGAGTGCATGATTCGTTCTTCGAGCTCGGTGGCGACAGCATCATGTCCATCCAATTGGTGGCCCGCGCTCGCGATGCGGGTGTGATCATCTCACCCCGAGATGTTTTCGACCACAAATCCGTCGCCGCGCTTGCCGAGTCGGCGCACCTTGAGCAGGACAGGCCTGATGTACTCGCGGAGCTACCGGGATCCGCTGTCGGAACTGTTCCATTGAGCCCGGTGGCGCAGTGGATGCTCGACCGCAGCAGTGGCGGGCTGCGTGGCGGCGGAGTGAAACGGTTCTCCCAGGCGCTCTTGCTGACAGCTCCCGCTGATCTCACCCAGGACCTCCTTGTCCGTGGTCTCCAGGTGTTGCTGGACCGCCACGGAATGCTTCGAGCTCGCTTGGTTGAGAGTGACCGGGTCATGGAAGTCTTACCACCCGGCTCGATCTCGGCCGAAGGACTGATCCACCGCGTAGCTGTCGATTCGGTGGACGACGAAGGTTTCAGGGCCTTGGCGTCGGGAGAACTCGAGGCCGTGGCCGACAGCTTGGATCCCGCCACGGCTGACATGGTGCGCGTGATCTGGTTCGACCTGGCCGACAAACCTGACGTGTCGACCGGGCGGGGCCGACTACTTGTGGTGATTCATCACCTGGTTGTCGACGGCGTCTCGTGGCGCATTCTGGTCACCGACCTGGCGTCGGTGACAGCACAACTCCAGGCCGGTGTCACGCCCGAACCGCCACAGATCGGAACGTCGTTCCGGCGATGGGCGCATGGGCTTGTCGAGCACGTGGGCGACCGGAGCGTCGAACTGGACATATGGAAAACGATCCTGGACGGCGATGACCCGTTGATCGGTTCGCGCCCACTCGATCCCACGATCGACGTCGACGACACGGTCGACACCGTTACAGTGGACATCTCGCCTTCGGCGACCAGGAACCTTCTCACCACGGTTCCTGCGGCATTCCACGCCGGCGTGAACGACGGACTCGTCACCGCTGTTGCGTTGGCCTCGATCGGGTGGCGACGACGCCGCGGTATGGATACCGCTGCCGCCCTGATCACGCTCGAAGGACACGGGCGCGAGGAAGGGGTGGTTCCTGGCGCAGACCTCGGTCGTACCGTTGGTTGGTTCACCACGCTCTACCCGGTGCGCGTGGAACTTGGCGCAATCGACGTCGACGACGCACTGGCAGGTGGCGCCGACGCCGGGCGGGCTCTCAAAGCTGTCAAAGAGTACTTGCGTGCGATCCCCGATCATGGAATCGGATTCGGGATGTTGCGGTACCTGTCGGGCGAGAGCGACCCACTCGGCCGATTCCGTTCTCCTCAGATCAGTTTCAACTATCTGGGCCGGATCAGCTCCTCTGACGGAACACAGGACTGGCTGCCGGTGGAGGGCAATCGAAGGCTCGGCGGAACCCAGAACCCGTCCATGCCTGTGGCGTCCGTGATCGACATCAACGCCGCGGTTGAGGACCACGTCGACGGGCCGTGCCTGACAGCATCTTTCACCTTTCCCCGCGGAGTGCTCGACAGGTCTGACATCGCGGAGTTCGCGGAACTGTGGCGTCGTGCGCTCGACGGACTCAGCGCGCACGCGTCGCGACCTGATGCGAGCGGTCTGACGCCGTCGGACATTCCCCTGGTCTCGGTCGACCAACAACAGATCGAACGCTGGGAGAACGACTTCCCCGGATTGCACGATGTCTGGTCGGTGTCGCCCCTTCAGGCCGGGCTGATGTTCCATGCCTCACTGGCGGCCACGTCGACGGACGTCTACACAGCGCAGTTGTTCGTCGAGCTCGAAGGAGAGGTTGATTCCGAGCGTTTGCGCGGCGCTGCTGCCGGACTATTGGCAAACCACCCGAATCTGTGTGCAGCGTTCGTCTACGACGTACACGGCCTACCGGTGCAGTTGATTGTCGACGATGCCGTGATTCCCTGGACCGAGGTCGACCTGAGTGATCGCGGATCGGCAACCGACGCAGATCTGGAGCGCCGCCTCGCCGAGGATCGCAGTGCACCCTTCGACCTCGCTTCGCCGCCACTGCTTCGGCTGACGTTGCTGCGAACCTCGCCGACGAGGTGTGTGTTGGTGGTGACGAACCATCACATCGTTCTCGACGGCTGGTCGATACCGTTGATGGTTCGCGAACTGTTGATGCGATACGCGGACGACAGTCTCTCGGTCGAGAGGGCCCCGTCCGATCTTCCGGAGACTCCGTCGTACCGCACCTATCTGGAATGGTTGATGCACCGCGATATGGAGACCTCGCTCGCGGCGTGGGAGGACGCCTTGGAAGGCGTCGACGAGCCGACGTTGTTGGCGCCTTCGACGCCGATCGCGGAGCAACTGGTGCCCGAAGAGGTTGCCGTCGATCTACCCGATTCGGTGCGCGACGGACTCGGTGCGCTGGTCCAACGGAGCGGGATCACGATGAACACGGTGATCCAGGCGGCGTGGGGTGTCCTACTGTCTCGGATGCTTTCCCGTGACGACGTAGTCTTCGGCGTCACGGTTTCGGGCCGCTCACCCGAGTTGTCTGGTGTGGAAAACATGATGGGGCTGCTGATCAACACGTTGCCTGTCCGAGTGCAACTGGATCCGGACGAGACGTGTACGCAGCTGCTCGCTCGACTGCAAAGCGAGCAGACAGCTCTGCTCGATCATCACTATGTCGGACTCGGCGCGATTCAATCTGTCGTAGGGACAGGCAATTTGTTCGACACACTGTCGGTCTTCGAGTCGTATCCGATCGATACCTCGGGGATGGGCGGGAACACCGACATTGCCGGTATGCGCGTCACCGCTGTGAATGCCCGCGACGCCACGCATTACCCGCTCACCGTGCTGTCGGTCGCGGAACCGACGCTGCAGGTCAGCCTGCGGTACCAGCCGGCGGCATTCGACCGCGCCGCGGTCGACACCATTGCACAGCGAATGTCGCGGATTCTTGCCGCCTTCGCAGCGAACGCCGATACACCGGTCGGTGAGGTCGACGTGTTTGTCGCCGGTGAGCGTGGGTTGGTGGTGGGTGGTTGGGATGGTGTGGGGGTTGTGGTGGGGGGTTTGACGTTGGTGGATGTGTTGGATGGGCGGTTTGCTGGTGTGGGTGGTGGGGGGTTGGTGTGTGGTGGGGTGGTGTTGTCGTGGGGTGAGTTCGATGTTCGGGTGAATCGTTTTGCGCGGTTGTTGATTTCGTTGGGGGTGGGTCCGGAGTCGCGGGTGTGTGTGGCGTTGTCGCGGTCGGTGGAGTTGTTGGTGGCGGTGTTTGCGGTGGTGCGGGCTGGTGGGGTGTTTGTTCCGGTGGATGTGGGTGCGCCGGTGGAGCGGGTGGGGTTTGTGGTGGGTGTGGTGGATCCGGTGGTGGTGTTGTCGCGGGTTGGTGATGGTGGGTGTTTGCCGGTGGGGGTGGGGTTTGTTGATGTGGGTTGTGTTGATGTTTCGGGTTTTTCGGGTGGTCCGGTGGGGGTGGGGGATCGGTTGGGGGTGTTGTTGCCTGAGCATGCGGTGTATGTGATGTTCACGTCGGGGTCGACGGGTCGTCCGAAGGGGGTGGTGGTGTCGCATGCGGGGGTGGTGAATCGGTTGTTGTGGATGCAGGGGGAGTTTCCGTTGGGTGTGGGGGATGTGGTGTTGCAGAAGACGCCGGTGTCGTTCGATGTGTCGGTGTGGGAGTTGTTTTGGCCGTTGATGGTGGGTGCGCGGTTGGTGGTGGCGGATCCGGGTGGGCATCGTGATCCGGTGTATTTGGTGGGTGTGATCGAGCGGTGGGGGGTGTCGGTGGTGCATTTTGTGCCGTCGATGTTGGAGGTGTTCGTGGGGGAGTTGAGCGTGGGGGAGTTGGGGGTGGGGTGTTCGGGTTTGCGTCGGGTGTTTGTGTCGGGTGAGGGGTTGTCGTCGGTGTTGGCGGGGCGGTTTGCGGGGGTGTGTGGTGCGGAGTTGGTGAATTTGTACGGGCCGACGGAGGCGTCGGTGGATGTGACGTTTCATGTGGTGGAGGGTGTTGTGGGGGTGGGTGTTCCGATTGGTCGGCCGGTGTGGAATACGCGGGTGTTGGTGTTGGATTCGCGGTTGCGGCCGGTTCCGGTGGGTGTGGTGGGGGAGTTGTATGTGGGTGGGGTGCAGGTGGCTCGGGGGTATGAGGGTCGTGTGGATTTGACGGTGGGTCGGTTTGTGGCGGATCCGGTGTCGGGGGTGGTGGGTGCTCGGGTGTATCGGACGGGTGATGTGGTGCGGTGGGGGTGTGGTGGGGTGTTGGAGTTTGTGGGGCGCACGGATTTTCAGGTGAAGGTGCGGGGGCAGCGGGTGGAGTTGGGTGAGGTGGAGGCGGTGTTGGCTGCTCAGGTGGGGGTGGCTGGTGCGGTGGTGGTGTTGCGGTCGGGTGTGGGTGGGGATTTTTTGGTGGGGTTTGTGGTGGGTGAGGTGGGGGTGGTGGTCGATGAGGTGGTGGTGTTGGAGGGGGTGCGGAGGTCTCTTCCGGGGTTCATGGTGCCGTCGGTGGTGGTGGTGTTGGGGGAGTTTCCGGTGACGGTGCATGGGAAGTTGGACCGTAAAGCCCTCCCGGACAACGATTTTGCGAGCGCTGCATATCGGATTCCTGCCACTCCTGCCGAAATCGGAATCGCCCGTGCTGTTGCCGACGTTCTCGGTCTCGACCAGGTGGGTGCCGACGACAGTTTCTTCGAACTCGGCGGGGATTCCCTCAGCGCCACTCGAGTCATCGCCCGCATCAACGCCGCATTGCACACCAATATGGGGGTCAATGCACTGTTCGACGCCCCCGTGGTCGCGGACCTGGCGGCCTCGATAGATCCAATCGACTCCGCGCCGGGCGAGCCTGGACTCGAGGAAGCTACTCGTGTGCCCCTCACGAGTAGGGCACGGCCAGAACGTATTCCGCTGTCGTTCGCGCAATCTCGGATGTGGTTCGTCAACCAGTTCGACACGTCGTCTCCGCTCTACAACATCCCCGTCGCACTACAACTGGACGGGTTCCTGGATTCGGATGCGCTCCAAGCCGCGCTGGGTGATGTGGTGGAACGGCACGAATCCCTTCGAACGATCTTTCCTGCGTCCGCAGACGGGCCCTACCAGGTGATCGCCGAACCCGCGGTCGCTGCTCCTCGAATCCACCCCGTGCCGATTCCCGGCGAGGGGCTTTTCGCGGATTTGCACGCGTTCTTCGACATCGGATTCGATGTGTCCGAGGAGTTCCCGCTGCACGTGAGGTTACTCCGAACCGGACCGGAGCAGCATGTACTCGCGATCGTTGTTCACCACATCGCCGCAGACGGTTTCTCGATGGCACCACTGGCACGCGACCTGATGAGTGCATATACCGCGCGCACGCAAGGTCGGAGCCCGGACTGGGTGCCGCTGCCGATTCAGTACGCCGACTACACCCTCTGGCAGCGTGAGATCGTCGACGCAGACGTTGGTCCGGAAACTTCGCCCTCGGCCGAATTCGATTATTGGACAGCGAAGCTGTCGGGTATTCCGGACGTCTTGCCGCTCCCTCTCGATAGACCACGAACCTCGAAACGGTCTGCCGAGGGCGGGGTGGTTTCGATGGACTTCTCGCCCGAGATCCATCGAGCTTTGAACGAACTCGCACACCAGAACGGTTCGTCTCTGTTCATGGTGATGCATGCGGCTCTGGCGGTATTGCTGGCACGGCTCACTACAGCGGACGACGTAGTGATCGGGACTCCGGTCGCAGGTCGCGGTGCATCGGTGTTCGACGATGTGGTCGGGATGTTCGTCAACACGCTCGTCCTTCGCACACCTGTCTCATCCGGAGCAACCTTTGCCGAGGTGTTGGCCGCGGTGCGGTCAACGGATCTCGGTGCTCTGGACCATGCAGACATCCCCTTCGAGAGGTTGGTGGATTACCTCTCGCCCGACCGTTCCACCGAGCATTCACCTCTGTTTCAGGTACTCCTCGAATTCCAGACCGATACGGGACTGCGCTTCGACTTGCCGGAACTGACGGTTCGCTCGCTCGACATCGATCTCGCGGTTGCGAAATTCGATCTGCAACTGAGTGTGATGGAGCACGTCGACGAGCACGGTGAGCCCGCTGGTATCAGCGCCGGTTTCCGTTATGCAACAGATATTTTCGATCGAATGTCGGTGGCGCGCATCGCGGCGCGCTTCGAAAGAGTGATCGGCGCCGTGACCGAGAACCAGTCGGTGGTCGTCGGTGATATCGACATGATTCTGGCTGGCGAACTCAGCGGGTTGCTGGTTGCGCCCACGCCCTCCGGCGCCGGAACAGACGAGGATTCGTTGTCGGATCTCTTCGATCGCACGGCGCGGACGTCCGGTGCTGCCGTGGCGGTGCGCTGCGGCGGATTGTCGGTTACGTACCGCGAACTCGACGAGCGAGCAAACCGCCTTGCTCGACTGTTGGTGGCGCAGGGGGTGGGGCCGGAAACCTTGGTGGCAGTCGCGATGGCCCGCTCGATCGACCTGATGGTGGCATTGCTGGCGGTGGTGAAGGCGGGTTGCGGATACGTACCGGTGGACTCGACTTCTCCGGTAAACCGGGTGGACTTCGTGCTGCGTGACGCCCGGCCGAAGTGTGTGCTGACCACTCGGGCCGACGGCGCCTACATACGAGACAGTGACGCAATTGCAGACAGCGAGATTCCAGTGATTGCGGTAGACGACCCGGTGATTCTCGATGCGCTGCACAGGTTTTCTCCGCTTGCGGTGACCGACCGAGATCGGCTGCTACCGCTCCGGCCCGAGTCGGTGGCGTACGTGATCTACACCTCGGGGTCCACCGGGCGCCCGAAGGGGGTGCAGGTTTCTCACCGCAGCGTAGTGACGTTGCTGGCAAACACCAGAGCGCTCTTCGGCTTCGGCAGCGGCGATGTGTGGACGATGTTCCATTCGGAGGCATTCGACTTCTCGGTCTGGGAAATGTGGGGCGCACTCGCACACGGTGGCCGACTGGTACTGGTCGACTACTTCACGGCCCGTTCACCAGAGGCATTCCTCGAATTGCTACGGCACGAACGTGTCACGGTGCTCAATCAAACTCCCACTGCCTTCTATCAATTGGCGGAAGCCGACCGGCTTACCGGGGGTGCGGCCCTGTCATTGCGCTACGTGATCTTCGGCGGAGAAGCGCTCGACTTCGGACAGTTGACGCGCTGGTACGCCCGTCGCGGGACTTCGTCACCAGATCTGGTCAACATGTACGGCATCACGGAGACCACTGTGCACGTCAGCCATTTACCGCTCGATCGTGTGCTGGTGCGTCAACGATCGGCCTCGGTGATTGGTCGGGCGTTGCCCGGATTGCGTGTGTATGTGTTGGATCAGCGGTTGCACCCGGTGCCGCCCGGTGTGGTGGGTGAACTGTATGTCTCCGGTGATCAGGTTTCACGCGGATACCTCGGCCGGTTCGGTCTGACGTCCGCGCGGTTCATTCCCGACCTCGCGGTCAGTGGTGCGCGTATGTATCGATCCGGTGACCTGGGGCGCTGGAACGACAGCGGGCAGCTGGAGTACCTCGGACGAAACGATCTGCAGGTGCAGGTGAAGGGGTACCGAATCGAACTCGGCGAGGTGGAGGCTGCACTGCTCTCCGGAGTGGGCGTGTCTCAGTCGGCGGTGGTAGCCCGCAGAGACCGGTTGGTGGGCTACGTGGTGCCGGAGTCCGGTGCCACTATCTCTCCGGCGGCGTTGCTCGAGTATGTCTCACAGAGGTTGGCGCCCCACATGGTCCCCGCTGTCGTGACGGTTCTCGAGGGTTTGCCGCTGACGGTGAACGGAAAGCTCGACCGGAATGCATTGCCTGAACCTGACTTCGGGCGACAGGCAACCGTAAGTCGTGGCCCCGCGTCCGCGACGGAAAACATCCTTGCGAGTCTGTTCGCCGAAGTTCTGGGACTCGAAGAGGTGGGGGTCGACGATTCGTTCTTCACTCTCGGCGGTGACTCGATCATGTCCATCCAGTTGGTGACGCGCGCCAAGTCTGCCGGAGTTCTGATCACACCGCGCGAGGTGTTCGAACGCAAAACTGTTGCGGCGCTGTCCGAGACGGCCGGAACGGCTGGCAACCGTGTCGTCGTCGACGAATTACCTGGCGGCGGCGTCGGTGAGATCGAATTGACGCCCATCGTCGAATGGATGCTTGACCGTGGTGGAGATTTTCGCCGGTACTCCCAATCTGTTCTGCTCTCGGTTCCTGCCACGCTCGACGAGGTCACGCTGATACTGGCCATGCAGGCTGTGCTGGACCACCACGACATCCTCCGCGCAGGCATCCGGGCGACGCATCATCCTGAATCCGCTCGGCGGATGGACGTTGCGCCTGTAGGTACGGTGCGGGCGGAGACCGTCGTACGCCACGTGAGCCTCGGGGGTTCTGCCGCGGAGACGGTCTCGACAGAACTCGACGCAGCTCTGGGGCGGCTCGACCCGGAGGCAGGTGTGATGGTGCAGGCAGTCCTGCTCGACACCGACGGGCAGATTCAAAAGGACCGGCAGAGCCGGAAACGGTTGCTACTGGTAGCGCACCATCTGGTGACGGACGGTGTTTCCTGGCGAATCCTGATCCCCGATCTTGCACTTGCCTGTGCGCAGGTGCAGTCAGGCGTCGACCCGTCACTTGCTCCGGTCGGAACCTCGATGCGTCGATGGGCACATGGCCTCGTCGACGCCGCGTGCGAGCCCGATCGGGTGGCTGAGATCGACTATTGGCGAGAGGTGCTCGAGGGTCCCGATCCGACTCTGGGTGTGCACGCCCTGACGAAGAGGGACACCGCCTCGGCCACCATTGACATCGAAGTACGAGTTCCCACGGGATTGACCGAGGCCGTGTCGACGACAGTTCCGCAGGCGATTCACGGGAGCGTCGAGGACGGATTGTTGACGGCTTTGGCACTTGCGATGGTCCGCTGGCGCATGGACCGCGGCATCGACAATCCGGAGACATTGATCAGTCTCGAGGGGCACGGACGCGAGGAACAGGTGGTTCCCGGGGCAGATCTTGCTCGCACGGTGGGATGGTTCACGACGATCTTCCCGGTGCGGATCGATCTGAGCGGAGTGGATCCGGGTGACGCCTTCGCCGGCGGCCCGGCTGCCGGCGTCGCTGCCAAGACTGTCAAGGAACAACTCCGGGCGGTGCCGGACCGCGGCATCGGCTTCGGGTTGCTGCGCTATCTGAACCGCGAAACGGCACACACTCTTTCGCAACTTCCGGTGCCTCAGATCAGCTTCAACTACCTCGGACGCGTCGGTGGAACCGACGCCGACGCTTCAGTGGGATGGGTACCGATCCGTGACGAGGACCTGCGGACGGTTGCGGCCGTCGATCTCCCACTCGCCAGCGTCCTCGAGGTCAACGTGATGACGGTCGACAGCGATACCGAGGACGGTCCGCAGCTCGTTGCCGGCTGGACGTTCCCACCGGACATTCTGGGTGCGGACGACGTTCGGCAACTGGGGCAGTGGTGGCTCGACGCACTGGCCGGGCTCGCAGAGTTCGCGGCGGGCGGCGGCGGATTCACACCCTCGGACTTCGATCTGGTCGATCTTCGACAGGAGGCGATCGACGACCTCGAAAGTCGGTGTCCCGACCTGAGCGATGTCTGGCCACTCTCTCCACTGCAAGCGGGGTTGTTGTTCCACGCCGAATTGGCCGAACGATCTGTCGACGCATACCTCGTACAAGTGGCTCTCGATCTAGCCGGCGCAGTCGATTCGGAGCGCCTGCGCCGCGCCGCCGACGCGCTGCTCGGCCGGCATGAGAACCTGCGTACCGCCTTCCTTCACAGCGCCGACGGCCGTGCCGTCCAGGTGGTCCGAAGCAACGTGGCAGCGCCGTGGCAGGAAATCGACCTCACTGGTGCACCAGATCAGGAAATTGATCGAGCGCTGGCCGAGGACCGAGCGCGCCCGTTCGACATGGCACGGGCGCCGTTGATCCGATTCACCCTGATCGCTCTCGCCCCCGAAAAGTTCACGCTCGTGCTCACCAATCATCACATCCTTCTGGACGGCTGGTCCATGCCCCTGCTGATCCGGGAATTGGCGACGCTCTATGCCGCCGACGGTCAAGTGGCGGCCTTGCCTCACGCGCGCGCGTATCGCGACTATCTGACCTGGATGAGCCGCCGCGATCAGCAAGCTTCCCGAGCTGTGTGGGCGAGGACGCTGAGCGGAGTCGAAGGACCGACGCTGTTGGCTCCAGCGGTTCGATCGCGTCGACTCTCCACCATGGCGGCCGAGTGGGTGTTCGATCTGGACGAGGAATTCACAACCTCACTTCGCGGGATGGCGCGTGAACTCGGGCTGACGATCAACACGATTGTTCAGGCATCGTGGGGGATCGTCCTTGCTGCACTGACCGGGAGAGACGATGTGGTGTTCGGAGCGACGGTGTCGGGTCGACCTCCCGAGCTGACCGGGATCGAAACCATGGTCGGGCTGTTCATCAACACAATTCCGGTCCGAATCACGCTGCGCCCGAGTGAAAGTATCGGCACACTCCTCGCGCGGATCCAGGCCGAGCAAGCAGAGCTGTCGGATCACCACTGTCTCGGGCTTTCCGAGATCCACGTAGGCGCGGGGCCGGAGATCGGATTCGACACGTTGACTGTCTTCGAATCGTATCCCGTTGACCGTCAGGGGCTTTCGTCCGCTACCGATATTGCGGGGGTCCGGATCACCGATGTCGAAGCCAAGGACGCTGCCCACTACCCGCTCAGCCTCGTAGCATCGGTCGACACCAGGCTCCGCCTGAAATTCGAGTACATACCCGAGGTTTTCGGTGCCGCCGACATCGAAGAGATCGCCGGACGACTGCGGCGCGTACTCGAAGCGTGTACCCAGCCGAATCGTCCCTTGGCTGTGGTGTCGGTGCTCGCAGCCTCCGAACATACTGAATTGGTGCCAGTCCGTGGCACGGCCGGCGGGTCGTCGCGCGTCTTCCCGGAGATCTTCGACGAGGCAGCCCAGCGTGATCCG
The DNA here is from genome assembly GCF_024436645.1 of Rhodococcus sp. T9N. Lineage (NCBI taxonomy): Bacteria > Bacillati > Actinomycetota > Actinomycetes > Mycobacteriales > Nocardiaceae > Rhodococcus > Rhodococcus sp. T9N. The sequence continues at coordinate 121,009 of NZ_JAMSKS010000018.1, read as the reverse complement.
AACGCACCGGCCGTGGAATCGGCGGACGGCAGCATGACCTACGGCGAGCTGGACATCCTCTCCAATCGCATTGCTCGCATGCTCGTCTCGCACGGCCTGGGAACCGAGGACTATGTGGCGGTCGGTATCCCACGTTCTCTCGCGTCCGTGGTGTCGATACTTGCCGTCGCCAAGACAGGCGCTGCGTTCGTGCCGATCGATCCCGACTATCCGGACGAGCGGATCAATCACATGCTGATCGATTCGAAGGTCAGCTTCGGATTGACCACCACCGCGGGCCGAGATCGATTGCCCGATATCGCGGAGTGGCTGATTGTCGACGATCCGCATTTCACGAAGAAGTGCGAGGGATTCTCGGGGAGCCCGTTGACCGACAACGACCGACTCCGTCCGATCGGGTTGGATTCAGCTGCCTACGTGGTCTACACCTCGGGGTCGACCGGCGTGCCCAAGGGCGTCGTGGTCACGCAGCGAGGGCTCGACAACTTCGCCCGAGACCAGCTCGAACGCTACGGCGCAACTCCACAATCACGCACGCTGCACTTCTCCACTCCGAGTTTCGACGGGTCGCTCTTCGAATATCTGCAGGCTTTCGGAGCCGGGGCGACGATGGTTATCACTCCACCCGGGATCTACGGGGGCGAGGACCTGGCGCAACTTCTGGCAGAGCACGCCGTCACGCACGCGTTCGTCACCACAGCGGCATTGGCATCGGTGGACCCGGCTGGGCTGGAACAACTTTCGGAAGTCGTATTCGGAGGCGAGGCGTGCCCGCCCGACCTCGTCGCTCGCTGGGCACCTGGCCGCCGCCTGTACAACGCGTACGGGCCGACCGAAGCAACGATCATGTCCAACGTCAGCCCGCCGATGACCGCCGGAGAACCAATCACCATCGGTGGACCCGTCAGGGGCGTCAGCGAACTGGTGCTCGACACTCGACTTCAAGCGGTTCCCGTCGGGGTCCCCGGCGAGCTGTACCTGGCCGGACCAGGCGTGGCACGGGGATATCACCGAAGGGCGGGGTTGACGGCAGAACGCTTTGTTGCCAACCTGGCTGACCCAGGAACGCGGATGTACCGCACCGGCGACATCGTGCGATGGACGGCGGACATGTGTGTCGAGTACGTCGGGCGAAGCGACTTCCAGGTCAAGGTTCGAGGCTTCCGTGTCGAACTCGGTGAGATCGACAGTGTGCTGATGTCGGAGCCCAACGTCGGTTTTGCCGTTACGGTTGCCGATTCCGCCCCCACCGGAGACACCCGACTCGTGTCGTACGTCGTGCCCACGGCGGGTCGACTGGACACCAGGCTCCTGATTCGCGCCGTGGCCAGGCGCTTGCCTTCGCACATGGTGCCTGCCGGTCTCACCGTCCTGGAGAACATTCCGTTGACCGCTGTCGGAAAGGTCGACCGTTCGGCGTTGCCAAGACCCGAAATCGAGACGACCACAGGGGATTTCCGTCCCCCGGTCGGCCCGGTCGAACAGGCAGTGTCGGACGTGTTCGCAGAGGTGCTCGGCCTCGAACGAGTCGGTACCGACATCAGTTTCTTCGAGCTCGGTGGAAATTCTCTGAGCGCCACTTCGGTCGCGGCGAGGCTACGGGCGGTGCTCGGAGCTACCGTAGGCGTGCGGGATCTGTTCGAGACGCCGACGGTGGCCGAGTTGGCTACGGTGATCGGCCAGTCGGTTGCCGAAGGGTCGGAGCGACTGGGACCGCGCCCCCGACCCGACAACATCCCCTTGTCGTTTGCTCAGCAGCGGATGTGGTTCGTCAATCAACTCGACACCAGTTCTCCTGCATACAACATTCCGCTCGTGGTGCGGTTGAGCGGTGAACTCGACAAACCGGCCTTGAGATCGGCGATGTCCGATGTCATCGCCCGCCACGAATCGCTGCGAACGATGTTCCCGGTCCACGGTGACGGACCGGTCCAGCACATCCTGCCCACCGAGAGCGCCGAGCTGCCGCAACTGACCGAGACATCGGTGACCGACGAACATCATCTCCGTGACGAGCTTGCCCGGATGGTCTCGGCCGGTTTCGACGTCGCCGCACGAATTCCCCTGCGGGCAGCGTTGTTCACCATCGATGAGCGCGAACACGTGCTTGCCGTAGTGGTGCACCACATCTCGGCTGACGGCTTCTCGATGTCTCCGTTGACCCGAGACGTGATGATTGCATACGAGGCCCACGCGTACGGCGGGGATCCCCAGTGGACGCCGCTTCCAGTCCAGTACGCCGACTTCGCGCTCTGGCAACGGGAGATTCTGGGCTCAGTCGACGACCCCGGGCCGGTGATCAGTGAGCAGTTGGCTTACTGGCGACGTGCATTGTCAGGTGCTCCCGACCTCTTGGAACTTCCGCTCGATCGAGACCGGCCGACGCAACAGAGTTTTCACGGCTCGCGGATTCACTTCTCGATCAGCAGTGATCTTCACCGCCGTATTCTGAACGTGTCGCGGCAGCACGAGTCCACTGCATTCATGACTGTGCATGCAGCGCTCGCGCTCTTGCTGGCACGTTTGGGCAGCACCGACGACATCGTGATCGGCACGCCGATCGCCGGCCGGGGAGATCGTGCCCTCGATGATCTGGTCGGCATGTTCGTCGGCACGCTCGCACTGTGCACACAGGTGGATCCGGCTCGATCGTTCCGGGAGTTGGTTGAGCATTGCCGCGAAGTCGACCTCGCCGCGTTCGCTCATTCCGACGTGCCCTTCGAGCGGGTAGTGGACGCGGTCGGGCCGAAACGGTCGAGCGCCTATGCACCGATTTCCTCGGTGTCGCTGGAATTCCAGAACAACAAACGACCGATTCTGAAGCTACCGGGACTGGAAGTCCGTGGGATCGACCCTGAACTCGAGGTAGTGAAGGTAGACCTGGAATTCCTTCTGGCCGAGGAGTACGACGATCGCGGTGAACCGGGAGGGATGAGCGGAGCCGTCGACTTTGCCACTGATCTCTTCGACCCCGGTACGGTCGGCGGTTTTGCCGACATGTTCGTTCGTGTGCTCGAGGCCGTGACCCGGAATCCGCAGGTACCGATCGGTGACATCGACCTACTCGGCGATCTCGAACGTCGCGAGTTGACGCCGGTGCATGGGCTCCCCGAAGTACCTCCGAAATTGTGGCCTGAGTTGTTGGCGGACGCCGTGGCGATCGATCCTGACTCGGTGGCCCTGTCGCTCGAGAACCGGCAGCTCAGTTATCGCGACCTGGACGAGTGGTCGAATCGTGTTGCCCGGGAGTTGTGCGGTCGCGGTGTGGGCCCGGAGACCTTCGTGGCACTGGGAATGCCTCGCTCGATCGAATCGGTGGTGGCGATCTGGTCGGTGACCAAAGCCGGAGCGGCTTTTGTGCCTGTCGATCCGGCCTATCCGCGCGAGCGCGTCGAATACATGCTCGCCGATTGCCGAGCCTCGCTCGGTTTGACTGTTCAGACCAGCCGAACTCACCTACCCGACGTTGTTCCCTGGCTGGAACTCGACGACCCACACTTCGCCCGGCGGGTAGCCGCGCTGTCGCCGGAACCGATCACCGATGACGATCGAACCGGTGAACTGAACCTCGATCATCCGGCCTACCTGATCTACACCTCGGGATCTACCGGGAAACCCAAGGGAGTGAACATTACTCATCGAGGTTTGGCGAGCTTCACGGCCGAAACTCGTGAGAGGTTCGAGGTCACTCACGACTCTCATGTCTCTCAGTTGGCATCGCCGAGTTTCGACGCTTCCATCTTCGAGTTGACGATGGCATTCAGCGCCTCGGCGCAAGTCGTGATCGTTCCGCCTGCTGTGTACGGTGGCGCCGAATTGGCCGATGTTTTCCGGCGCGAGCAGGTCACTCATGCCACCATTACACCGACGGCGCTGGCGGCGTTGGGTGACAACGGTTTCGAGGCGCTCCGTGTTCTCGATCTGGTGGGCGAGGCCTGCCCGCCGGAGGTCGTCGCGCAATGGGCGCCGGGTCGGAGGCTGCACAACGGCTACGGCCCGACTGAAACCACCGTGCAGGCGAGTGTCAGCGATTCGATGAAACCCGGTGCGGGAGTGAACATCGGCTCGCCGGCAGTGGGTTTCGGCTTCCTGGTGCTGGACGAGCGTTTGCAGCCCGTCCCGGTGGGCGTGCCGGGGGAGTTGTACATCATCGGCCCAGGTATGGCACGTGGGTACCATAATCGGGCGTCGCTCACGTCGGAACGATTTGTCGCTTGCTTGTACGGATCGCCGGGGCGCCGGATGTACCGCACCGGAGATGTCGTGCGTTGGCGTGAATCCGGCGGTGACAGTGCCAAAATCGTTGGCTCCGGCGATGGAGTGCATCACACGCTCGAATACATCGGGCGCAGCGACTTCCAGGTCAAGGTCCGTGGTTTTCGGATCGAACTCGGGGAAATCGATGCAGTTCTCTCACGCCATCCGTCGGTGGACTTCGCCGCGACTGTCGGCCACACGGGACCGTCGGGTGAAACGGTCCTGGTGTCGTACGTGCGTGCGTCAGCTGCCGACGCCACCGGCACCGACGAGATACGGGCGTACGCAGCCGACCGACTACCCTCGCACATGGTTCCGTCGGCAGTGGTGCTTCTCGAGCGGATTCCGATGACACCGGTGGGCAAGCTCGACCGAAAGGCCTTACCGGAACCCGAATTCGGTTCGGCTGCAGCCGAGTTCCGCGAGCCGGTCACCGACACCGAGCGTGCCGTGGTCGACTCGTTCGTCGAGGTTCTGGGTGTCGACCGGGTGAGCACTACCGACAGCTTCTTCGACCTGGGCGGGTCCTCCCTGGTGGCCACCCGAATCGTCAGCGCACTGCACTCTCGTTTCCAACGGAGAATCCCGCTTCAGTGGATGTTCCTCGACCCGACACCCGCTGGAATCGCTCGACGCCTCGACATGCCGACAGCCGACGCCGGTATGGAAGAGCTTCTCGCCGTGGTTGTTCCACTGCGGACGGAAGGGACTGGGCGACCGCTGTTCTGTGTGCACCCCGGTATCGGCCTGTCCTGGGGGTATGCCGGCTTGGTGCGGTATCTGCCCGAGGACAGACCCGTGTACGGACTTCAGCTCCCCGCTCTCAGCGACGACGGTGACTATCAGTCGATCGAACAGTTAGCCCATCGCTACGTCGAAGAGGTGGAGGCCGTTTCGCCGGACGGGCCGTACGACTTACTCGGATGGTCCCTCGGCGGAGTCATCGCGCACGCCATGGCCGTCGAACTGCAATCGTCCGGCCGCGACGTCGCCACACTGGCGATGATGGACAGCTACCCCGACAACGGCGATGCCCCTGCGTCAGCCGAACTCGACGTCCGAGACCTACTGCGAGGACTCGGCCTCGAACCCCAGACCGACCGAGATCTGACCTTCGACGAGGCGGCGGCCGTGTTGGCCCGGAGGCTCGGGCCCGATACGGGAGTCGACGGTCGGGACCTCGAACGGATTGCCCGAGGGTACGAGACTTCACAGAGAATCACGCACCAGTTCGTTCCCCAGGTCTACGAAGGAGATCTGCTGATCTTCGTGGCATCCGGAGAAGACGACACAATTCCGCGCGACAGGTCGCCGCAGGAATGGAGCCCACTCGTGACGGGCCGGATCGTGGAGGTGCCCGTGCGCTGCGAACACAACGAGATGATCGAACCTCCGGCCATGGCGGTCATCGGACCGGAGCTCGCCCGGGTGCTCTCGATGTTTTCCGGATACTCCGAACGGGCATGACAACTTCAAGCCACCAAGCCGCACGCCCGCGAAGCGAGCGCCACCGAGCTGTTGCCGGGCACCGCAATCGAGCACGAGGAGCGGCAATGAGAAGAATCGGACGTACTCGGGCAATGCTTGTCGTCGCACTCGTCGCGTGGACGGGACTGTTCGGCGAAGCAGCGTTGGCCTCGGCTGACCCGGCCCCGACATCCCCTTCAGGCGGTTCAGCTCTCGATCACGTCGAGGAGATCAACGCCCGTCAGCTGACTATGTACGTCTACTCGGCTGCGATGGACAAGGTGATTCCGCTCGAGGTGATTCGGCCGGCAGACACGAGTGCGCCCCGGCCGACCCTCTATCTACTCAATGGCGCCGGCGGAGGCGAGGACACGGCGACGTGGCAGACACGGACAGACGTCGTCGACTTCTTCGGCGACAAGAACGTCAACGTCGTCAACCCGATCGGCGGTGCCTACAGCTACTACACCGACTGGGAGAAGCCCGATCCTGTTCTCGGACTGAACAAGTGGACCACATTTCTCACCCAGGAGTTGCCACCGATCGTCGATGCCACGCTCGGGACTACGGGTACGAATGCCGTTGCCGGATTGTCGATGGCAGGTACCTCGGTTCTGAGCCTGGCCGAGGCGGCGCCATCCGTTTACCGTGCCGTCGGTGCTTTCAGCGGGTGTGCCGAGACGAGTACTCAACCCGGTCAGGACTACGTGAGATTCGTGGTCGGATTCCGCGGCGGCAACGTGGACAACATGTGGGGTCCTCCCGGCGGTCCGGGCTGGGTAGCCAACGATCCTGTGGTCAACGCCGAGAGATTGCGGGGGGTCGACCTCTACATCAGCAATGGATCGGGCCTGCCCGGCCCACACGAGAATCTGGGCGGACCGATGGTCAACGGCGACCTCGGCGTTCTGGCGAACCAGGTGATCGTGGGTGGAGTCATCGAGGCCGGGACGAACCAGTGCACCCAGCGTTTGGCCGAGCGGCTCGACTCCTTGGGCATCCCGGCCACCTATGATTTCCGGGCAACTGGCACTCACTCTTGGGGTTACTGGCAGGACGATCTTCACAACTCGTGGTCGATGATTGCCGCGTCGATCGGTGCGCGTTAGCCGGCGAACCCTGGGGTCGGTGGCTGAGTTGTTTCTCACTCCGGGACACTCTTGCCGAACCTAGCCGACCGAACTGCAGGTCAGCGGCGTTATAGTCGCCTCATGAGTTCAGAAACACTCGCTCCCCTCGACACCGACGTACTTGCGCGCAGGTTTGCGTGCCTGGGTGATCCGACGCGGCTGCGAGTGCTCCGACTTGCTGCCGGCGGTCCGATCGACGTCGACACGATTGCACACGCCGCATCACTCGAGCCGTCGGCGTTGAGTGCCCACCTCGAGGCCTTGATCGAGGTCGGTTTTGTCGAGGCTTCGGTGCGTGAAGGCACTTCGGTTGTCAGTGTTGCCGGAACGGCATACTCCGATCTGATGGCAGCGGCCGCCGTCGTGGCTGCTCGTGGTCCGGTCGAAGACACACTGGGAGTTCTTCCCGATGACGTGGTGGTGCGCCGCATGGAATCCGGCGACTGGGATGCCGTCCGCTCGATCTACCGCGAAGGAATCGACACCGGAACCGCGACGTTCACCACCTCGGTGCCATCCGCCGAGAAGCTCGACGCGCAATGGTTACCCGATCATCGATGGGTGGCCGAGATCGACGGCCGCGTCGAAGGCTGGGCGAGCCTCAGCCCGGTGTCCTCGCGAGACTGCTACCGCGGGGTCGCCGAGAACTCCATCTACATCGGTAGCGGCGCTCGCGGGCGCGGCGTGGGCAAGCTGCTGCTTCGCCGACAGGTGCAAGCCGCCGACGCCAGTGAGATCTGGACAGTGCAGTCGTCGATTTTCCCGGAGAACCGGGCAAGCGTCGCCTTGCACCAGGCCGTCGGATTCCGAGTCGTCGGCACTCGCTCGCGTATCGCTCAACTGGGTGGGCGGTGGCGTGACACGTTGTTCCTCGAACGTCGCAGCGAGGACGCTGACATCTGAGAAGAGACGCTCAGCCCTTGGCAGCGCTGACTCCGGCGCGTCGCCCGTAGAAGCTGCCGTCTCCGAGGGACGTTCCGGAGGCATACCCTCCAGCGCAGACACCGGCGGTGCATCGTCCAGCGGCAAACAAACCCGGGATCGGTTCGCCGGAGACGTGCATGACCTCCGAGTTGATCGACGTGCGCAGACCGCCGAGCGTGAATCCGGCGGTGAAATTGCGAAGATCGAGCGCAGCGACGGGTGAGCCGATCGGCTTGACCCACTCCTTCTTCTTACCGAGTACCGGGTCTTCACCACGGGCGGCGTGCCGGTTGTAGACCTCGACCGTCGACTGAAGGGTGCCTTCCGGCAGGCCCATGTCGGATTCGAGTTCCTCGACGGTCTCGGCCACCCACTTGGGCTGGAATCTGAAGAACGGTGTGGAACTGTCGGCGGCGCAGCCCTCTTCGTAGGAAGCTTCGTCGATGATCAGGTAGGCCTGATTCTCGTTGCGCAGCAGCGTCTCCTGGCCGATTCTTCCCGGATACGTGTCCTCGTTGACGTAGCGCTGGCCGCGTCCGTTGACGAGAATGCCGCGGATCATCAACTGGGGGTCGCCGAAGAATGCGACCTCGGTGGCGTCCATGTGCGCGAGGTCGGCCCCGAGAGCCTGCGCCATCTGGATGGACTTTCCGTCGTGCTCTTCGATAGCCGCACCGGGGCGCCCGATCAGCCGTGGGGCGTACGACTGAATCATCGCTTCGTTGTAGGCGAAGCTTCCCGTCGCCAGTACGACACCCGTGCGTGCTCGAACTGCCACTTCCTTGCCGTACTGCTTGGCGATGATGCCGACCACTCGATCTCCGTCGACGACCAGGCGCTGGACTCGCATGTCGTATTCTGCTCGTACGCCGAGGCTTTCGGCCGTCTCGATCAGTGGCCTCATCAACATGAAACCACCGCCCTTCTCCCCGGTGCGCTTGCCGCTCATCTGTGGAACGTGCCCGCGAGGGGCCGGTGTCGCGATCGTGTTGAACGGTGCCGAGTTCTCGCCGCCGGAATACATGAGTCCGTCGTCGAAGGGTGTTTCCCAGCCGGGTTGGCCGTAGAAACTCTCCTTGAACGGCACACCGTTGTCGACGAGCCAGTTGTAGTGCTCGACGCTGCCTTCGCAGTAGTCGGTGATCTTCTCCTCGTCGGCGCCGGGACCGAGTGCGGCCATCATGAACGATTTCATGTTGGCGGGGGAGTCCTCGAACCCGAGTGCCTGCTGCAACGGGGTCCCGCCGCCCAGATAGATGAATCCGCCTGCCAGCGCCGCAGCGCCGCCCCAGCCGCTCGTGCGCTCGAGCACCAACACGTCGGCGCCCGCTCGCGCGGCCTCGATCGAAGCACTCACTCCGGCAATGCCGTAGCCGGCGACGACGACGTCAGCCTCGAAGTGCCACTGCTCGATGTTTGCGGAGGACTGCGGACGGATTGAGCTGGCCTCGGCCATGGATTCGGATCCTTCGTTCTTCTGGTTGGTTGGTGGGGGAATCGGTGGGTGTGATCGATGCCCTGATGGCAGTATCTCGACCGAAAGTCAGTCGGTGTCCGTTTTCGCGGAATCGGCCGCGGCCTTCTCCTTGGCGCGCGCGGCCTTACGTCTGTCGGCCTTCACGGCGATCAGCGCATTGTTGAGCCCGGTGGCCAGCGGCCAGCCGACGTAGTGGCACAGGAAGATTGCGGCCTCTTCGAACTGCTGCTCGGTCAACTCCTCGTTGTGGAGAGCAGCGTTGATCTGGATCTTCGCCACATCGTTCTGCCCCTGGGCGGTGATGGCACCGATCAGGAGTAGTCGTCGATCACGTACCGACAGTCCCGGTCGCGTCCAGATGTCGGCAAAGAGGTGGTCGGCGGTGACCGCGAAGAAGTCGCCGGGAACGTCGGCGGGAAGCTCCCAGCCGTACACCTCGTTCATCTTCGCGACGCCACGAGCACGGGCCTCGGAGATGCGGCTTTCGTCGGTTCCACCGGCATCGGTCATGTGAGTGGTGTCGGTCATGCGTGCTCCCGAATAGTAGATGCCGTCGAAGGTTCGGCCGACCTGTCTTCGCTGTCATTCCCGACGCCCAGACCGGCACCGAGTCCGGCGAGCGCAAGGTGCGCGAGCGGCAGGTCGAGATTCAGCCGATCACCGAGGTCGATGGCCAAGGCCAAGTCCTTCTCCCCGAGATTGCGAACATGCCGCAGTATCGAGAACCACGGGTCGTCCTCCGAGACCGGTGCGGTGGTGTCGCGGAGCATGATCGCGCCCGCGCCACCGGTGATCGCATCGGTGTGCCTGACGACCTTTCCGAGCGTGCGGAGATCGAGTCCTGCTGCTTCGGCGAGTCGCGCGGCCTCGGTCGTGGCGGTGAACGAGACGAAGTGAAGAAGGTTGCGTGCGAGCTTCATTCGCGTTCCCGCGCCGACGTCACCGGCGTGAACCACCAGCTCGGCCCAGGATCCGAAGGGCTCGCGGACGGCTTCGAACGCCTCGTCGGAGCCGCCGATCATCACTGCCAGCCTGCCCTGCGCTGCGCCGCCGGCACCGCCACTGATCGGCGCGTCGACCAGCAGAACACCACGCTGTTGACAGATGTCAGCGAGTTCCACCGCCGTGGTGTCCGAGATAGTGGAGTGAATCGCGACGACAGTGCCTGGCTGTGCGGTCGACAGAATCCCGTGCGGCCCGCACACAACCTCGCGTACCTGCGCGTCGTCGAGCACCGTGACGGAGATGATGCTCGCCTGCGCTGCAACGTCGGCGGGCGTCGATGCTGCGCTCGCGCCCGCAGCGGTGAACGGTTCGAGCGCTTCTGCGCGGGCATCACACACCACCAGTCCGCCCGGCCAGTCCAGGAGGCGCTGCGCCATCGGCGCGCCCATGTTTGCCTAGGCCGATGTATCCCAGTCTGGTTTTCGAAGCGCTGGCTTTCGGCGCCGATTGCGTCATGACCGGTACACCTGGCCTCCGTCGACGTTGAAGATCTGCCCGGTCACCCAGCCTGCGTCGTCGGAGAGGAGGAACAGGCACATGCCGACGAGATCGTCCGGTGTTCCCATGCGCTGCAACGGGATTCGTTTCACCATGTCCTTGACGATGTTGCCGGGGGTGACGGTTCGAGTCGCCTCCGTGTCGATAGGGCCGGGAGCGATGGCGTTGATCCGGATGTTCGACCAGCCGAGTTCGGTCGCGAGTTGTTGTGTCAGGCTGTTGACGCCGGCCTTCGCGAGTCCGTAGTAATTCGAGTACAGCCAGGCTGCTGTGGAGGACTGGTTGACGATCGAACCGCCCTTCACTCGCATGTGAGGTACTACCGCCCGGCACACGTGCAATGCGCCGTCCATGTTGACGCTCATGAACTTTCGGTAGTAGTCCCAGTCCACCGTCAACAGGGAATCGATCTTCATTCCGCCGTAGATGGCAGCGTTGTTCACCAGGTGCTCGATGCTGCCGAACTGCGCGATCGTGAAGTCGGCGAGTGCCGCAGTCGACTCCCCGTCGGCGACGTCGACGTCCTTGAACACGGCATTTCCGCCGTCCGCGTTGATCTGCTTGGCGACTGCTTCACCGAGTTCGCGATTGAGGTCCGCCACGACCACGTTGGCCCCCTCCGCGGCCAGAGCGCGGGCATACGCCTCTCCGATACCCTGCGCTGCTCCGGTGACTATCGCGGTGCGACCGTCGAAACGTCCCATGTCGACCTACTTTCGTGGTGATCATTCTGTGGTGAGGGTGTGGGGTGAGGGTGTGGAATGTCAGGAAGGTGAAGCGACGAGCTTGGTTTCGAGGTATTCCTCGAAACCCGCGAGGCCCATTTCGCGGCCGATCCCGGATTGTTTGTAGCCGCCGAACGGTGCGTCGGCCGAATACCAGACGCCGCCGTTGACGCTCAGCGTTCCGGTTCTGACACCGGCAACGACGTGCGCGACGCGATCGGGATCGGTGCCCCACACCGACCCGGACAGGCCGTATGGGGAATCGTTGGCAATCCGGATAGCGTCGTCGTCGTTGTCGTACGGAAGGATCACGAGGACGGGCCCGAAAATCTCCTCCTGCGCTACGCGAGACGAGTTGTCCAGCCCGGCAATGAGAGTGGGTTCGACGAAGAAACCCCTCTCGCGATCGTCGGGACGGCCCCCACCCGTCACGATCGTGCCGCCCTCTTCGACCGCGAGGGCGAGGTAGCTCTCCACCCTGGCGCGCTGGCGCGCCGAGATGACCGGGCCACACACCGTTCCGCGCGCGCTGGGGTCGCCGGCTCGGATACCCGCCATCGCGGCAGATGCCGCGGCCAGAGCATCGTCGTACCGAGAGCGCGGCACCAGAAGTCTGGTACTGAGCGCGCATCCCTGACCGGCATGAACGCAGACGGAGAACGCGGCAACCGAGCATGCACCCTTGATGTCCGCATCGTCGAGGACGATGAATGCGGACTTACCCCCGAGTTCGAGGAAGACCTTCTTGAGAGTTTGCGCGGCCGTGGCCATCACTGTGCGTCCGGTGGCGGTGGAACCGGTGAAGGACACGAGATCGACGCGCGGATCGCTGCACAGCTGCGCGCCTAGGGAGTGATCCGTCGACGTCACGACGTTGACTACGCCGGCCGGGATCTCGGTTTCTTCTGCAATCACCTTGGCGACCAGCGCGGCGCACCAGGGCGTGTCCGGCGCGGGTTTGAGAACGATGGTGTTGCCGGCTGCGAGGGCGGGACCGAGCTTGGCGAAATTGATCTGGTGCGGAAAGTTCCACGGTGTGATTGCGCCGACGACGCCGACGGCTTCCTTGAGCAGTCGGCGATGGGTCGGAATCCCCATGGGTGACGCGTGCCCGAGATCTTGTTCCCACGAATAGGTTTCGATCAGATCGGCCCAGTAGCGAAGATCTTCGATCGGGCCTTCGAGTTGCGGACCGCTCGTCAGCATGACCGGTGCGCCGACCTCGGCGACGGTGATCTCACGCAACTCCTCGATGTGGGACTGGAGTGCATCGCACAGTTGGCGCAGGCAGCGAGCGCGAAACCCGTGATCGCGTGCCCATTCGGTGTCGTCGAACGCACGGCGCGCAGCGGCGATGGCCGCGTCCATGTCCGCGGCGGTGCCTTCGGCCGCACGGCCGATCAGTTCCTCGGTCGCCGGGTTGAAAACTTCGAAGGTCCCGCCGGATCCGGGAACCAGTTTTCCGTCGACGAGAAGTGCAGAACTGTCTGCGGGTCGAAGCGTCATAGCGCAAGCCCTCTCTTTCTGGACATGTGTCTGGACTCTAGTTCACACTTTTGGTTGAGGCAATGGTTTTTGGGGCATAAGAGATTTCGAGAGCCCAGCAGTCTCGAGAGGGTCTCGGATCTGCTTCGACGAAAAGCGCCTCGTGTCCGGTGCGGCGCCGCTACGGTTCACCGCACATTCACAACCACGTCTTCACATCCACAGGAGAGAGGTCGAAATGAACAGAGTTGACGGAAAAGTGGTGTTGGTGACCGGCGCTGCTCGAGGTCAGGGGCGCAGTCACGCCGTCCGTCTCGCGCAGGAGGGCGCGCACATCATCGCCTTCGATCTGTGCGCAGACATCGCCAGCAACGAATACCCGCTCGCCAGTCCAGCCGATCTGGAGGAAACCGCTCGCCTGGTAAAAGAGGCCGGGCAGCAGGTGGTGACGGCGCGTGTCGACGTCCGTGATCGGGCCGGACTCGAAACAGCACTTGCCGAGGCGGTAGGGCAGTTGGGCGGATTGCATGTCGTCGTGGCGAACGCCGGTATCTGTCCGCTGGGCAAACACGTGTCGACCGCCGGTTTTGTCGACGCCTTCGATGTGAACTTTCTCGGTGTCGTCAATACAGTGCACGCGTCGATGGAATACCTCGGCGAAGGGGGTTCGATCATCGCGATCGGCTCTGTTGCCGGTCTGGTGCCGCAGACCGGATTCAACGGGCAACAGGCGCTCCAGGGTCCGGGTGGCGACGGATACGGCCTGGCCAAGAAGCTGATTCAGGCCTACACCAGTTCGTTGGCGCTGACCCTCGGGCCGAGTTCCATTCGCGTCAACGCGATTCATCCGACCAATGTGAACACCGACATGTTGCAGAGCATGCCGATGTACCGGACGTTCCGTCCCGACCTCGAGAATCCGACCGCCGAGGATGCGGCTGTGACGTTCCCGTTCATGCAGGCGATGCCGATCCCGTGGGTCGAACCCGCGGACATCTCGCATGCAGTCGTGTACCTGTCCTCGGACGAGTCGCGATTCGTCACCGGCCAGCAACTGCGCGTGGACGCTGGTGCCGGGATGAAGATCGGTCTGTAGTAGAAACTTTTCGCGTCGCTGCTGCCTTTTCGTGGTGAATTTTCCAAGTTTCCCCATTTCGTTGCCCTGGACAGGACGCTGTAGTAACGTCCAGACACGTGTCCAGCAAACGGGGCGATTCAAGTGGCGGGGGATCGATTGTCTACGAATCCACTCGCAGGCGCCTCACGGGCAAACAGGCGGAAACTGTGGCCAGGCTTGCCGAAGCAACAGTGAAAGTTCTACGCAAACAAGAGTTTTCCGGACTGACTGTCCGTTCGGTTGCGGCCGAAGCGGGCGTAGGAACTGCGACCGCCTACACGTATTTCGCGTCCAAGGAGCATCTCGTCGCAGAGGTTTTCTGGCGAAGACTTCAGAACTCGTCGGCGCCTGATGGCTCAGGGTTGGATCGCACCGCGCACGTGCTGTCTGTACTTCGAAATATCGCGCTGCTTCTCGCGGACGAACCGGAGGTATCGGCCGCCGTGACCAATGCACTGCTCGGATCCGACCCTGAAGTGGAACATCTTCGCGGCCGGATCGGGCTCGAGATCCATCAACGACTCGCCTCGGCGTTGGATCCGAATGGCGAACCCGAAGTGTTGGAAGCGCTCGAAATGCTTTATGCCGGGGCGCTTCTGCGGGCAGGGATCGGCTACGGAACCTACGCGCAAATCGCTGGACGCCTCGAGGCCTCAGCTCTACTGATCCTGGAGAAATCATGACAGAAGCTTTGATCGATCCGGTGGTCTTCAATCCGTACGACTACCACTTTCACGACGATCCGTATCCGACGTACAAGCGTCTGCGCGAAGAATCACCCCTGTATCACAATCCGGACGTGGGCTTTTGGGCATTGTCGCGATATGCGGACGTGGTCGACGGATTCAAGGACAACAAGCGTCTGTCGAGCGCAAACGGAGTATCACTCGACCCCGCTGCATACGGTCCACACGCGCATTATGTGATGTCGTTTCTCGCTATGGATGATCCCCGCCATATGCGGTTGCGCCAGTTGGTTTCTCGCGGATTCACACCGCGGCGTGTTGCGGAGCTCGACGGCCGGATACTCGAACTGACGAAGCAACATCTGATACCCGCGCTGGGCGCGGGGGAGTTCGACTGGATTACGGAGGTGGCGGGAAAGCTGCCGATGGACGTCATCTCCGAACTCATGGGTGTCCCCGAACCCGACCGAGCCGAACTGCGGCGCAAGGCGGATCTGGTGGTGCATCGAGAGGCGGGTGTTCTCGACGTGCCGCAACCTGCGGTGGAGGCTTCGATCAGTTTGATGGGCTACTACAAGGAGATGATCGCGCAGCGTCGCCGATCGCGGACGGACGATCTGACCTCGGCCTTGCTCGACGCCGAGATCGACGGAGACAAGCTTTCGGACCAGGAGATCGTCGGATTCATGTTTCTGATGGTCGTGGCCGGAAACGAGACCACGACCAAGCTTCTCGGAAACGCTCTGTACTGGGGTTCGCACCACCGGGAGCAGATCGCACCGGTCCTCGACGATCCCGAACGAGCCTCGGAATGGGTGGAAGAGACTCTTCGCTACGACACGTCGAGTCAGATCGTGGCTCGGACTTCGGTTGTCGACCTCGAATACCACGGGCGCACCATTCCAGCGGGGGAGAAGGTCCTGCTCCTGATCGGATCGGCCAACCGAGACGCCGACGTCTTCGACGATGCCGACAGCTTCCAGATCGGCCGGAGTTCGTCGGGAAAACTCGCGAGTTTCGGTGGTGGCGTGCACTTCTGCCTCGGTGCCCACCTTGCCAAGCTCGAAGCCAAGATCGCCCTGGCGGAGTTCGGGCGTCGGGTCAGCGACTACGAAGTCGTCGAGTCCGGAATCGAGCGTGTTCATTCGACAAATGTCCGGGGCTTTGCGGCCCTGCCGGTGAAAGTGCAGGTGCGCTGATGCCTCGTTTCGAACCCAATCCTGTTCGCCGGCCGGCACTGATCAGTGGTGCGTCGTCGGGAATCGGCACAGCCACCGCGTATGCCCTGGCCGAACTCGGGCATCCGGTTGCACTCGGTGCGCGTCGAGTCGCCGAATGCGAAGCCATCGCCGAGAAGATCCGCAGCAACGGTGGTGAAGCGTTCGCCCACTTCCTCGACGTCACGGACGGTGATTCGGTCGACGGGTTCGTCTCGGCCGCAGAGGCAGTCCACGGCCCCGCGGAAATCGTCGTCTCCGGTGCCGGAGACCTCGAATTCGGGGCTGCGGACGAGATGAATCCTGAGGCGTTTCTACGGCAGATCCAAGTTCACCTCGTCGGTGCGCAGCGATTGGCGCATCGTGTTCTCCCCGGTATGAGGCAACGACAGCGCGGTGACTTCGTACTGATCGGCTCGGATTGTGCCGAGCGCCAGCGTCCACTCATGGGTGCGTACGACGCAGCGAAGGCCGGGCTCGAGGCAATGGGGCGTCAGATGCGAATGGAGCTCGAGGGAACAGGCATTCGCGCGTCGATCGTGCGACCCGGGCCGACACTGACCGGCATGGGGATGGACACGACGCCGGAGATCATCGGACCGGTCGGGGAATCGTGGAGCAAGTGGGGGTTCGCCCGCCATGGTTACTTTCTGCGCGCCTCGGACATCGCCAATGCCATCGTCGCCGTTGTGTCGGCGCCGCGAGGAGCACACATCGTGCTCGTCGAAGTTCAGCCCGAGGCGCCACTGGACAAACTTCCCACTGCGAACTCACAGGAGACGACATGACGCACGGAGTGCAAGAGACGTCGCGAACACTGCCAGAGCCGCCGCGGGTGTCCGGCGGGGATCTCCCGCACGGGCATCTCGAGGAACTGCGAACCGACCCGATAGCGCTCATGCGCCGGGTGCGTGAGGAATGTGGTGACGTCGGCGCCTTTCAACTTGCCGACCGCACAGTGATCTTGCTGTCCGGAGCCGAGGCAAACGAGTTCTTCTTCCGCTCCACCGACGAGGACCTCGACCAACAAGCGGCTTACCCCTTCATGAAGCCGATATTCGGTGAAGGCGTCGTCTTCGACGCCAGCCCGGAGCGGCGTAAAGAGATGCTGCACAACTCGGCTCTGCGCGGCGAACAGATGCGCGGGCACGCCGCCACGATCGGCCGCGAAGTCGAGGCGATGGTCGCGCAGTGGGGAGACGAAGGCGAGATCGATCTGCTCGACTTCTTCGCCGAGCTGACCATCTACACCTCGTCGGCGTGCCTGATCGGCAAGAAGTTCCGCGACGAACTGGATGATAGCTTCGCCAAGCTGTATCACGAGCTCGAACAGGGAACGGATGCATTGGCTTTCGTGGATCCGTACGCGCCGATCGAGAGTTTCCGCCGCCGCGACGAGGCCCGGTTGGCGTTGGTCGCTCTGGTACAGGACATCATGAACAGGCGCATCGCGAATCCTCCGCAGGGCAAGGATGACCGCGACATGTTGGACGTGTTGGTCTCGGTCAAGGACGAGAACGGCGACCTCCGGTTCAGTGCCGACGAGATCACCGGCATCTTCATCTCGATGATGTTCGCCGGCCACCACACGACTTCCGGCACGGCAGCGTGGTCGTTGATCGAGATGTTGCGGCATCCCGACACCATGACGGACGTCGTCGACGAACTCGACAATCTGTACTCCGACGGCGCCGACATCAGTTTTCATGCCCTGCGCCAGATTCCGGTTCTGGAGGCTGTGGTCAAGGAAACCCTTCGACTGCATCCGCCGTTGATCATCCTGTTGCGGGTGGCACGTGGAGATTTCGAAGTGGGAGGCTTCGAGATCCGAGAGGGCCATCTTGTCGCCGCGACACCCGCGATCTCCAATCGAATCGCCGAGGACTTTCCCCGGCCGGACACCTTCGATCCCGGGAGGTACATCGACCCGAATCAAGAGGACATCGTCAACCGCTGGACGTGGATTCCGTTCGGAGCCGGCCGGCATCGCTGCGTCGGCGCTGCGTTCGCCCAGATGCAGCTCAAAGCGATCTTCTCGATCCTGCTGCGGGACTTCGAGTTCGAGATGGCGCAGCCGTCGGAATCCTACCGAAACGACCACAGCAAGATGGTCGTCCAGTTGCAGCAGCCGTGCGCGGTGAGGTACCGGCGCCGAACACGTCCCGGGCGTGAGGGGTGATCATGCACGTCGAAGTCGACCTCGACCTGTGCCAAGGCCATGCGGCATGCGAGCTGGAGGCACCGGAGATCTTTGTCGTCCCGAAGCGGGGGAAGGTCAGTCTTCTGGACTCCGACCCACCCGAGTCGCTCCGCGGTGAAGCCGAGATGGCGGTCAGGTACTGCCCGACCGGCGCCCTGAGAATTGTCGATTGATTGCAGCGAATTCATGTGCTCGAGGGAGGAAGTTCAGATGACGGGTTTCGACCGCGCAGAGCTCGACGAGATGGTCCAACGCTGGATCGAGGCGAACAAAAAGGCCGAAGCCGCCGGCGATTGGAAACCGTTGGCGGACATGTATACCGAGGACGCCACGTACGGGTGGAACTACGGCCCCAAGCAGGATTTCATGGCGGTGGGGCGCGAGGAGATTCGTGAAGTCGCGCTCGGTCTCGAGATGAAGGGCCTCGAAGGCTGGGAGTATCCGTATCAAGACTTTGTGATCGACGACCGTAGCGGAAACGTGATCGGCTTGTGGAAGCAGATTTCCGATGCCAAGCGTGAGGACGGTAGCAACTACTCCGTCTACGGTATCGGTGGTAGTTGGTTCCGCTACGGCGGGGATTTCCAATGGTCCTGGCAGCGTGACTTCTTCGATTTCGGGAACGTGTCGGCATTGTTCATGGAGATGATCGGCAACAATGCTCTCTCGAAGGGGATGCAGGGGCGGATCCAGCGATCGATCTCGGGCAACCCGCTGCCGGGCTGGTATCCGGTGGGCACCGCGCCGGTTTCGCTGTGGTGAGTCCTATGTCGGTGCGCGATTCCTTCGAGGCACTCTCGCAGCGCGACCTTGCCGTGCTGGTGCCCGAGTTGCTCCTGTGCGGGCAACTCATCGACCGCTCGGGCATGGCGCATCTGATCGTCGAATTCGGGCGCGAGGGTATGGCACAGGTGGCCGTCGAGGAGTGGGAATCGGCCAGCCCCTGGTACACCCGCCGCATGCAGAAGGCTCTCGGATACGAGGGCGACGACGTCGTGACGATCTTCAAAGGATTACAACTCGACATCGGCGCTCCGCCACAGTTCATGGACTTTCGATACCGGGTCGACGATCCGCTGCACGGTGAATTCTGGCTCGATCATTGCGGAGCACTCATGGACGTCGAGCCGTTGGGCGATGAGTTCGTGACCTCGATGTGTCACGACATCGAGGATCCGACTTTCGATGCAACGGCCATCGCGACCAACCCGCGCGCCCAGATCCGGCCGATTCACCGACCACCGCGCAGGCCCGCCGACCGACATCCGCACTGCGCCTGGACCGTTTCCATCGACCCGTCGCACACGCCTCCCGTGATGACCGCGCACACCGAGCAGATCGGACGCACCGCCGCGGTGACGGTCGAGCTGAGCCCGATCGATCACGGTGGGGACGGCAGGGCGGACTACTCGGGTCCGTTGTTGTCCGACCTGAGGTTTTCCGACTTCTCGCGATCAGCCTTGGTTCGTATCGCAGAGGAGATCTGCGTGCAGCATCATCTGTTGGCGTTGGGCTTTCTGGCAGCGGTTCGCCGCCGTGCCGACGAAGACAAGGCTCGCGAGATCACGCGAAAGCAATTGACCGGAATCGCGGGAGTTGCGGCACAGCGTATTCGAGATGCGCTCGGGCTTCCTTCGACGCTGGAATCGTTGGCATTGGTCCTGTCCGTGCATCCCTTGCTGAATCCGAAGCAGTATGTGGAGAGCGAGATTCGACAGGACGGCGGTGCTCTGGAGCTGCGGATCTCGCGAGAAGCTCTTGTCGACCGCGACGGCGGTTGGCCGACCTTGCTCGGCAGCGAGCACCTTGATCCTCTCCAAGCTTTGGTCCGCGGCGTGAATCCGCACTTCACCGTGAGAGTGGTGGCCGAAGATGCCGCGGGGCTTCTTCTGGCCGTCGACATCACCGAGGCTCCCGCTCCGGAATGCGTCGAAGTCGCCATCACGAAGGTCAGTACCGGCGCGGCATTCGTATTCGAAGATCGCGGAATCCCCTTGCCTCTCTTCGTCGTCTGACCGGCCGAACCCGAAGGACTCAACCTATGGCGTACACGTTTGCAGACCTGTTCGAGCATTCCGTCGATGTGATGCCCGATCGCCTCGCGCTGATCGTTTCCGGCGAGGAGGTGACATACCGTGAGCTCGACGAGCGGGCCAACCGATTGGCGCATTACTTCCAGTCCGTCGGGTTGGGTGTCGGTTCGCACATCGGTATTCAGCTGCACAACTCGATCGAGGCGATGGTTGCTGTCCTCGCGGCCTTCAAGATCCGCGGCGTTCCCATCACGGTGAACTACCGCTACACGAGCGACGAATTGGTTTACCTGTACGAGAACGCGGATCTCACGGCGTTGGTTTTCCATCGTGGTTTCGCTGAGCGGGTCGCCGAGGCCTTGGTGGCCACGCCGCGGGTCAAGTACGTGATCGAGGCGGCGGACGAACTCGCTCTCGGGAACGAACCGTCGATTCCGGGGGCAGTGGCGTACGAGGATGCGCTCGGCAACCAATCCTCGCTTCGCACAGGTGAACATGCATTTCCCGAGCGTTCCGGCGATGACGTCTACGTTCTCTACACCGGCGGAACAACCGGACGACCGAAAGGCGTCGTCTGGCGGCAGGAAGACATCTGGCGCGTATTGGCCGGCGGTTACGACTTCTATTCGGGTGAGCCGATCGCCGACGAGTACCAGCAGTCGCGCGGTGGCGCCGCGGCAGCCGAACCGATGCGGTGGTGCATGCTTCCACCGCTGATCCACACTTCGGCACTGATGCCGACGTTCAACGCTCTGTTCTCCGGAAACACCGTCATCTTCGAACCGAAGTTCGATGCGGCACAGGTCTGGAAAGTCGTCGCCGAGTATCGGCCGCAGGTCATGGTCATCACCGGCGACGCCATGGGCCGTCCACTGGTCGAAGCCCATCACGAATTGCAACCGGATGGGTCGAGCCTGGCTGTGCTCGCCTCTGGCGCTGCGCTCTTCTCCGGATCGGTCAAAGATGCGTTCTTCGACGTCTTTCCGAATCTGATGATCTCCGATTCGGTTGGATCGTCCGAAACAGGCTTCGGCGGAATCGGATTCGCAACCAAAGGGCTCGAGCAGCGTGGCGGACCCAAAGTGGGTGCCAACAGATTCACGGTCGTCGTCGACGACGACAACCGTGTGTTGGAGCCGGGCTCGGGCGCCGAAGGATGGCTGGCGAAACTCGGAAACGTTCCACTCGGCTACTACAAGGATCCGGTGAAGTCGGCCGAGATATTCCGCGAGGTGAACGGCGCACGGGCAGTGGTGACCGGAGACCGGGCGCGGATCGAGGACGACGGCTCGGTCACCCTCCTCGGACGGGGAAACATGGTGGTCAACACCGGCGGCGAGAAGGTCTTCGTGGAAGAAGTCGAAGCCGTGGTGAAGGCCCATCCCGACATCTACGATGCGACAGTGATCGGTGTTCCGGACGAGCGGTGGGGCAATCGGGTGGCGGCAGTGCTTCGCATCCGCGACGGTGTGGAACCGGATTTCGAATCCATCGAGAAGCACGCCCGCAGTCACCTCGCCGGCTACAAGATTCCGCGTTCCTTCTGGATCGCCGACGAGGTCGTTCGAGCGCCGAGCGGCAAGCCGGACTACCGCTGGGCCAAGGAGTTCTCACAGAACCGCGACCCGGTCCACCGGATCGACTAGCGCTCACACGCAACACCCGGCACCCGGCACCCATCCGTAAAGGAGCATCTGCAATGCCTGAGATCGACCTTCCCGACGGGTTCGACGTGACCGACCCACATCTGTACGGCGAGCGCGTCCCGCTTGCCGAGTTCGCCGAACTACGACGATGCGCTCCGGTCTGGTGGAACGCCCAGGAACCGGGTACCGGCGGATTTCACGACGGTGGTTGTTGGGTTGTCTCCCGCCACGCAGACGTCCGCGACGTCTCGTTGCGCAGCGAGGAGTTCTCGAGCAACGTCAACGGCTGCATTCCGCGGCATGAAGACAACATCTCGGCGGAGGAGTTGGAGGCGACGAAACACGTCCTCATCAACAAGGACGCCCCTGAGCACACACAGCTGCGCAAGTTGGTGGCACGCTTGTTCACTCCGCGGTCGGTGGAAGCGATGCGGGCCGGGTTGGAAGCGCGGGCAGAAGACATAGCGTCGGCTGCCGTGGCGGAAGGTAGCGGTGATTTTGTCAGCCAGGTCGCCAGCGAGTTACCCATGCAGGCGATCTCGGAGCTGATCGGTGTACCGCAGGACGGGCGCCGTCAGCTGTACGAATGGTCGAATCAGATGACGGGATACGACGACGAGTCACTCGCCGGCGAGTCTCGGATGGCGTCGGCGCAGATATTGGGCTACGCCTATCAACTGGCTGAGGCGAGACGGGAGGAACCGCTCGACGACATCATCTCGCGCTTGGTGCATGCCGACATCGACGGGCAGAAACTCACCCCGGAACAGTTCGGTTTCTTCGTCATCATGTTGGCTGTCGCGGGCAACGAAACGACGCGAAACGCAACGACACTCGGCATGATGGCATTTCTCGAGCATCCGGATCAGTGGGAACTGTACAAGCGCGAGCGTCCGCGCACCGCCGCGGACGAGATCATCCGCTGGGCTTCGCCACTGACGTCGATGCAACGAACAGCAGTGGTGGACACACAGATTGCCGGCACTGCGATTGCGAAGGGGCAGCGCGTCGTACTGCTCTACGGCTCGGCGAACTTCGACGAAACCGTCTTCGGGAACCCCGACGTCTTCGACATCACCCGAGACCCGAACCCGCACCTCGCGTTCGGAGGAACCGGGCCGCACTACTGCGTCGGCGCCAACCTGGCCAGAATGGAGGTCGATCTGATCTTCGGCAAGATCGCCGATCACATGCCCGACATCAGCAAGCTCGGCGATCCGAGCAGGCTCTCGTCCGGTTGGCTCAACGGGATCAAGGAATTCAAGGTCGACTACGGCAACTCCACGTCATGTCCTTCGGGGCATTGACGTGTACAGCGGAAGAGTTGCACTTGCGGGCCCGATGCGCGAACTCGGCCAGTTCTACCGGATGGGCGCCGATGTCGCAGTGGGCTTGTTCCGCACCCGCTTTCAGGTGCAGGAGTTTCTCGAGCAGAGTTGGACGATCGCCCGGGTGTCGATCGTGCCGACAGTGTTGGTAGCCGTGCCGTTCACGGTCCTGGTGAGTTTCACCCTCAACATCCTTCTCCGCGAAATCGGTGCCGCCGACCTCAGCGGCGCCGGGGCCGCGCTCGGTGCCGTGACTCAGGTCGGTCCGGTGGTGACGGTGCTGATCGTGGCAGGTGCGGGCGCGACAGCCATCGCCGCCGATCTGGGATCGAGAACGATTCGTGAAGAGATCGACGCCATGGAGGTGCTCGGGATCGATCCGATCACTCGGCTGGTGATTCCTCGGGTGGTCGCGTCGACCGTGGTGGCTTTGCTGCTCAACGGACTCGTCTGCGTCATCGGCATCGCCGGCGGTTACGCCTTCTCGGTGTTTCTCCAGGGAGTGAACCCTGGCGCCTTCGTCGAGGGAATCACGTTGCTGACCGGCCTGCCCGAGGTGGCGTTGTCGATGGTCAAAGCTGCACTGTTCGGGATGCTGGCGGGATTGGTGGCCTGCTATCGCGGACTGTCGGTACGGGGTGGGCCGAAAGGCGTGGGGGAGGCCGTCAACGAAACGGTGGTGTACGCATTCATGGCGTTGTTCGTCGTCAACACCATCGTCACCGCGGTCGGCATCCGATTGACGGCGGGGTGATCGAGGTGACGCTGTCGGATTCGCTGGCACAAATCGGCAAGTTCGGACGCACGCGGGCGCGGGTGGCTCGAACGTCACGCTCGATCGACGACGTCGGGCGACAAGCTGTCTTCTTCGCGCGCGCCATCGCTCACATCCCGTGGGCAATTCGCAAACACCCGAAAGAAGTGTTGAGGCTGGTAGCCGAGATCAGCATGGGCACCGGAGCTTTGGCAGTGATCGGCGGCACGGTTGCGGTCGTAGGATTTTTGACTCTCGCCTCGGGCGGCACCATTGCGATCCAAGGTTTCAGCTCACTGGGAAATATCGGAGTCGAAGCGCTCACCGGATTCTTCTCCGCCTTCATCAATGTTCGTATCGCTGCGCCGGTCATCGCGGGAATCGGCCTGTCGGCCACGATCGGCGCAGGTTCGACCGCGCAGATCGGTGCCATGCGCATCAGTGAGGAAATCGACGCCCTCGAATCGATGGCGATCAGTTCGGTCCCGTACGTCGTCAGCACCCGCGTCACCGCAGGGATGATCGCGATCTTGCCGCTGTACTCATTGGCGCTCGTAGGATCTTTTCTGGCCGGAAGGTTCACCACGGTCGTGCTGTTCGGTCAGTCCTCCGGTCTTTACGACCACTACTTCACGACGTTCCTCGATCCGGTCGATGTCGCATGGTCCTTCGTTCAAGTGCTCGTGATGGCACTACTGGTGATGCTGATCCACACGTACTACGGATACAACGCGTCCGGGGGACCGTCGGGCGTGGGAACTGCAGTGGGCCGCGGGGTTCGGCTCTCGCTGATCTGCGTCGTGGCGGTGACCCTGCTCGTCTCACTCGCGCTCTACGGCGGTTCCGGCAACTTCAATCTGTCCGGTTAGGGGGACTGCGTGCACAGATACGGCTACAAGTTGGCTGCTCTGGGCTTGGCTGCGGCGATCGTCGGGGTCATCGCTTTGTCGGTCGCGTCTTTCAACCAGGTGTTTGTCGCTCGCGTCCCGATCACGGTGATCGCGGAGCGCGCGGGGCTCGTGATGGATCCGGGCGCGCGGGTGAAGATGGCCGGGGTGACCGTGGGCTCGGTGGAGTCCATCACGCCGACTGACGACGCCACCGCGCAACTGTCGTTGTCGATCGATCCCGAAGCGCTCGAGTCGATTCCGTCAAACGTGGATGTGGCGATCACGTCGAACACGGCCTTCGGCGCGAAGTTCGTCAGCCTGTCCTCGCCGGAGCAGCCGAGTAACGCGCGACTTGCCGCCGGGGCGACGATCGACGCATCCCGGTTGACCGTCGAGCTGAACACGGTGTTCGAGAAACTCACCACCGTGCTCCGGACAGTGGACCCGGGCAAACTCGATTCGACATTGGGTGCCCTCTCGACTGCTCTGCAAGGACGCGGCGAACGGCTCGGGGTCGCACTCGAACAAGCAGATTCCTCCTTGCTCGAATTCAACACTGCACGTGAGGCTCTCGATCATGTGTTGACTGACCTGCCAGCCGTCACACAGACCTACCGCGACGCTGTTCTCGACTTGATGGACACGCTCGACTCGCTCACGACGACGGGATCCACTGTTCTCGACGAGCAGCAGAATCTTGATCTCCTCTTGCTCAACGTGATCGGGCTGGCCCGCACCGGCGAGGACGTACTGGGAGCCAACGCCGACGGCGTCGACACCGTTCTTTCCCTGCTACGTCCGACGACCGCTCTGCTCGAGGAATACTCCCCGGTGATTCCCTGTATGTTCCACGGTCTGCAGGAGAGCAAGCGGATCGGCGACGGCGCCTACAACGGTCAACCGGGCATCAAGATGTCGATAGGTCTGATTGCCGGAACCGAACCGTACCGCTATCCCGACGACCTGCCCAAGGTGGCGGCAACCGGCGGTCCGCAGTGTATGGGTCTCCCTTTGCGTGATCCGAACGTCAATGCGCCGTACCTGGTGACCGATACCGGGGTGAATCCGTTTGCGCCCGAGCGTCAGCCGAATGGTGGGCAACCGATGAACACGGTCCCGGATCTGATGAGCTACCTGTTCGGGACGGAGATCCGATGAAAGTTCGTGGGTACACCGTCAAGTTCGGAATTTTTGTTCTGGTGATGATCCTCGTCAACGCCGGGCTGATCCTCGTGTTCGGCCAGCTGCGGGGTGGCGACGCGAGGTCGTACTCGGCGGAGTTCGTCAACGCCTCCGGGCTCAGAGCCGGCGACAAGGTGCGCATCGCCGGTGTGCCGGTCGGTTCTGTCGGCTCCGTCGAATTCGGTGGGAATCACCGTGCCCACGTGAGTTTCAGTGTGGATACGGGTGACACCGTGACCGTATCGACCAGGGCCGCTGTTCGATATCAGGATCTGGTGGGTAATCGATACCTCGAACTGCTCGACGATCCGGGGATCGCGGAACCGCAACCGGAGGGCGAGAGCATCCCCGTCGATCGCACCGCACCGGCACTCGACCTCGATGCGCTACTCGGTGGTTTCAAGCCGCTGTTTCAAGCCCTGGACCCGGAGCAGGTCAACGCGTTGTCGATGTCCTTGCTCGAGGTGTTTCAAGGCCAGTCCGGAACTGTGGCATCGGTGCTGGTGCACACCGGATCGATTACGAACACTCTCGCAGACCGCGACCAACTGATCGGTCGAGTGATCGGCAACCTCGACGGTGTGCTCAGCGAATTGCGCAGCCGCGGTGGTCAGTTCAGTGACACTCTCGATCACCTACAACAGCTGGTCAGCGGGCTCGCGGCGGACCGGGAGATGATCGGGACTGCCGTCGAGAGTGTGAACACCGCATCAGGCGCCTTCGCCGATCTCCTCGCCGGAGTTCGCCCGGACATCGCGGGAAACCTGTCGAAGCTGGACGCAAGCCTGAATCCGCTGATCGAGCAACAAAGTGAGCTCGATCGGATTCTCGCGTCCATGCCCTCGAACTACAAGCAGCTGATCCGAGTCGGCTCGTACGGGTCGTTCTTCAACTTCTATCTGTGCGGAATCGCACTGAAGGTCGACGGTGCCGACGGTACGCCGCTCACTGTCGACCTGGTGGATCAGACGACCGGAAGGTGCGCACCACGATGAGAGAGATGGCACAGAGCCAGGCCGTACGCGTGGGGGTCGTGGGATTGGTCGTCACGGCCGCCGTCGTATTGGCATCGCTCCAGTATCAGAATCTGCAGTTCCTGAAATCGGGTGTCGGGTACAGCGCGGTGTTCGCCGACGCCAGCGGTCTCGCGCCGGGAGACGAAGTCAACGCCGCCGGAGTGAAGATCGGAACGGTGGATCGGATCGAGGTCGAGCACGGACTTGCGCGCGTGGATTTCACACTGGAAGGCTCGATCGGTTTGGGAGAAAGCACATCGGCGGCCGTCACCACGATGTCGTTGCTCGGCAAGCGAGCGGTATCGCTCGATCTGGACGGTCCGGGAAGGATCGCGGTCGGCGGCGAGATCCCGGTCGAGCGAACAAGATCGGCGTACTCGCTGCCCGACGTGCTCGGTGACCTCACCACGACGGTCGAGGACATCGATCTCGACCAACTCTCCGAATCGCTCGACGCAGTGGGGCAGGTGATGTCCGACAGTGCGCCGAACCTGAGGCCGGCGCTGGACGGTGTCGCACGGATCTCCGACAGCGTCAATAGACGCGACGACATGTTGCGCACCTTGCTGTCCGATGCAAACGACGTCGCCGGGACGCTGGCCGAGCGTGGACCACAGGTCAACGCGCTACTCGTCGACGGCAACGCCTTGTTGGGAGAACTGGATCGGCGACAGGCGGCGCTGGGGGAAGTGATCACGAACATCTCGGCGTTGTCGACCCAGCTGAGCGGACTCGTCCACGACAACGAGGCGCAATTGCAGCCGGTCCTCGGCAAACTCGACACGGTTGTCGGAATTCTGCAGAACAACAAGGACAACCTTTCTCAGGGAATCGACGGTCTCGGTACGTACGTGGGCACGCTCGGTGACACCGTGGCCAGCGGCCCCTTCTACTACGCCTACGTTCAGAACCTGGTGCCAGCGCAATACACCCAACCGTTGATCAACGCGATGTTCGGGCTACCACCTGCGCCGCTACCGATTCCGGAGGTTCGATGATGGGTGCCTTACGAGTTCGCAAACCGGTGAACTGGCGTCGAATCGCCGTCGTTGGTGGAAGCGTCATCGGTGCGGCGATCGTCGTCGTGTCGGGATACCTTGCGGTGCAACATCTGCGCTACTACAACGTGACGGCCTACTTCACCTCGACGACCGGTCTGTATGTCGGTGACGACGTTCGTGTCGTGGGAGTCGACGTCGGCCGCGTCACCGCGATCGCCCCACAGGGAGATCGAATGCGCGTCGAACTGAAATTGGCGCGCGAGGTTCCCGTCGCCGAGGACGCGAAAGCGGTGATCGTTGCCCAGTCGCTGGTCTCGGCCCGCTTCGTGCAGTTGACGCCGGCGGTGACGGACGGCGCCGACGCACTGAATGACGGTGCGGAGATCCCACTCGACAGAACGGCCGTCCCGGTCGAGTGGGACCAGATCAAGGAACAGCTGGGCCGGGCTGCCGATGCTTTGGGTCCCGTCGGGGACGATCGCGGTCCCGCCGCCAACTTCCTTGACGGTGCCGGATCCGCACTGGCCGGCAACGGGGAAGCGCTGGGGCGCTCGGTGACCGAACTCTCGGAGGCTATGAGCACACTCGACGAAGGCGGAGCCGATCTGTTCGGCACCATCCGCGGCCTGCAGACCTTCACGACCGCACTCGCCGCAAGCGACGAACAGATCGTTCAGTTCCAAGGACGACTGGCAAATGTCTCGAGTGTGCTCGCCGAGAGCCGGACGCAATTGGCTCCGGCTCTCGCCGATCTGGACGCCGCCGTCGTCGACGTACAGCGGTTCGTCGAACAGAACCGAACCGGCTTGACGGAGCAGATCGCGAAGTTGGCCGACGTGTCCCAGGTACTGGTCGACAAGCGCGCAGGCCTCGAGAAGGTACTGCATCTGGCTCCGACAGCGTTGTCGAACTACTACAACGTCTACCGGCCGGCCCAAGGAGCGATGGTGGGTGTGCCCGCATTCCAGAACGTCGGCAACCCGATCGACTTGATCTGCGGCGGAATCGCCGGCCTGGCCAACGACACCTCGAAGAAGGGCGCGGATTTGTGCATCGAATACCTCGGCCCGTTGCTCAACACGATCAAGGCCAACTACCCGGACCTGAGCATCAATCCGACCCGGGCGCTCGGCGCTCTTCCGGACCAACTGGTGTACAGCGAGCCTGATCTGGAACCGACTGGCGCCTTGGGCTTTCCGACGGTACCGGTGGCGTCTGATCTGACCGGCTTGCTCATGCCGTCGACAGGATCACGATGACTGGCCGCCGGTGGGGAACAGTGTGTGTGGCGGCGAGCGCCGTGCTCGTTCTGACGGGTTGTCAATGGAGCGGGCTGAATTCGGTGTCGCTGCCGGGCGCGGCCGGCCGCGGTGAGGGAAGTTTCTCGGTCGTGATCGAGATGCCGGACGTCACGTCGATCAGTCCCAACTCTCCGGTCATGGTCAACGACGTGACAGTCGGAAGTATCAGTGCGATCGAGACCGACAACTGGCACGCACGGGTGACGGTTGCGCTCGACGGCTCGGTGTCGCTGCCCGCCAACGCGACTGCCAAGATCGGCCAAACCAGTCTGCTCGGATCCAAACACGTCGCGCTCGCGCCGCCCACCGAGGTGGCGCCGGAAGGGCGGTTGTCGGAAGGATCCGTGATTCCCCTTGCATCGGCCAGTGTCTATCCCACCACCGAGGAAGCGTTGACGGCACTGTCATTGGTCCTCAACGGCGGCGGGCTCGCTCAGATTCACAGCATCACCACGGAGCTGAACACGGCGCTCGGCGGACGGACCGACGCGGCGCGCGACCTGCTGAGTCAGATGGATACCGTGACCGAAACACTCGACCGCCAACGTGATGCGATGGTCACGACCATGGAGAATCTCGACGTCTTCGCCGGCGAGATCACGGCTCAGCGAGACGTTCTCGGTGAGGCGTTGGAGACCCTTGATCCGGCCTTGGCGGAACTCAGCGCCCAACGCGTCGACCTGACCACCGCCCTCGATGCGGTCGGCAGGTTCGGGGACGTCGGGACCGATCTGGTCGACCGGACCCGCGACGATTTGAAAGCCAATTTGAGCGCCTTGGAATCGACGCTGCAGAAGGTGGTCGAAACAGGACCGGACCTGATCAACAATTTGGGCAACCTGAGTACCTTCCCCTTCCCCCAGACGACCATCGACGACGGAATGCGCGGCGATTACACCAATCTGTGGGCGCTGATCGACCTCACGAGTAATCGCCTCCAGTCAGGTCTCGGCTTCGGTACGCCGTTCGGGGCGCCGCAAACCCCCGTGGAGAACGGAATACTGGTCGATCCCTTGACCGCCCCACTCGGCACAGGGCAGCCCGGCCCACTTGGCACAGCGCAGCCCGCCCAGGGAGGTGGACGATGATTCTCACGAAGTTGGTGCGAAGGCAATTGACGATCTTCGCGATCCTGGCGGTGATAGGCATGAGCGCAGCGGCTATCTCGTACCTGAGAGTTCCGACCATGCTCGGAATCGGGCGCTATTCGGTGACAGTCGAACTGCCCGACGCCGGTGGCCTGTATCGGAACGCGAACGTGACCTATCGCGGCGACACCATCGGTCAGGTCAGATCGGTGCGTCTGTCTCCGGGAGTGGTACGCGCCGAATTATCTTTGGAGAGTGCGGTTCCCGTTCCCTCCAGCGGGCTCGCAGTAGCGGTGCGAAGTGTGTCGGCCATCGGCGAGCAATACGTCGACATGCAACCGAGAACCGCGGACGGACCGTTTCTGGCCGACGGAGACGTGATCGGCCCCGACGCTGTCACGATCCCGACCGAGATCGGACCGGTCCTCGATCAGGCGCAGGCGATGCTCGCATCGGTACCGCAGGACAAGTTGCGGTCGGTGATCGACGAGTCCGCGGCAGCATTCGGTGGCAGGGGAGAGGACCTGGCTCGTCTGCTGGATTCGACCACCTCGTTCGTCGATCAGATGTCTGCTGCCACAACCCCGGCCACGACGCTCGTACAGCAGTTGGATCCGCTCCTGCAGACCCAGGTGGTGACGGGCGATCAGATTCGCCAGTGGGCGTCCAGCGTCGCTCAACTCAGTGGACAGTTGGAGATCGCCGACGGGTCCGTGCGCAATATCCTCGAGACCGGACCGGGCTTCGCGACTGAAGCCGACCTGCTGTTTCAAGGCCTCAAACCCACTTTGCCTGTGCTGCTTGCCAATTTCACCAGCACCGCTCAGGTGGCTTTGACGTACAACGCCGGGTTGGAGCAGGTGCTCGTCATCTTGCCGCCACTGGTCGCGGCACAGGAAACCGTTGTCCAACGCGGGCAGGTGGACGGCGCCGCGAACGTCAACTTCCATCTCCAAGCGCAGGACCCTGCGGCGTGCTCGACCGGCTACCTTCCGGCCGATCAGCGACGGGACCCGACCCAGACGAGTGTGCCGGACACCCCGGCTGATCTGTACTGCAAAGTGCCACAGAACTCGGTCTTCGCCGTTCGTGGATCTCGGAACATTCCCTGTATGGAGGTACCGGGCAAACGAGCACCGAGCCCGGAGATCTGCCGGAGCCCCGAAGCGTACGTGCCGTCGGGGACCAATGCGCCCGGCGAGTTGTACACCGGGCCTGACGGAGTCGACTATCGACACACGGAGTTGGCTCCGGCTGACTCCGGTCCGGGGGAGGGTGAGCCGTGGCAACAGTTGCTGACGCCGACGAATCGCTGAGAGGTGAGGTGCTGGATCCGGTCGGAGGGAAGCGCGGTGTACTCACTGCCCTCGTCTGGATTGCACTCGCGGCGCTGAGCGTCGTTGTGGTCTTCGGTGCTCTGGCAGTTCGATCGGACCGCGCGCGAGAGTCCCAGCGTCAAGAGTACGTCGACGGTGCGGTCGCAGGAGCCCTCGCTCTGATCGACGTTCACTCCGCCACAGTCGACGAGAATCTCGCGACGCTACAGGCCCTGAGTACGGGAGCCTTTGCCGACGAACTGAAGTCCGGCGAATCTGCGTTCGTCGCGTCCATCCGTGATTTTGCCGTCGATTCCGACGGTCGTGTCGACACCGCAGCGTTGGCATCGGAATCCGGAACCTCGGGGGTGGTACTGATCGCCGCCTCTGCTCAGGTCGCCAATTCAGCGGGAGAGTCTTCGGCGCGAACCTACCGTCTTCGCGTCGGTGTCGAAGAGGTCGACGGTCGGGTACTGATGTCGAGTGTGGAGTTCGTCCCGTGAAGCGCGTGGTCTTGGCGTTTGCAGCGCTGATCTTGGTGGGAGCCGGCGGGACTCTGCTCTGGAGTCACCACCGTTCGGCAGCAGCCGAAACCGCACGTGCCGAGGTGATCGGTGTGGCGCCGATGCTCGTCGAGAAGCTCTTGAGCTACAACAGCGATACCGTCGACGACGACCTCGCACGAGCGGCCGAAGGCGCCGGCGGATCGTTTCAGGACAGTTTCACCGAATTCGGATCGAAAACAGTTGCCCCACAGTCGAAGGAGCAGGGAATCAGCACGAAAGCCCGAGTCGTCGATGTCGGTGTGCTCTCCGTTGCTGCGGACCGCGCAGAAGTGCTCGTGTTCGTCGATCAGATCACGACGAGTGCCGCGCAACCGGCACCTGCGTCGACGTCGAGCCGAGTCGAGGTGACGCTCGATCGAGTCGAGGGAACATGGTTGGTGAGTGCCATGACTCCGGTCTAGTGGAGGTTGTCGCGACCCGCCATGATCAGCCTGGCAGTGACTTCGAGCCGGTCTGCGATCTGCGAATAGGACTCGTAACCCATGCCGGCTCGAACAAGCGCTCCGGACCAGGAGATTTCGAGTGCTTCGAGTACGTCGGGATCGTATGACGGCCCCAGCGCCTCGATGAGCCGCTCGCGGATGTTCTTGCCGATACGTCCGCGGAGGTGTTCGACGTCGGGATCATTGCCCATCATCGCCGTGGTCACGGCCGCGGCCAGCTCCGGTTCGTCGGAAACGAGGAGTGCGACGCTTCGAAGGACCGAGCAGACCTGCGCTTCTCGTTCCGCCTCGGGGGAGGGCTCGTGAGGTACCGCGTCGAGTCGGCGCCAGAACAGTTCTGCCACAAGGTGACTCTTGGACGAAAAATAGGTGTACGCCGTAGCCGCGGCGACACCGGCTTCCGCTGCCACCATTCGCACAGTCAGATCGGCAAACCCTTTGTCGCGCAGGACCGTGATCGCTGCCGCGGTCAATCGATCGACGGTTTCGGCTTGCTGCTGGGTCAGTCGGCGGCGAGTGGACTCGAACTTGGTCTTACCAGACATGTGTCCAGACACTACGGGATCGGACCCGTGCGGGCAAAGTGTGCGCTATCTCCGCTCGTTCTCGCTCCCGCTCGGCGTCATGTCTCGCTCCCGCTCGGCGTCATGTCTCGCTCCCGCTCGGTGGGACAGAATTTCGAACCCCCGCGATCGCTAAGTCCATGTGTTAGAACGATTTCTAGAACATGTTCGGAAATTGTGCCCAGAATCGGAGAGGCTGATTATGACGAAGTGGGACGAGACGTGCGACGTACTCGCTGTGGGGTCAGGCGGTGGACTCACCGGCGCGTACACGGCAGCCCGCGAAGGCCTCGACGTCATTGTGATCGAAGCGACCGACAGGTATGGCGGAACAACGGCGTACTCGGGCGGCGGCGGGATGTGGTTCCCGTGCAACGCCGTTCTTCGTCGGGGCGGGGACGACGACACCATCGAGGATGCGCTGGAGTACTACCGATCAGTGGTGGGTGATCGTACGCCCGCCGACGTTCAGGAAGCCTACGTTCGAGGTGGCGCCGGGTTGATCGACTACCTCGAAGAGGACTCGAACTTCGAGTTCCAGATACTGCCGTGGCCCGACTACTTCGGTGAAGAGCCCAAGGCTCGAGCGAGCGGACGGCACATTGTTCCCAAGCCGATGAACGCGAACAAGCTTGGTGCGCTTCGTGATTCGCTTCGTTCGCCGCTGGCGACGGAACGTCTGGGGGAGAAGTTGCCGAAGTACCTCGTCGGCGGCCAGTCGTTGATCGGTCGATTCCTGTTGGCTCTTGCGGAACTCCCGAACGCCACCATGGACCTGAAGACCACTCTCGAGGAACTGGTTGTCGAGGACGGAGTGGTGGTCGGAGCCGTCGTCGACCGAGATGGTCGGCGTCGAACCATTCAGGCACGCAGAGGAGTGATCCTCGCCGCCGGTGGATTCGAGCAGAACGAGACCATGCGTGCCGAATTCGGTGTCCCCGGATCCGCTCTCGACACGATGGGCTGCCCCGGCAACCTCGGGAAGGCGCACCAGGCGGCGGTCGCCGCGGGTGCCGACACCGACCTGATGGGCGAGGCCTGGTGGTCGCCGGGACTCACCCATCCAGATGGGCGCTCCGCGTTTGCGCTGTGGTTCACCGGCGGAATCTTCGTGGACGACGACGGTCGTCGATTCGTCAACGAATCAGCGCCGTACGACCGCTTGGGTCGCGCCGTCATCGAACACATGCGGGCAGGGAAAGTAACCACGCCGTACTGGATGATCTACGACAACAGAGAAGGCGCAGTGCCGCCGGTGAAGGCGCCCAACGTACCCATGGCCCAGACGGAGCAGTATGTGGCTGCGGGGTTGTGGAAGAGTGCACAGACACTCGAAGACCTCGCTGCCCAGATCGATGTTCCCGCAGCGGAACTGGTGGAGACCGTGAAGCGATTCAACGCGTTTGCGGCGACTGGCGTCGACACGGACTTCGGTCGAGGAGACACTGCGTACGACCGCGCCTTCTCCGAGGGGGCTTCGCCGCTCGTACCGATCGACCAAGGGCCGTTTCACGCTGCCGCGTTCGACATCTCCGACCTCGGGACCAAAGGTGGTCTACGCACCGACGCGACCGGGAGGGTGCTCAAAGCCGACGGTACGGCGATTGCCGGGTTGTACGCGGCGGGGAACACGATGGCAGCGGCCAGCGGGACTACGTACCCCGGCGGTGGAAACCCGATCGGAGCGAGCATGCTGTTCAGTCACTTGGCTGCTCTCGACCTCGCGAAGCTGCCGTCTTGATCATCAGTCGCTCGTCTCGGGGATGTGGTCAGGCCTTGCCGAGTCCGGCGGCGATTCCCTTGTCCAGTTGGGTGAGCATTGCTGTACCCAACGACGAAAGCTGGGCGACCTGGCGATCGTCGAGGCCCTCGAAGAGGAGACCTTGAACTGAGGCGACGTGCGGCGGTGCGGCCGCGACCACCTTTGCCATTCCCTCGTCGGTGAGCACTGCGTTGGAGCCGCGGCTGCCACGAATGACTTCCCGTTTCACCCAGCCGGCCTTCTCCATCTTCGTGATCACGTGCGAGAGGCGGGACAGGGACGCGTTCGCGCGCTGGGCCAGTACCGACAACTGGAGCTTGTGCTCGGGGGCGTCCGAGAGTGCCGCGAGTACGAAGTATTCGAAGTGTGTGAGTGCCGAATCGCGTTGTAGTTGAGTGTCGAGTGCGGCAGGCAACCGTGTCACGAGAGCGATCAGTGTCAGCCATGCTTCTTGCTGCTCGGCTGTGAGCCACTTCGTCTGAGACTGCGCGTCGGGCTGCGCGGTCGGTTCACTCATCGGTGACTTCTCCTTCGGGTCGAGCATTCTTCGTGCACGGAGCGTGCTTGTGTACAGCGTCTCAGACGCATGTCCAGAAGAATCCTGCGGGGAATAGTTGCGGGACGCAAGTGTTGAGTTCTATATTAGGTTGAACCTTCAACTTACGACGAATGTCTATCCCGAGGAGTCCGTATGTCCACCACAACCATGCCTGCGCTGTATCTCAGCCACGGTGCTCCGCCGCTGGTGGACAGCGCGTTGTGGGTCGACCAGTTGGGGGCGTGGGCCGGCGATCTTCCGCGGCCGACGGCAATCCTCGTCGTATCGGCGCACTGGGAATCAGCACCGCTGACGATCGGATCGACGACCACGGGCACCCCGCTCATCTACGACTTCGGTGGTTTTCCCGAGAGGTTCTACCGCGCGAAGTACAACTCTCCCGGCGCTCCGGAACTCGCCGCCCAGGTTGCCGCGTTGATGCCGGACAACGAACGCGTGGTTCAGCAGCCGAATCGAGGCCTGGATCACGGTGCCTACGTGCCGCTCACGGTGATGTACCCGGACGCAGACATCCCGGTACTGCAAATTTCGCTGCCAACCCTCGATCCCGAGCGTTTGCTCCATCTCGGACAGCGCCTACGGCCACTCCGTGAGCAAGGTGTACTGATCGTGGGATCCGGATTCACCACGCACGGGCTACCGTTCCTGCGCGATCCGTCACCGGAGGCGCAGGCCCCGGGATGGTCGGCGGAATTCGACGTGTGGGCAGGGGAGAGGTTCGCTGCCGGTGACGTCGATTCCTTGATCGACTTCCGCGCTCAAGCTCCCGGGATGCCGTACGCGCATCCGACCATCGAGCACTTCGCCCCGTTGTTCGTCACGCTCGGTGCGTCGTCCGATCCGGAACAGGTGCCCACCCAGGTGATCGACGGATTCTGGATGGGGCTTGCGAAGCGCTCGATTCAGGTCACATAGAGGGTTTAAATCGCGCAGAGAATCAGGTGCCCAGGCACGTCAGCTTCGATTGCGAAGGAACTCGAGCGCCTGGTCTCCGTGGGTGTTGGCGCGTAGTTCACTCGAGATGACTTTGAGGACGGTGCGGTCGGTGTCGATCACGAAGGTCGAGCGTTTGACCGGAGCCAACTTGCCCAGGAGTCCGCGCTTGACGCCGAACTGTTCGGCTACCTTGCCCTCGGTGTCGGCGAGTAGGGGGTAGTCGAAGGATTGTGCGGTGGCAAAGGTGGACTGAGCTTCGACCGTATCGGTGCTGATGCCCGCTCGCGAAGCGCCCACCGCGGCGAATTCGCTGCCGAGGTCACGGAAGTGGCACGCCTCGGCGGTGCACACCGGCGTCGAGGCTGCCGGGTAGAAGAAGAGGACCAAGGGTCCGTTCTCGAGCAGGCTCGTCAGCGAGCGCGGAGTCCCGTCCTGGTCGGGCAGTGAGAAATCGGGAGCGAGTTGGCCTGGTTTCATTCGGCCGAGGTTACCCGCGCACGACGGCCACATGGGGGAGCCTGGGATGATGGAGCCATGCACGGCGAGCCCACCTCCATGTCCGCACGGTCATCCGACACCGCGATCGTCGGTGACGCGTCCGATTCCACCACGACCCGGGAGCAGTTCCGAGCTCTCGCAGCTGATCACCGGGTCGTTCCGGTCACTCGGAAAGTGTTGGCGGACTCCGAAACTCCGCTCTCGGCGTACGAGAAGTTGGCCGGCAATCGTCCCGGCACCTTCTTGCTCGAGTCGGCCGAGAACGGTCGTTCGTGGTCGCGGTGGTCGTTCATCGGCGTCGGGAGTCCGGCTGCACTGACCGTCGTGGACGGAGAGGCGGCCTGGTACGGCAACGTTCCGGCCGGCGCTCCGGCCGGCGGCGACCCGATCGACGCGCTCGGTGCCACCCTCGAGCTGCTTCGTTCGGAGCGGCTGCCCGACCTGCCCCCGCTGACCGGCGGAATGGTCGGATTCCTCGGCTACGACGCGGTGCGGCGCCTCGAGAGATTGGGTGACTCCGCGGTCGACGACCTGCAGATCCCCGAAATGGTCATGCTGCTTGCCGCCGACATCGCCGCAGTCGATCACCACGAAGGGGCGATCACCCTCATCGCCAATGCCGTCAACTGGGACGGCACGGACGAGCGCGTCGACACGGCGTACGACGACGCAGTCGCCAGGTTGGACGCGATGACTCGTGCTCTCGCGGCGCCGGCGAAATCGACGGTGTCGACATTTTCGAAAGCGACTCCGAACTACCGTCGTCAGCGCACCACCGAGAGCTTCGGTGTCGATGTCGACAAGTTGATCGGCGACATCGAAGCGGGCGAGGCATTCCAGGTAGTTCTCTCGCAGCGATTCGAGATCGATTGCACTGCAGCACCGATCGACGTGTACCGGATGCTGCGAGCGTCGAACCCCAGCCCGTACATGTATCTGCTCAACGTGCCGAACGGTGATGGAGAGACGGCGTTTTCGATCGTCGGTTCGAGCCCTGAGGCACTGGTAACCGTCGCCGAGGGCGTCGCGACAACACACCCGATCGCTGGAACCAGATGGCGCGGTGCCACAGAGGAGGACGACATCCTGCTCGAGAAGGACCTCCTCGCCGACGAGAAGGAAAACTCCGAGCACCTCATGCTCGTCGATCTGGGGCGAAACGATCTGGGTCGTGTCTGTCGCCCGGGCACGGTGAAGGTGCACGACTACCGGCACATCGAGCGGTACAGCCACGTGATGCATCTCGTATCGACGGTCACCGGACATCTGGCCGAGGGAAAGCACGCTCTCGACGCCGTCACCGCATGCTTCCCCGCTGGAACCCTCTCGGGGGCGCCCAAGGTCCGTGCGATGCAGCTGATCGAAGAACTGGAACCGACCAGGCGCGGTATCTACGGCGGCATCGTCGGCTACCTCGACTTCGCCGGCGACGCCGACACCGCGATCGCGATCCGAACGGCATTGATCAAGGACGGGATCGGATACGTCCAGGCGGGCGCCGGCGTCGTCGCCGACTCGGATCCGGTCTACGAGGACACCGAGGCCCGCAACAAGGCGATGGCAGTGCTGAGCGCGATTGCGTCGGCGCACACCCTGCGCACCATCGGAGGTGACGATCAGTGAGTGAGAACGAGTCGAGTGCAGCGGAGCCTACAAGCGCTTCTCGTGGCACCGCCGTGCCGAGAACGCTTCTGCTGGCGTTGTCGGCAGCAGCTCTGTGGGGCAGCTCACGAATGACGTGGGTTCATCTGACCTCGAGCGACGGCAAGACGCTGGAGAGGACGACGGATCTCGACGGCAGCACCTGGGCGGCGGCGAT
This sequence comes from Rhodococcus sp. T9N, assembly GCF_024436645.1. Classification (NCBI taxonomy): domain Bacteria; kingdom Bacillati; phylum Actinomycetota; class Actinomycetes; order Mycobacteriales; family Nocardiaceae; genus Rhodococcus; species Rhodococcus sp. T9N. The sequence goes on along the minus strand of NZ_JAMSKS010000018.1, from coordinate 82,120 downwards.
GACTCCGCTCGCGCTCGCGCTTCTGGCGGCGATCGCGGCGTCGTTTGCGGTGCGAGGTTGGGCACTTCGGGTAGTCGGACTGTTGGTTGCCCTCGTCGCCGTCGCGGTAGCGGTTCCGGCAGTGCAGTTGTTGGTGTCCGGAGCCTCTGCGGACCGAGCGGTGGACTTGGCCGAGTTGTCCGGTCACCCGGAAGATCTCTCGACGACTGTTTCGGTATTGCCTGCCTTGCTTGCGTTGGTCGGAGCGGTGGCGGCGCTCGGCGCGGCGGTACTTCTGATGCGCAAACCTCCAGTGCGAGGCGGGTTGTCGTCGAAATACGACAACCCTGCCGCGCGCCGCGAGGCCGCAGCCAAGCTCGGTCAGGGAGACAAACCCGCATCGGACGAGCCTGTGACACAACGGATGTTGTGGGATGCGCTCGACGCCGGAGAGGACCCGACAGCGACTGACGGGGACGACGGAGTTGGGGGAGACAACGGCGCGAAACCGGGGTCGTCCCACTGAGTAAGACTGAACCCTCACCTGCGTGGGTACCCCGACGGAGTAGCAAAATTTCGTCCCACTAGGCTGAGACCACCCTGATGACGTATCTCACATCGGGCTCTTGCCCAGAAAGGATTCGGGCCACGATGACCGTACTCGACTCGATTCTCGACGGGGTGCGCGCTGATGTCGCCGCCCGCGAAGCCGTACTCGACTTCGCTGCAGTCAAGGCTGCTGCGGCCGCTGCACCGCCTGCACTCGATGCTGCAGCAGCACTTCTGGAATCGAGCATCGGCGTCATCGCCGAGGTCAAGCGAGCGAGCCCGTCAAAGGGTGCGTTGGCCGACATTGCCGATCCCGCTGAGCTTGCCGCGGCGTACCAAGCCGGTGGCGCACGCATCATCAGTGTTCTCACCGAAGAGCGCCGTTTTCACGGCTCGTTGGCCGACCTGGACGCAGTCCGTAAAGCGGTCACCATTCCGGTGCTCCGCAAGGACTTCATCGTGGGGCCGTACCAGATTCACGAGGCTCGCGCTCACGGCGCCGACGTCATCTTGCTGATCGTCGCGGCACTCGAGCAGCAGGCGCTCGCCTCGTTGATCGATCGCACCGAATCTCTGGGAATGACTGCCCTCGTCGAGGTGCACACGGAGGAAGAAGCCAACCGCGCGCTCGAAGCCGGCGCCAAGGTGATCGGTGTGAACGCCCGCAATCTCAAGACTCTCGAGGTGGACAAGAACACCTTCGGTCGCATCGCTCCCGGTCTTCCGACCGAGACGATCAAGATTGCCGAGTCCGGTGTTCGCGGAACTGCCGATCTGTTGGCGTACGCCGGGGCGGGCGCCGACGCAGTGCTCGTCGGTGAAGGCCTCGTGACCAGCGGCGACCCTCGCAAGGCCGTCGCAGATCTGGTCAATGCAGGTGCGCACCCGTCCTGCCCCAAACCGTCTCGATAAATCGCTTCACCCGCCCGGCGTGCTTTGATGCACCCGGGCGGTGACCAGCGACACCGTTGGGGCAGACTGGTGGGGTGACTTCACGTACTCAGGAACCAGGCTCCGGTGCAATATTCAAGGGCGGCAATCTGCCGCCGGCCAGCGCGGGACTCACCGAGCGCTCCCACGATCCCGACGCCGGAGGCCATTTCGGCGTCTACGGCGGACGGCATGTGCCGGAAGCCCTCATGGCGGTTATCGACGAAGTCACTGCGGAGTACGAAAAGGCTCGAGCGGACGACACGTTCTTGAACGAACTCGACCGCTTGCAGCGCGATTACACCGGGCGCCCGTCGCCGATTTTCGAGGCAACGCGAATGAGCGAGTTCGCCGGCGGTGCGCGCATCCTTCTCAAGCGTGAAGATCTGAACCACACCGGTTCTCACAAGATCAACAACGTTCTCGGTCAGGTTCTGCTGGCAAAGCGTATGGGCAAGACCCGCATCATCGCCGAGACCGGAGCGGGCCAGCACGGTGTGGCATCGGCCACCGCCTGTGCACTGCTCGGTCTCGAGTGCGTCATCTACATGGGTGCTGTCGACACCGAACGTCAAGCACTGAACGTCGCACGCATGCGCCTGCTCGGCGCGGAGGTCGTTTCGGTCGAGACCGGTTCGCGCACGCTCAAGGACGCGATCAACGAAGCCTTGCGCGACTGGGTTTCCCACGCGGACAACACCTATTACTGCTTCGGTACCGCGGCAGGCCCGCACCCGTTCCCCACCATCGTTCGGGACTTCCAGCGAGTGGTCGGCCTCGAAACACGCGTCCAGGTTCAGGCACTGACCGGCCGCCTGCCCGATGCAGTCACAGCCTGCGTCGGAGGCGGCTCCAACGCAATCGGAATCTTCCACCCGTTCATCGACGATCTGTCGGTACGGCTGGTTGGCTACGAAGCGGCCGGCGACGGTGTCGAAACCGGAAGGCATGCAGCAACGTTCGCCGGCGGTACCCCTGGCGCATTCCAGGGTGCCTACTCGTACCTGCTCCAGGACGAAGACGGTCAGACCATCGAATCGCACTCGATCTCTGCTGGTCTGGACTACCCGGGCGTCGGACCCGAGCACGCTTACCTGAGCGATATCGGGCGCGCGACCTACGAACCCGTCACCGACAGTGAAGCCATGGATGCGCTGCTGCTGCTCTCACGCCGCGAGGGCATCATCCCGGCCATCGAATCGGCCCACGCCGTCGCCGGCGCACTCCGACTGGGCAAAGAACTCGGTGAGGGCGCGATCATCGTCGTCAATCTCTCCGGTCGCGGTGACAAGGACATGGACACCGCCGCAAGCTGGTTCGGTCTTTTCGACGGCGCCTCAGGTCAGGCAGCCGCTCCGGATGATGCAGCAGACGAGAACGACAACACGGAAGGCTCGGACAAGTGAGCGAACGACCATCACGCCTCGCACCCACCTTTGCCGCGTGCAAGGCTGACAAGCGTGCCGCCCTCGTCGGTTACCTGCCTGCCGGTTATCCGACCGTTCCCGAATCGATCGACGTGTTCAAGGCGATGGTCGACGGCGGCTGCGACATCATCGAAGTCGGTGTCGCGTATTCCGATCCGGTCATGGACGGTCCGACCATCCAGCGTGCAGCCGAAACTGCACTCACCAACGGCGTTCGCCTTCGCGACATCTTCACCGTGATCGAGCAGATCAGTTCGGTCGGCGGCAAGGCCGTCGTGATGACGTACTGGAACCCGGTACTGCAGTACGGCGTCGACAAGTTCGCACGAGACCTCGCTTCCGCCGGCGGGCTCGGACTGATCACCCCCAACCTCATTCCGGAAGAAGCCGGCGCCTGGATGGAAGCATCCGAGGAGCACCACCTCGACCGGATCTTCCTTGTCGCTCCGTCCTCGACGGAAGAACGACTCGCGATGACACTCGATGCGAGTAGTGGATTCATCTACGCGGCCTCGACGATGGGTGTCACCGGCGCTCGCGACGCCGTGTCTTCGATGGCTCCGGAACTGACCGCACGAATCCGCGCGCATTCCGACATTCCCGTCGGCGTCGGATTGGGAGTTCGCTCCGGCGCACAGGCTGCCGAAATCGCGGCATACGCCGATGCCGTCATCGTCGGCTCGGCTCTGGTCTCCGCGGTCGAGAACGGCCTGGGAGCGGTTCGCTCGCTCACCGAAGAACTCGCCGAGGGCGTCCGCTCGGCTACCGTGGCGTCGTGACCTCAACTGTGGACCTGCTGGCCTATATCCCCAGCCCGCCCCAAGGCGTCTGGTACGTCGGACCGGTGGCGCTTCGCGCCTACGCGCTCTTCATCATCCTCGGCATCATCGTCGCGATCGTGTGGGGAGATCGTCGTTGGGTCGCCCGCGGCGGCGAGAAGGGGACCGTTCTCGACATCGCGATCTGGGCCGTTCCCTTCGGTCTGATCGGTGGCAGGCTCTACCACGTTTTGACCGACTGGCCCGCCTATTTCGGCGAGAACGGTCAGCCACTCGACGCACTCAAGGTGTGGCAGGGAGGCCTCGGAATCTGGGGAGCAGTGTTCCTCGGCGGCATCGGTGCGTGGATCGGCTGCCGTCGACGCGGCATTCCGGTGTCCGCGCTCGGTGATGCGATTGCGCCCGGAATCTTGCTCGCGCAGGCCATCGGTCGTATCGGCAACTACTTCAACCAGGAGTTGTACGGTCGCGAGACCACCGTCCCGTGGGGCCTCGAGATCTTCGAGCGTGTGAACTCTTCCGGCCAGCTCGATCAACTGGCAGGTGTCTCCAACGGAGAAGTCATTCGGGTCGTTCACCCGACGTTCCTCTACGAAGCTGTGTGGAACGTCCTGATCGTGATCCTGCTGGTCCTCGTCGACCGCCGATTCAAGATCGGCCACGGACGTCTGTTTGCTCTGTACGTCGCGGGCTATTGCCTGGGCCGGTTCGTCGTCGAACTGATGCGCGACGATTTCGCCTATGAGATCGCCGGCATTCGCGTCAACACATTCACTTCGGGGATCGTGTTCTTCGCCGCACTGGCCTACTTCTTCCTGGCGAAGAAGGGTCGTGAGGATCCGGCTGATTTGAAGTCGAAGGACTACGTCGCTGCGGTAGCTGCCGGCGAAGCAGGAGTCGCGGCGCCAGTTACCGAAACTGATTCGGCGAAGGCCGACGCGAAAGTCGCCGACGCTGAAGATTCTGAATCCGATGCTGCTGAATCCGCTTCCAGTGAGGCAAGCGCCTCCACGGCAGCGTCGGATGAGTCGTCGGACGCGGTGAAGCTGTCGAAGAAAGACAAGCCGTGACAGGTCCCTATTCGCAGGGGGGATTCCCCGAGGATCAGGGACCGGTCTACGGCGCGCCCAATCCGTACGGATATCAGCAGCCATTGCCGCCTCCATCGATGTACGGGTTCGGAGATCCCTACGCCCCGTACGGTCGGCACCCGGTAACCGGGGAACCGTATTCCGACAAGTCGAAGGCCACCGCTGGACTGTTGCAGATCTTGCTGGGCTTCTTCGGAATCTGTGGAGTCGGGCGCCTCTATATCGGAAGTGTCGGCATCGGATTGTGCCAACTGCTCGGCATGTTCTTCGCGCTGTTCATGTCGGCGTTCCTCATCGGAATTCCATTTGCGATCGGAATCTGGATCTGGGCGTTCGTCGACGGCATCGTGATACTTTCGGGCAATGCGCGGGACGGTGCTCGCCGGCCATTGCGAGGATGAGTCGCGAGCGCGAACCGAGGAAACATGTGTGGGGGACTGGCCTCGAGAAGGTCGAACCTTCTCGAAGTCCGATAACAAAAGCTATTACGTACCGTCGTCGAATCGAAGGAAAGTACGTTGCCTAACTTGAACAAGAATCCGGAACCTTCCGAGTCGGGGGACTCGTCTGGATCACAGCCGCCGGTTCCACCGCAGTTCGGGTCGCCGTTCGACTACGACGCGACGGCGGATGCGTCGTTGACGGAAACCTCGGCACCCACCGAAAAGACGCCGTCGACGGAGACCACCGGCACCGGTCCAGGCTGGGACACGTATTCGGGAGTCGGAAACGGTCCGGGGTGGGGAAACCACCCCATCTACCCGCCGCCGACCGGAACCGAATCGACCACAGCGTTTCCCGCTGCCGATTCTGATTCCACCCCGAATCAGCCGACAGCGCCGTACACGTCGCAGGAAAGCTACGCCGCTCAGAACTATCCGGCGACCGACTATCCGGCGCCGGACTACTCGAGGCCGACCCAAACCCCGACGGACGGTCCCGTCTACGGTGCACCGGCAGATCAGACTCCGAATCCCTACGCGGCTCCGCCGCAGGGCTACCCCCAGCCGGGATACTCACAGCCGGGTTACGGTCAGCCTCAGGGGTACCCACAAGCTCAGGGTTATCCTCAGCCTGGCTACGGCCTGGTCGACCCGTCCGCACCATACGGACGTGACCCGATGACCGGTGAACCGTACTCGGACAAGTCGAAGACGACTGCCGGATTGCTGGGCATTCTGCTCGGCGGATTCGGTGCAGGACGTTTTTATCTCAACCAGCCCGGCATGGCTGTCGCACAGATCGCGGTCACTTGGTTGACGTGTGGAATCGGTGGCATCTGGCCGCTCATCGACGGAATCATGATGTTGACCGGCAGTGTGCGCGATCAGTACAACCGCCCTTTGCGTAGCTGATCGAAACGACCCTCGGCAAGTGTGACCCCCTGATGCCTCGGTATCAGGGGGTCACCGTTTTGCTCTCGCGACCTGCGGTTATGGGCTGATAAACTAGCGCACGTCGGCTGCATGTCCGCGTGGAGGTCGCCGAGTGCTGTTTTCTCGAATACCTGAACCTCGGGGCCTGTACGACCCCGATCAGGAAACCGATTCGTGTGGTGTAGCCGTGGTAGCAGACACCTCTGGACGCCACCTGCATTCCGTTGTCGACGATGCGCTCGCGGTCCTGGGCAATCTCTCCCATCGCGGCGCAGTTGGGCGCGAATCCAACAGCGGAGACGGCGCGGGCATTCTGATTCAGCTGCCGACGGAGTTGTTCGACGCGGTGACCGAGTTCGAGCTTCCACCGCCCAATGCGATGGGTGAGAACACCTACGCGGCCGGAAACTGCTTTCTCCCGGTGGATCAGGAAGCACGTCGGCGCGCGGTCGTTCGGATACACCGGTACGCAGCGGCAGAAGGACTGCGGATTATCGGGTGGCGAGAGGTGCCGGTCGACCGCGACTGCGTCGGAACCGTTGCCGCGCAGTGCGCTCCGTACATCAGTCAGTGTTTTGTGACGTGCGCCGAGTCACGAGATCGTAGTGTGGGCGGAATTGCCTTGGACCGACGAGTCTTTGCCCTCAGGAGACAAGCCGAGCGGATTCACTCGGCCGACACTGCAGTGTATTTTCCCTCGTTGTCCGCCCGAACCATCGTGTACAAGGGCATGCTGACGCCGACGCAGTTATCCGGTTACTTCACCGACCTACGCGACGACCGAATGCGAACTGCGTTGGCAGTCGTGCACAGTCGATACTCCACGAACACATTTCCGTCGTGGCCACTCGCTCAGCCGTATCGCTGCATCGCCCACAACGGCGAGATCAATACGATTGTGGGAAACAGGAATTGGATGCGCGCTCGCGAGCCGATGCTGCGGAGCACACTTTTAGGTGGGGACATCGATCGCCTGTTTCCGATCTGCACCCCGCGAGGATCCGACTCTTCGTCGTTCGACGAAGTACTGGAGTTTTTGACGCTCGGGGGCCGCAGTGTGCAACACGCCATCGCGATGATGATTCCCGGAGCCTGGGAGAACGATTCTTCGATGCCCGACGAGATAAAGGCCTTCTACCAATTTCACGGTTGTCTGATGGAACCGTGGGACGGTCCGGCGTCCGTGACGTTCAGCGACGGCATTGTTGTCGGGGCCGTGTTGGATCGCAACGGTCTTCGCCCAGGGCGATGGTGGCGGATGAAGAACGACCGTATCGTGTTGGCCAGTGAGAGCGGTGTGTTCGACGCTCCCACGTCCGAGGTGTTGGAGAAGGGGCGCCTCGAACCGGGACGCATGTTTCTCGTGGACACCGCTCGCCATCGGATCGTTTCCGATGCGGAGATCAAGTCCGAACTCGCGAGCACGGCCCCCTACCGGGACTGGGTCGACGGGGGATTGGTCGACCTCGAGGAAATCCCCGAGACTGCGCCCGCCCGAGGCGATCCGGCTCCGCTGTTGCAACGGCAGTTGCTCTTCGGATACCACGCCGAGGACCTGCGGGACATTCTTGTCCCGATGGCAAGCTCAGGATCGGAGCCGTTGGGATCGATGGGTGTCGACACGCCTCTCGCCGTTCTTTCGGATCGGCCGAAGCTGTTGTACGACTACTTTATTCAGCTCTTTGCTCAGGTGACCAACCCGCCTTTGGACGCGATTCGCGAGGAAGTCGTCACTACGCTTGGTGTCACCCTCGGCGCTGAGCAGAACTTGTTCGAAGCGTCGGCGCTGTCGTGCCGAAGGATTGTTCTCGACAAACCGGTGATCGGACCGGGGAAGATGGCGAAGGTCGCCGAACTATACGGCGCAAGAACTCCGAGAAGCGCTGTCCTTCGCGCAGGTTTCGATCCGAGGGGCAGTCTCACCGAAGGCGTCGAGAGGCTTCGTGAGTCCGCCCGAACAGCCGCCGCAGCCGGAATCGAGATTCTGGTGATCTCCGACCGTGGATCAGGCCCTGAGCAGGCTCCCATTCCGTCATTGCTCGCAGTATCAGCCGTGCACCACGATCTGGTTCGTCATGGCCTGCGGACCAAGGTTTCCCTTGTCGTCGACTCGGGTGACGCGCGCGAAGTTCATCACATCGCGCTGCTGATCGGCTACGGTGCGGCGGCTGTCCACCCGTATCTTGCTCTCGAATCTGTCCAAGCCCTCAGCGAGCAGGACGAACTTCCCGGGATAGATCCGAAGACTGCGTCGGACAACTACCTGAGAGCAACAAATTTCGGCGTGCTCAAAGTGATGTCGAAGATGGGAATCGCTACGGTTCACTCCTACACGGGCGCACAGGTATTCGAGGCCGTGGGCTTGGGTCGAGAGTTGGTCGACGAATACTTCTGCAACACACGGAGCCGGATCGGCGGGATCGGTATCACCGAAGTCGCGCGCGAAGTTCTGATGCGCCACACGGCTGCGTTCTCGTCGTCCGCAGTGCAGCATCGTCAGTTCGACAATCGTCAGTTGACCGACAGCGGACAGTACCGGTATCGCCGCGATGGTGAATTGCATGTGTTCACACCCGAATCCGTGTTCTTCCTTCAGCACGCGACCCGGACGGCGCGAAGTGAAATCTTTCGCCGCTACAGCGATGAAGTCGATCGACTGAGCGCGCAGGGCGGAACACCGCGGGGATTGTTTCGATTTCGGTGTGAGGTTCGTCCGCCGATTCCGCTCGATCAGGTCGAACCCGTCGAGATGATTCTCGCTCGATTCAACACCGGTGCGATGAGCTACGGCTCCCTCTCTGCGGAGGCGCACGAGACGATGGCGGTTGCGATGAATGCTCTCGGCGGGCGTTCCAACACCGGTGAGGGCGGAGAGTCGCCGGAGCGGTTGCGTGACGACAAGCGTCGAAGCGCAGTCAAGCAGGTCGCGAGTGGGCGCTTCGGGGTGACCAGCGATTACCTGGTCAATGCCACCGACATTCAGATCAAGATGGCCCAAGGTGCCAAGCCCGGTGAAGGAGGGCAGCTTCCGGGGTCCAAGGTGTACCCGTGGATCGCGGAAACCCGGTACTCGACGCCTGGGGTCGGGCTCATTTCTCCGCCCCCGCACCACGACATCTATTCGATCGAGGATCTCGCCCAATTGATCTACGACCTCAGATGCGCAAACGATCGTGCGCGGATACACGTGAAGTTGGTCAGCGCAGTCGGAGTCGGGACTGTTGCGGCAGGTGTGGCCAAAGCGCACGCCGACGTGGTGCTGATCTCCGGTCACGACGGTGGGACGGGTGCTGCGGCACTCTCGTCCATCCACCACGCGGGTACGCCGTGGGAGGTCGGGCTGGCCGAAACTCAGCAGACTCTGGTGCTCAACGGGTTACGCGATCGAATCGTCGTCCAGTGTGATGGCGGTTTGCGCACGGCGCGGGACGTCGTCGTCGCCGCGTTGCTGGGGGCGCAGGAGTACGGGTTTTCCACGGCGCCACTCATCGCGGCCGGCTGCGTCATGATGCGGGTATGTCACCTCGACACCTGCCCCGTCGGAGTAGCAACGCAGAATCCCGAACTGCGCGAGCGATTCACCGGCCGGCCCGAGTACGTCGAGAACTTCTTTCGCTTCATCGCCGACGACGTACGACGGCTGTTGGCAGAACTGGGGTTTCGAAGTATCGACGACGCTCTGGGCCACGCAGACGTATTGGAAATGTCTCCGGCGGTGGCGCATTGGAAGAGTCGCACGTTGGACCTCTCACCACTCTTCGACGTTCCGGCCGCGCCGACCGGCGCGGCCTACCCGCCGTGTGTACCTGTTTCGAGCGAACTCGAACGCACCCTGATCGAGTGCGCCGCGAACTCACTCGAGGACGCTCGACCCGTGCATATCGAACTGCCAGTACACAATACGGATCGGGCGGTGGGAACGAGGCTGGGCGCAGAGGTGACCAGACGCTACGGCGCCGTTGGGCTACCTGAAGGCACCATCGACGTCGTGCTCAGTGGAACGGCAGGCCAGTCACTCGGTGCGTTCCTGCCGCCCGGCATCTCGCTGGTCGTCGTCGGCGATGCAAACGATTACGTGGGAAAGGGGCTCTCGGGTGGACGAATTGTGCTTCGGCCGAGTGAGGACGCACCCTTCGTGGCCGAGGAGCAGGTGATTGCCGGCAATACGCTGCTGTACGGCGCTACGAGCGGTGCGCTCTATGCCCGGGGGCGTGTCGGGGAACGATTCGCGGTGCGAAACTCGGGTGCGGTCGCTGTGGTGGAAGGCGTCGGCGACCATGCGTGTGAGTACATGACCGGGGGTCGCGTCGTCATCATCGGCCCAACTGGTAGGAACCTTGCTGCGGGAATGTCGGGCGGAATTGCCTTCGTACTCGATGTGAAGGCAGAGAAGGTCAACCGCGACATGGTCGTGCTGGAGCGGCCTTCGGCGGAAGACTGTCGTCAGCTGGTCGACATTCTCGGCGAGCATTTGGCCGCTACCGGCTCGCCGGTGGCTGCGAAACTTCTCGACGACTGGGTTGGCCAGAGTCCGAGATTCACCAAAGTCTTGCCTGTCGACTACCGGAAGGTCGTGGAAGAGAGCGAACTGGTGGAGCCGGCTCATGCCTGACGCACGCGGGTTCCTCAACGTGAAACGATCCGACGCACCGACCAGACCGCCCGATGTGCGTGTCGGCGACTGCGCGTCGGTATACGAGTCGCTGGATCCCGTCGTGCGAAATCGAGACGTATCTGCACAGGCCTCGCGTTGCATGGACTGCGCTGTGCCGTACTGCCATTCGGCCGACGTAGGGTGTCCGCTCGGCAATCTCATTCCGGAATGGAACGACCTGGTTCGGCGTGGACGGTGGTCCGAAGCCTCGGAGAATCTGCATTCCACCAACAATTTCCCCGAGTTCACCGGACATCTGTGCCCCGCACCGTGCGAAACGGCGTGCGTTCTCGCACTCGACGACGAGCACACGTCGGGGGGTGTCACCATCAAGCGCATCGAACAGGCGATTGTCGACAACGCCTGGGAGTCGGGTTGGTTGGGGCCGCAGGCTGCGGTAGTTCACAGCGGAAACCGTGTTGCGGTTGTCGGTTCGGGACCGGCGGGACTGGCCGCGGCTCAACAACTGACACGAGCCGGACACAGTGTCACGGTGTTCGAGCGGAGCGATCGGATCGGGGGACTGCTTCGCTACGGAATTCCGGAATTCAAGTTGCCCAAGGCCCTCATCGACCGGCGGCTGGACCAACTGACCGCCGAGGGGATCAGATTCGTCACCGACTGCGCCGTCGGAGTGAACGTGAGCGCGCACGACCTCTCGACGGAATTCGAGGCGGTAGTCCTGGCGGTCGGGGCTGATCGTGCCAGAGACACCGACGTACCGGGTCGTAGTCTTCGCGGAATCCATCGTGCGATGACGTACCTGCGTGCGGCCAACCACGAATGCGAGGTTGATGGTGCGTCGAGCATCTCGGCGCGAGGTAAGAACGTCGTGATCATCGGTGGCGGCGACACGGCCGCCGACTGCCTCGGCACGGTGCATCGCCAAGGCGCCCTCTCGGTGACGGAATTGGATTACCACGTCCCACCTCCGGCACACCGCGATCGAGATCGCGACCCATGGCCGCTGTGGCCGCGGCTCCTACGCACCTCGCCGGCGGACGAGGAGGGCAGTGACAAACGATTCCGATGGGCGGCGCAGGAATTTCTCGACGACGGTGGGGGTGCGGTCCGCGCAATCCGGATGGTTCCGGTAGCCGTGTCACGAGCGAAGGACGGACAACGGACCCTGGTGGAGACCGGCGACACGACGGATCTGGTGTGCGAGATGGTCCTGCTCGCTCTGGGTTTCGACGGCGTCGAAACCGCCCCGCTGCTCACCGACCTTGATGTCGGCACCGATCCACTCGGCAGAATCGAGTGTGATGTCGGGTGGCAGACCCGGACACCCGGCGTATTCGTCTGCGGCGACGCGCATCGCGGGGCGTCGCTGGTCGTGTGGGCGATTGCCGAGGGACGGTCGGCCGCACGTGCCGTCGACATGTTTCTCACAGGCGAGTCGGCGCTTCCGGCTCCGGTTCATCCAAAGGCATTTCCGCTGTTCGTGAGCTGACCAACTGAATCGAGTAAGTACAGAAAGTGCAGGTCGCAAAATGCCGGATAGAAGTGCGGTGGGGTAGCGACTAGGCTCGAGCCGTGAACCGACGGACAAAAATTGTATGCACACTTGGACCTGCGACAGCTTCTGGCGACCGCATCCGTGAGCTCGTGGAGAGCGGCATGGACGTGGCGCGCCTCAACTTCAGCCACGGCGAGCATGCCGATCACGAAGAAAACTACATTCGCGTCCGCGCCGCGTCGGACGCCACCGGAAAGGCCGTCGGTGTTCTCGCCGACCTTCAGGGGCCCAAGATTCGCCTCGGCCGATTCAAGGACGAGCGGACCACCTGGGCCAACGGTGAAGAGGTTCGTATCACCGTCGACGACGTCGAGGGAACGCACGATCGCGTCGGGACCACGTACAAGGAATTGGCGCGCGACGCCAAGGCCGGCGATCGACTGCTGGTCGACGACGGAAAGGTCGGCCTGGTCGTCACGTCCATCGACGGCAACGACGTCGTCTGTCGGGTCACCGAAGGCGGTCCGGTCAGCAACAACAAGGGCCTCTCACTGCCCGGTATGAACGTCTCCGTTCCAGCCCTGTCGGGCAAGGACATCGCCGACCTCGAGTTCGCTCTCAAGCTGGGTGTCGACTTCATTGCACTCTCCTTCGTTCGCTCACCGGCGGACGTCGAATTGGTTCACGCCATCATGGATCGAGTCGGGCGCCGCGTTCCCGTCATCGCGAAGCTCGAGAAGCCCGAGGCCATCGACAATCTCGAAGCCATCGTGCTCGCGTTCGACGCCGTCATGGTCGCCCGCGGTGACCTCGGTGTCGAGTTGCCGCTCGAGCAGGTCCCGCTCGTTCAGAAGCGCGCAATCCAGATTGCTCGTGAGAACGCGAAGCCGGTCATCGTCGCGACGCAGATGCTCGAGTCGATGATCGAGAACTCACGTCCCACTCGCGCAGAGGCATCCGATGTCGCCAACGCCGTTCTCGACGGCGCCGACGCAGTCATGCTCTCGGGCGAGACTTCGGTGGGCAAGTACGTCATGGAAACCGTTCGCACCATGGCCCGCATCGTCGAGGCCGTCGAGAACGAATCGACCCGTGTCCCACCGTTGACCCACGTCCCGCGCACCAAGCGCGGTGTCATCTCGTACGCAGCACGCGACATCGGCGAACGTCTCGACGCCAAGGCCTTGGTTGCGTTCACTCAGTCCGGTGACACGGTGCGTCGACTGGCTCGTCTGCACACGCCGCTGCCGTTGCTCGCCTTCACACCGCTGCCCGCGGTGCGCAGTCAGCTGACGCTGACGTGGGGAACCGAGACGTTCCTGGTCGATGCGGTGGCCACCACCGACGAGATGGTGCGTCAGGTGGACAGTGCGTTGCTCTCCCTCGGGCGGTACGTCAAGGGCGACCTCGTGGTCATCGTTGCCGGATCCCCTCCGGGAACTGTCGGTTCCACCAACCTCATTCACGTCCACCGTATCGGCGAAGAGGACCACTGAGTGACCCACGCGAACGCGTCCACCGACCTCGGTACTCTCCTCGGTCTGTTGGATCTGGAGCAGATCGGTGAAGACGCGTTCCGTGGATACCACCCGAAACAGGTAGGTTCGCGGACGTTCGGCGGTCAGTTGGTGTCTCAGGCACTGATGGCCGCCGGGCGGACCGTCGACGGTGATCGCCCCATCCATGCGGTGAATGCCCATTTCATTCGCGGCGGAGATGTCAAGGCGCCCATCGAGTATCGGGTGGATCGTCATCGCGACGGGCGGGCGTTCGCCAACCGTCAGGTGACTGCCTATCAGGGTGAGAACGAATTGTTCGTGATGCTCGCGGCGTTCCAGGACTCCGGCAAGGGGCTCGACCATGCTGTCGAGATCCCGGATGTTCCACTTCCGGAGTCGTTGCCTCCCATCGGCGATCATCTGGTGGGGTACGAGGAAAAACTGCCGCATTTCAGTGCGGCGCTCAAGCCGATCGACATGCGGTACGCCAACGATCCGGCGTGGATCCTCAAGGGCACCGGCGAGAAACTCAACCACAATCGGGTGTGGATGCGCCCCGACGGTGATCTGCCGGACGATTCGCTCATTCACGCTGCGACGCTGGCATATTCGTCCGACACCACCGTGCTCGATTCGATTCTGACCACTCATGGTTTGTCCTGGGGTCATGATCGTATCGTCGCGGCGACGGTCAATCATTCGATCTGGTTCCATCGCCCGTTCCGGTTCACCGACTGGGTTCTGTACGCCACCGAATCGCCGGTCGCCGCAGGTTCGCGCGGTCTGGCAACGGGACGGTACTTCTCGGTGGAAGGACTGCTGTTGGCGACGGTGGTCCAAGAAGGAATGATCAGGCATTTCCCGCGTAAAGGGGAATGAGATGCGGGCCCGAGACTGAACTCGGGCCCAGAATCAAGCAGACTTGCGATATTGCGGTGAGAGTTCGTCGGCGCGGTCCCACGGAGACCAGTCGACTTCGCGTCCATCGAGTTGGGCCGCAACAACTTCCAAGCCCGCGTGCCAGCCGGCGGCGTGCGCGTACGCGGATTCCTCGTCCTCCATCGTGTGGGTGAGAGTCAGCCAACAGCCGCCGGTGCCGTCCGGTGCCAGTTCCCAATGAAGAGTGTCTGCGTCCCAGAGGAATTCGAGAATTCGGTGCGGGTGGACGCTGATGACCGTCCCGCGCGTCACGTGATCTGCGGGCAGTCGGAAACGCTCGACTTGTTCCGGTGTCACCTTGAACAGTAGATCCGCGCCGGGAGTGAGATCGAAATCGACGTCCGCCGGAAACCAGGCGTCGAGGTACTCGCGTTCCGTTATCACTTTCCAGACCTTGTCCGGTGCGTGCGGAATCGCCAGTTGGAAGCTCAGTGACACCCGACCGTCATAGGTCAGGTTTATCTTGCCGTTGTCCATCGGTGCCTCCAATGCTTGGTGCCCGTGCGGTTGCCCCCATCGTGCCATCTAATTGCACAGGATGGAATAACTGCAGGTCAGATCGTTACCTATTGATAGGTTATGTCGATTTGTCTCGTTTTGTGAGTGGCGTTCTCGACGCGTTTCGTGGCGGTGAAGCAACCGCGCGGTACGCTGACCACGCACGACTGGCGCGGGTGGGGATTACCACCGGGGAGTGCACATCGCGAGGCATCGACCGCCTGGGTGCTTCACACATCTTGTGTGAAGGGGGATCCATGTCTACCGAGAATCGGCCTACCGAAAACGTCTCTACCAAGAATCTGTCGACCCAGACCGCGCCCGCTCGAATAATCGACGGACGCGCAATTGCCGATGGTGCGCTCGCGGACCTGTCAGTGCGCACCAGGCAGTTTCGTGATGAGGCGGGGCACGTTCCTTGCCTGGCCGCCGTCATCGTGGGAGCGGACCCGGCCTCGAAGGCGTATGTACAGATGAAGGCCAAACGATCTGTCGCCGTCGGAATGACGTCGCGGACGGTCGAACTCCCGGTGAGTACAACCACCGAAGAACTGGTCGGCGTGCTGAGAGCGTTGTCGGCGGACCCTTCGATCGACGGCATACTGCTGCAACACCCGGTGCCAGACCACATCGACGAACGGGCCGCGTTCGATGCCATCTCGGCCGACAAAGACGTTGACGGCGTCACTTCGGCATCTTTTGCGGCAATGGCGTTGACCGGTGGGGGATTCGAATCGTGTACGCCGAGTGGCATCCTGCGCCTGCTCGACGCCACAGGCGTCGAACTCTCCGGAAAGCATGCTGTCGTGGTCGGCCGAAGCCCGATACTCGGATTGCCGATGGGAATGCTCCTCCTGCGTCGAGGCGCAACGGTGACATACTGCCATTCGCGCACCGTCGACCTGGCCGCCCACGTCGCCTCGGCAGACGTCGTCATCGCGGCCGTCGGTGTTCCGGAACTGATCAAAGGGGCGTGGATCAAGCCTGGGGCAGTGGTGATCGATGCGGGGTACAACGAGGGCAACGTCGGAGATGTGGAGTACGCCGCTGCGCTCCCACATGCCGGTGCGATCACACCAGTGCCGGGTGGCGTCGGCCCCATGACGGTGGCAGTCCTGCTGGAACAAACACTGGCAGCAGCAGTTCGAGCAGCGGACGTTCGGGCATGCAGTGAGAATCATGACAGTCGTGTTGAACCGGACCCCGCAATCGCCTCGGATCGATTGTGAGACCTCGGTTTCGAGACGGAGTAGTCATCCGCCCCGCGATAACCGAATTACCGCGTCGAGCACCGCTGCGCTGGAATGGCTGAGCTGAGCGCGCAATTGGGTATTCGACAGTCAGCTGTCTGCCTTGGGGATGTCGATCGTCAACTGGGACGGTGAATCGGATGTCGATACGGTGTATGCCGGACGGATGTCGACCGTGCCGACAAACGACTGCAGGATCGCACTGTTCCTGGCTGCACTGTCTATGCGCGTGATGTTTTCGCCCTCGTGAGATACGGAGTTGAGCGACGAATCCGATTGGACTCCCATCAGGTCGACTTGAAGTATCGATCGACTTCCGACGTCCACGACTGTGCTGTCACCCGCTCGGATTGCTTCACTGACGTATTCGGTTTTCCAGAACACAGATCCGCTTCCGTCGAAGCGATAGGTGATGCGGGTGAAACCATCGTGATCGATCACGTCGATCTCGGTCACGTCGACGCGCGGAGTCGGTGAAGGGACCTCCGTGTCGTTCGGGAACGGGGGAGGCATGGAGATCTCGGTGGATGGGGCATCGATAGGGGGAGAGCCGACCTGAAGGGTGCCGGTCTGTGTTGCAGCATCGAGCGTGGCCTGGGTGGAAGATTCGCCGGCAGTGCTGGATTCGCCGGCAGTATTGGATTGGCCGTCTGTTTGACACCCGGTGAGCAGCGCGAGAATCGATATGGCTCCGAGCAGAGCAATCAGCCGGTGACCGTTCATGGATCGAATCTAACGGCGGTCGATCTGGGGTACAGCCGAATGCCGAAACCTTGCGGTGCGGCCAGCTGCGGCAGGTGGTGCCCTCGGTGAGACTCGAACTCACACTGGACGGGTTTTGAATCCGTTTCCTCTGCCAATTGGGATACGAGGGCTTGTTGCGATGACTACATTAGAAGATGCGATTTCAATGTCAAACACCGGTACCCTCTAATCGTTCGCGTCTCGTGTCGGGGCGGTTCGATGGAGGAGGATGGTGGCCATGAATTCGCCGCAGCCGCAAGGCAATCAGCTCGCACCCCGTCGTGTTGTCGTCGCTGAAGACGAGGCGTTGATCCGCATGGATCTGGTCGAGATGCTCCGCGAAGAGGGCTACGACGTCGTCGGTGAGGCCGGTGACGGGCAGGTTGCGGTGGAGTTGGCCGAGTCGCTCAAGCCTGATCTGGTCATCATGGACGTGAAGATGCCCAGGAGAGACGGCATCGACGCCGCTTCGGAGATTGCCGCCAAACGGATCGCTCCTGTTGTCATTCTCACAGCGTTCAGTCAGCGCGAGTTGGTCGAGCGCGCACGCGATGCCGGCGCCATGGCTTACTTGGTCAAGCCGTTCTCGATCAGTGACCTCGTTCCCGCTGTCGAATTGGCGGTCAGTCGTTTCCGCGAGGTGACGGCGCTCGAGCGTGAGGTCGCTGATCTTTCCGACCGGCTCGAAGCACGCAAGCTGATCGAGCGAGCCAAGAGTGTTCTGATGGTTCGCCAAGCGCTCACCGAACCTGAGGCGTTCAAGTGGATTCAGCGCGCCGCGATGGATCGGCGCTCCACGATGAAGGCGGTCGCACAGGTCGTACTGGAAACTCTGGGCGGTGAACCGGACGCTTGAGCAAAGTGTCCGGGTTATCCGGCTGCACTGAGTGGCTGCGTCGACCGTCGAAACGTCGCGCAGCGCTACAGCCGTGTAAACACTGTGCGCCTTCAGATAACAGTCAGGTCACAGGGCTTTCTTGAAGGATCGCGAAACGGTTCCAAGGTCTAGCGTCTGATCCCACAGCGAGCGCCAGTTCGGGTGGCGCGAGCACCGGCTGATCTTAGGAGCGTGGGATGGCTAGACGAACACTTGTGCGTACTGCTGCAGTTCTCGGCGCGGCATCACTGGCACTTGCAGGCTGTAGCTCGGACAAGTCGGATGACTCGTCTTCGAGTGGCTCTACGTCCGGCGCTTCCGCCGCGACGACATCCGTCACGACTGATTGCACCCCGGAGCAGGCCAAGGCCGGCGCCACCCCGTCCACGGAAGCGCTGCGTATCGGCACGCTTCTTCCCGATACAGGCAGCTTGTCGTTCCTCGGGCCGCCGATGGTCGCGGGCACCCAGCTGGGAGTCAACGACGTCAATGCAGCCGGAGGCGTTCTCGGCCAACCGGTCCAGCTGATTCCCGGCGATTCGGGTGACACCACAACGGACACCGCCAACACCACCGTCGACCGCGAATTGGCTGCAGGCACTCAGGTCATCGTCGGCGCCGCGTCGTCTTCGGTCTCGCTCAAGGTGATCGACAAGATCGCCAGCGCAGGCGTCGTGATGTTCTCGCCTGCCAACACCTCGGACCAATTCGTCTGCTACCCCGACAAGGGCATGTACTTCCGCACCGCTCCGACGGACGTACTGCAGGCTCAGGCCGTCGCACAGCTCATTTCGGACGACGGTGGTCAGCGCGTAGCGATCATGGCCCTCAACGACCCGTACGGGACGGGTCTGGCGGACAACATCGAAAAGAATCTGATCGATTCGGGTGTCCCCTCCGATCAGATCGAGAAGATCATCTACGACCCGAACGCGCAGTCGTTCAACTCCGAAGTCGATCAAGTCAAGAACTTCAATCCGGATGCAGTGGCACTGGTGGGCTTCGAAGAGTCGGCGAAGATCATCACGCGCATGCACGAAGTGGGCATCGGCCCGTCGGACGGAATGGCGATGTACGGCGTCGACGGCAACATGGGCAACGCTCTCGGCGAATCCGTGGCGAAGCCGTTGCTCGACACCATGCAGGGAACGACGCCCCTGACGGACGTCGGAGCTGCCTTCCAGGATCGTCTGAAGGCTGTGAACCCCTCTCTGATCGACTTCAACTACGCCGGAGAGTCATACGACGCGGTGGTGATCTCAGCGCTCGCTGCCGAGCAGGCGAAGTCGACGGCCGGTACCGACATCGCGGCCAACATCAACAGCGTCACCGAAGGCGGCACCAAGTGCACGTCTTACGTCGAGTGCCTGCCGTTGGTGAAGGCGGGAACCGACATCGACTACGACGGCATCACCGGTGAGTTGGACTTCAACGATTCGGGGGAGCCGTCCATCGGTTCGTACGGAAAGCTCAAGTTCGGCCCTGAGAACACCCTGACCACAGAAGGATTCGTGGTGGTGGGCAAGTAAGCAGCCAAGGAGAATGGGCCAGGGTCTCGCGACCCTGGCCCATTCTCGTGTCTGTACTACTTCTCTTTGCTTCCAGCGAGCGTTCCCAAGTACAACTCGATCACCTTGGGGTCGTTCATCAGATTGGCGCCGGTGTCGGTGTACGCGTTCTTACCCTGATCGAGTACGTAACCGCGGTCGCAGATCTGAAGGCAGCGGCGCGCGTTCTGCTCGACCATGATGACCGAGACACCGGTAGCATTGATCTTCTTGCAGCGGATGAACACCTCGTCCTGGAACATGGGGGACAGGCCCGCGGACGGTTCGTCGAGCAGCAGCACCGACGGATCCATCATCAGGGCCCGGCCCATCGCGACCATCTGGCGTTCGCCGCCGGAGAGTGCGCCGGCCTTCACCTTTCGTCGTTCACTCAGAAGGGGGAACAGTTCACTCACGAAGGCGAATCGTTCCGCGAATGCCTTGGGACGCAGATAAATGCCCATTTCGAGGTTTTCTTCGATGGTCAGAGTCTGAAAGACGTTCTGCGTTTGAGGGACGTACCCGACTCCCTTCTGAACGAGGACGTGAGCGGGCGCAGACGTGATGTTGTCCTCGCGTAGGGTGACCGACCCTTCGCGTACCGGTATCAGTCCGAACAGTGATTTCAGGAGTGTCGATTTGCCTGCGCCGTTCGGTCCGATGATCCCGACGATTTCCCCTTCCTTCAGGAAGAAGTTGCATTCACGCAGGATGTTGACGCCGGGAATGTAGCCCGCGACGAGGCTGTCGGCGCGGAGCAGGGCACCTGCCGACAGTCGCTGATGCTCCTCGGCCGTCGCGGCGAACTCTGCAGGCGTGAGTGAACGTGCGTGGTTCTCGCTCATGGCTTCTCGTGCCTTCCGCGCGGTTCCTCGGGACTCGATTCCAGCGTCGCGGCGAGATCGGCCGGAAGGTTGTCGACGTCGGGTTCCGACAGGTCCCCGCCCGACTCGAGGGTTTCGACCTCGGCTTCAGCCAGGGCGGCGGCCAGAACGGCCGTCTCGCCCACCGGATTTCCGTTGTCGTCGAACTCGAGGGCCTGGTCATGGTGGCTGCCCAGATATGCGTCGACGACGGCTGCGTTGGACGAGAGTTCGTCCGGGGTGGATTCGGCGATGACGCTGCCCTGCGCCATGACCACCACCCAATCGCTGATGTCTCGGATCACGTCCATGTCGTGCTCGACGAACACCACTGTCATTCCGTCGTCGCGCAATGACTTGATGTGTCCGAGCAGGCTTTGCGTCAGAGCAGGATTGACCCCCGCCATCGGTTCGTCCAGCATCACCACCGAGGGCGAGGTCATGAGTGCGCGAGCCATTTCGAGCAGTTTGCGCTGCCCACCGGAGAGTGAACCGGCGAGGTCGTCGGCCTTGGTGTCGAGTTTGAATCGTGCGAGGAGTTCGTTGGCGCGTTCGGTGATCTCGCGTTCCTGGCCTTTCCAGATCCACGGGACGAGAGATGCAAAAATGCGTTCACCACGTTGGCCGGTGGCACCGAGACGTACGTTGTCCAGCACGGTGAGTTTGGAGAGCGCCTTGGTCAACTGGAACGTCCGTACCACTCCTTTCCTGGCTACCTGGTGGGGATACATGCGGCCCAGCGATTGACCGTCCATCGACCACGTACCGGTGTCCGGCCGGTCGAATCCGGTAAGGAGGTTGAAGAGCGTCGTTTTTCCGGCACCGTTTGGACCGATCAGACCCGTGATGCACCCTCGTTGAATCTCGAGGTGATCGACGTCGACGGCCTTGAGACCGCCGAACGTCCGCGAGACGTTGTCAGCGACCAACACCGGATCGGGTTTCGCCGATCCGGGAAGGTGAGGAACGTCGGCAAAGATCTGTGCTCTGGTATCGGCGTCAAGCATTGAGTTGCACCTCCCGCTTGTTACCCAGTATTCCCTGCGGTCTGAAGACCATCAGGAGAGCAATCATCAATCCGAGCAGGACATACCTGGTGGCTCCGACCTGTTGTTCGGTCAGCGAGAGCAGCGGATTCTCGCCGGAGATCGCCTGACGCAGCAAGGCATCAGGGATGGCGAGGAGGAACCAGAACAACATTGCGCCGACCACCGGGCCGAATACCGTTGCCGCCCCGCCCAGAATCAGTGCGCCGAACGCGAAGAACGTCTGCGCGGTCGAGTAGAAGTCCGGGTTGATGGACTTGGTCTGCAAAGCGTTGAACACTCCGGCCAGACCACCGATCACGCCGCCGAGAACCAGCGCCTGCATCTTGTACACGAACACGTTCTTGCCCAACGATCGCGCTGCGTCCTCGTCTTCGCGTACCGCCTTGAGGACGCGCCCCCACGGGCTGTGCGTCAACAGGTAGACAAATCCGCACAAGATCAAGACCAGCGTCCACCCCACGACCATCGACCAGAGGTCGTCTCCGTAGAACTTCACGCCGAGAAATGAGTACTGCTTGGCCGAGTCGAAGGGGCTCAGTGCGGTGAACGGGTCTGCGAAACCGAACAGGCCATTGGTGGAACCGGTCACCGAATCCGACGCGGTCGAGCGGAAGATCAGACGCAAGATCTCCGAGGCCGCGATGGTCACGATGGCGAGATAGTCGGCGCGCAGACGCAGCGTCGGGATACCGAGCACGAGCGCGAGGAGCCCGGCTGCGGTGAGTCCGACGAGGATGCCGAGCCAGAGCGGCTGGTCGTAGGTCACGGTCATGATGCCGACGCCGTAGCCGCCGAGAAGGGCAAAACCGATCTGACCGAAATTGAGCAGCCCGGCGTAGCCGAAGTGCAGGTTCAACCCGATTGCCAACAGTGCGTAGAAGATTGCCGACGGCCCGATCAGCTGGGCGAAGGAAACCTGGAAAGCTCCCATGATGTCCATATTCGTCACCCGATCCTTTGTCTGGATCCGAGGATGCCCTGGGGGCGAACCACGAGGATCACGATCAAGACGAGAAGTCCGCCGATGTATTTGAGGTCTGGGTTGATGATGAGCGTCGAGAGTTGGACCAGAAGTCCGACGATGACGCAGCCGAGTAGCGCCCCGTACGCGGTTCCCAGACCACCGAGGGTGATTCCGGCGAACATGAGCAGCAACAGTTTGAATCCCATTTCCCACTGGACGCGTCCGCCGAGTTCGGAGATGCCGAACAGCACACCGCCGAGGGCGGCCAATCCGCCGCCGAGACCCCAGACGAACATGATCACGCGCTCGACGTTGATTCCGGACGAAGCGGCGAGGTCACGATTGTCGGAGACGGCACGCATGGCCTTTCCGATGCGAGTCTTCTGCAGAAGCAGTGCGACGCCGACCAGGACGACCAGACTGACGATCATGACTATCGCGTTGGCGTCGGTCAGTGCGATCGGGCCCCAGTTCTTCTCGACCTGGCCCTGGTAGTCGTCGAACGGTTCTGCGCGGTCGGAGAAGAAGATCAGGATCAAGTAACGCAATGAAATCGCGAGACCGATCGAGACCACCAATTGCGCGATCAACCCGGTCTTGCGCTTACGCAGTGGTTTCCAGACGATTCCGTTGGTCAGCAGGCCGATGCCGATGCCGACGAAGATCGCGAGGATCGTGGCGGGAATCAGCGGAACGCCGAAGGACGTGTTGATCACCCAGGCAGCAACGGCTCCCAAGGTCACCATCTCGCCGTGAGCGAAGTTGGTCAGGCCAGTGGTGCCGTAGATCAGGCTCAAACCCACACCGGCGATCGCGATCACGAGGCCGAACCGCAGACCGTCGACCGTCGTGCGGATCAGCTTCTCGCCGAAGCTGACATTCGAGGCGGTACGCACCTCGCCGAACGAGAAGATCACGGTGTTCGCGCGGCCGGCCACCACCTCGCGTTCGACAGCGGCTTGCACACTGACCCCGTCGGGAAGTGTGTCGGCAACGATCTCGAAGGTGTAGGTGCCCGGTGCCACGGCCAGT
This sequence comes from Rhodococcus sp. T9N, assembly GCF_024436645.1. Classification (NCBI taxonomy): domain Bacteria; kingdom Bacillati; phylum Actinomycetota; class Actinomycetes; order Mycobacteriales; family Nocardiaceae; genus Rhodococcus; species Rhodococcus sp. T9N. The sequence continues at coordinate 58,614 of NZ_JAMSKS010000018.1, read as the reverse complement.
TCCCAACGGCCGTTCGATGCCGATTCTCCGGTGGCGACTTCCGTGCCGGAAGAATCGAGCGCACGGACGGTGACGCCCTCGAGGCGTGTGCCGCCGTTGTTGAGATTGCCGCTGACGGGGACAGCGTTGTCGGGAACCGGTGCTGTCGGTGTTGCGGATGCTGTCGGGGTCGGCGGTGTAGGGGAAGTGGTCGGTTCCTGAGCCGAAGCAGTTCCGGCCAGGCTGAGTAATGCGAAGAACGTCAGTAATGCAAAGGCCAGTAGTCGGCTGAGTGTCGCGAGGGTCTGCCGTTTCACTACGGGTGGGGCCACGTACGTCCTCCGAGCGGGTCGGGAATAGCGCGTCTGGACAAAGTGCCGCGCAGCAGAGGGATTGTTTCGCTGCTGCGATTTCCGGACTCTAACGGCTCCGTTCGCTTCAGATGGGGTTCTGAGATTTCCGGGATGTTTCGGTTCCGTATCGAAGGCCGAAGGCTGCATCAATTGTCCGATTCTTGTGTCTGTTCCTGCGTAAACAACGGCGAAGGCGTCGATGTCGGTCGCGATCCCTAGACTGATGAACCGTGAGCCCCGCAACCACAACTCGGTCCAGCACGTCCACCGCTCCAGCCGGCACCACCGGCAAGGCGGACGATCGCCCTCTCTTGATGCTTCTCGACGGGCATTCGTTGGCGTTTCGCGCCTTCTACGCGCTGCCTGCAGAGAACTTCAAGACACACAGTGGGCAGGCCACCAACGCGGTGTACGGCTTCACGTCGATGTTGATCAACCTTCTTCGTGACGAGCAGCCCACCCACCTGGCCGCGGCCTTCGACGTGTCGCGTCAGACGTTTCGCGCCGACCTGTTCCCCGAATACAAGGCGCAGCGCGCGAAGGCTCCGGACGAATTCAAGGGTCAGATCGACATCACCAAGGACGTTCTCGGCGCGCTGGGCATCCCGGTCATGGCCGAGGAAGGTTTCGAAGCCGACGACGTGATCGCCACCTTGACCACGCAGGCGGAGGCCCTCGGATACCGGGTTCTCGTCGTGACCGGTGACCGTGACTCGCTGCAACTGGTGACCGACAACGTCACTGTGCTCTACCCGAAGAAGGGTGTCTCGGAGCTCACCCGATTCACGCCGACGGCCGTAGAGGAGAAGTACAGCCTCAGCCCGGCGCAGTATCCCGATTTTGCTGCACTGCGCGGCGACCCGAGTGACAACCTCCCCGGCATCCCCGGCGTCGGCGAGAAGACCGCCACCAAGTGGATCCGTGAGTACGGCGACCTGCAGGGACTGGTCGACAACGTGGACAAGGTCCGCGGCAAGGTGGGCGACTCACTGCGGGAGAACCTCGCGAACGTCCTGCTCAATCGTCAGCTCACCGAAATGGTTCGCGACGTTCCCTTGCCGTACACGCCCGAGCAGTTGGTGTTGGCCCCGTGGGACCGCGAGAAGATTCATGCGTTGTTCGACGATCTCGAGTTCAAGGTTCTCCGCGATCGACTGTTCGCGACCCTGTCGTCGTCCGAGCCCGAAGCAGAGGAAGGGTTCGAGGTCAGCGGCGACGCACTCGCCCCGGGTGCGGTTGCCGCGTGGCTCGACGCCCACGCACGAACCGGTGAGCGTCACGGCGTGACGGTGCTCGGAACCAGAACTCCGTTCGCCGGCGACGTCACTGCACTCGCGATCGCGGCCTCCGACGGTGAATGTGCATACATCGCGGCGTCGACGGCAACACCGGAAGACGAAGCAGCTCTCGGTGATTGGCTCGCCGACGCATCGCAGCCGAAGGCGCTGCACGAAGCCAAGTGGGCGATCCATGCTCTGCGTGGGCGTGGTTGGACGCTCGGTGGACTGACCAGCGACACTGCTCTGGCCGCGTACCTCGTCCGGCCGGGCCAGCGCAGCTTCAATCTCGACGACCTCTCGCTCCGCTACCTCAAGCGTGAACTGCGCGCCGAAACATCCGGCCAGGAACAGCTTTCACTGCTCGACGACACCGAGCAGCTCGATGCCGAAGCGGCCGAGACCGCGATGCTCAGCGCTCAGGCCGTTCTCGACTTGGCAGCTGCACTGGACACCGAGTTGGAGTCGATCGAATCCAAGTCGCTCCTCTCCGACATGGAACTGCCGTTGACGATCGAGCTCGCTCAGATCGAGGCCACCGGCATCGCCGTCGACAGCGCGCATCTGCACGATCTTCAGAGCCGTTTCGCCTCCCAGGTCGCCGACGCAGCAAACTCGGCCTACGAGGTGATCGACAAGCAGATCAACCTGGGTTCGCCGAAGCAGCTGCAGGTGGTCTTGTTCGAAGAACTCGACATGCCCAAGACGAAGAAGACGAAGACGGGCTACACCACCGACGCCGAGGCGTTGCAGGGTCTGTTCGACAAGACAGGACACCCGTTCCTCGAACACCTTCTCGCGCACCGTGATGCGACGCGTATGAAGGTGACCGTCGACGGTCTTCTCAAGGCCGTAGCCGAAGACGGACGCATTCACACGACGTTCAACCAGACGGTTGCCGCGACCGGACGTCTGTCGTCGACCGATCCGAACTTGCAGAACATCCCGGTGCGAAACGACGCGGGGCGCGAGATTCGCGACGGATTCGTAGTCGGGCAAGGGTTCGACGTTCTACTCACTGCCGACTACAGCCAGATCGAAATGCGCATCATGGCGCACGTATCAGGCGACGAGGGACTGATCGAGGCATTCAACACCGGTGAGGACCTGCACAGCTTTGTCGGCTCGCGCGCATTCGGTGTACCGATCGAAGAGGTGACTCCAGAACTGCGGCGCCGGGTCAAGGCGATGTCCTACGGTCTGGCCTACGGGCTCAGTGCCTACGGATTGGCGTCGCAGCTGAAGATTTCGACCGAAGAAGCGAAGCAGCAGATGGATGCGTACTTCGCTCGTTTCGGCGGCGTGCGGGATTACCTCCACGCGGTGGTCGAGCAGGCACGTAAGGACGGCTACACCTCGACGCTCTACGGTCGTCGTCGCTACCTGCCGGACCTCAACAGCGACAACCGTCAGCGTCGTGAGGTTGCCGAACGTGCTGCCCTCAATGCGCCGATCCAGGGCACTGCGGCCGACATCATCAAGGTGGCGATGATCAACGTGCAGAAGGCTCTCGCTGACGCCGGATTGAAGTCGCGCATGCTGTTGCAGGTGCACGACGAATTGGTGCTCGAAGTGGTTGCCTCCGAGTTGGAGGAGGTCACCGCGCTGGTCAAGGACAAGATGGCCACAGCCATCGAGCTGTCGGTACCTCTGGATGTTTCGGTGGGAACCGGTCGAAGCTGGGACAGCGCGGCTCACTAGGCAGCAACGAAAAAGGCTGGGCCGGAATCGACTTCGATTCCGGCCCAGCCTTTTCACGCTATTCAGCAGATGCGGTCTGCTCTGCGATCTGCTTGCGGACCTCGTCCATGTCGAGTGCCTTGACCTGAGTGACGAGCTCCTCGAGCTGAGCGGCGGGAAGCGCGCCGGCCTGGTTGAACACGAGTACGCCTTCGCGGAAGGCCATGATCGTGGGGATGGAGCGGATGTTGGCGGCCGCTGCGATTCCCTGCTCGGCCTCGGTGTCGACCTTGGCGTGAACGACGTCGGCATGCTTCTCCGAAGAGGCTTCGAACGTCGGTGCGAACTGGCGGCACGGGCCGCACCAGGAGGCCCAGAAGTCCACGAGGACGACGTCGCTGCCGTTGATCGTTTCGTCGAAGTTCTGCTGGGTGAGTGTCTGGGTGGCCACAGGGGTCCTTTCCATTGTGCGGGCTGTTGGTGTGTGCAACGCCCCGGAACCGCTGATTCTTCCCTGAGCCGATTTCAGCTTGCGTTCTCGGTCGCCCGAAACGTCCGGCGGTAGGCCTGCGGCGTGGTGCAACGCAGACGAATGAAGTGCTGGCGAAGCACGGCACCGCCGCCGAATCCGACGCGTTCTGCGATGACGTCGACGGAGAGGTCGGAATTCTCGAGGAGATGTTGGGCGGCCAGTACTCGCTGATCGCTGAGCCAGCGGGCGGGGGTTGTTCCCGTTTCCGCTTGGAAACGGCGCGCGAACGTGCGCGCGGACATGTTCGCGCGGGCTGCGACCATGCCCACAGTGAGGTCGAGGGCGAGGTTCTCCGTCATCCAGTCGAGGAGCGGGGCAAGGGTTGCACTCGGCGTCGAGGCGAGGGGAGTGGCAACGTACTGGGCTTGCCCACCGTCACGATGGGGCGGCACCACCATCCTTCTCGCGATGCCATTGGCAACGCGAGAACCCTGTTCTTTTCGGACGATGTGCAGGCACAGGTCAATTCCTGCCGCGGTGCCTGCGCTGGTGAACACCGGATCTTCGTCCACGTACAACACGTCCGGATCGACCTTGGCTTCCGGATACGTCTGGGCAAGCCTCTCTGCATGCCGCCAATGCGTCGTGCATCGCCTTCCGTCCAGTAGTCCAGCCGCCCCGAGGACAAACGCTCCGGTGCACAGACTCGCCACCTTGGCGCCCCGGGCTACGGCCTCGTTGAGTTTGACCAACAGGGGATCGACACTCGAGTCGGGACTCGGTGAGCACATGTACGCGTCGCCGGCGTCGTAGGTTCCGCCGGCGGAAACGACGATGAGATCGGCGTCGTCGAGAGAATCGAGGTTGTACGGAACATCGATGTTGTACCCGAACCGCGTTCGGATCGGACCCGGAACTGCGGCGATCAGAGAGAAGTCGTACGTGGGGAGGCCGTCGTCGGATCGGTCGAAGCCGAAGACTTCACATGCCACGCCGAGTTCGAACGCCTCGGTCATCGGCATCAGTGGGACCACCACTTTCGCGAGCATCTTTCGAGTGTGACAGAAAAACAGGAAAGTGGCAGAAAATCGTCCAAGTCTGGCTTTTCTGCCACTACTGCCACGTGGGACATTCCGTCAGGCTGGACACATGGCAATCATCGTCGTCAGCGTCTTGGTCCTACTGGTCCTGAACGTACTAGCTCTTGCCGGCCGAACGCCCGACACTCGTCACGACGTCAGTCCGCACGGAGACTTCACCCTTTGAGGGCAAGTCTGGCCTTTCAATACACCGCAGCTGCGGTGGTGTGGGGAGCCAGTTTCCTCTTCATGAAGATCGGGCTCGAAGGTCTGTCCTTCACGCAGGTAGTTCTGTGGCGCTTGGTCTTCGGTGCGCTCGCGCTGGTTCTCGTGTCAGCGGTCAGCCGGATCGGCCTACCGAGGGACTTTCGCGTCTGGAAACACATGGCTTTTCTCGCAGCGACACAATGCATCGTGCCGTGGCTGCTGTTCAGTTGGGCGGAGCAAAACATGTCCTCGGGACTCGCGAGCATCTACAACGCCACCACGCCACTGATGACTATGGCTGTCTCCCTTGCCTTTCTGCCGGGGGAGACGCTGACGCGATACAAATCGCTGGGGTTGCTTCTCGGATTCGGTGGGGTGCTGATCGTATTGGCGCCGTGGAATCTCGGCGTCGGCGGAAGTGTCAGTTCTCAGGTCGCTTGCCTGGGAGCGACTGCCTCGTACGGGATTTCGTTTGTCTACCTCAGACGTTTCGTGCTTCCTCTCGGCGTCGACACCCGCACGGTCGCGTTATTGCAGATCAGTATCGGTGCATTCGTGATGGTTCTGGCCTCACCGGTCATCGCGAATACACCGATGCACCTGACGCCGGCAGTTGTCCTGTCGATGATCGCTCTGGGCGCACTGGGGACCGGGCTCGCATTCATCTGGAACACCAATGTCGTTCAGGGGTGGGGGCCGACTGCGGCGTCCACCGTCACTTATCTCAGTCCAGTGGTGGGCGTCGCTCTCGGCGCAATAGTCTTGAACGAAAGCGTTGGCTGGAATCAGCCGGTTGGTGCACTCGCGGTGATCGCGGGAATCCTGGTGACCCGACGTGCAACCCGCTCTGTCACAGCGGCGGCGTCAGTAACCATTCCGTCTTCTGTTCGCCGTCCCAGCGCCTGATCGCGCCGCTGCGCCCGTGAATCACGTCGGTGCCCAGCAGGGCGATGGCTTCACCCAGACGTGCAGGTTCGACGCGTCGGGCGAGCGTTACATGAGGCGTCCACGCGCCGGGCTCGACGTGGGCGGGAAGTGCCGTCGAGCCAACTGTTGACTCGGCTATTTCTCGGTGCAGGTGAAGGAGTGCGCGCGAAGGAATGACCGAGCGCGCCAAGACCATCTGCTTGCCGCCGAACACGACGTAGCCACCGAGTCGGACCTCGAAGTCCGGGGCCGAGAAGCGCCGCTTCAACAGTTCGTCGATCTCCGCGGGGATCTCACGGGCGACGAACAGCGTGATGTGCGGACGGTTGGACGGGCTGTGATGAGAGGCCTGACTCGGTAAACCGGCGTCGGCGAGTAGCTGCCATTGTGCACGCACTGCCGACTCACTCACTGGATCGAGGAGCAATTCCACCGACTGGACCATGGTGAGCAATGATTGCCTGATGACAGGTGCGAGCGCAATCGGTACTTCGGCCATGCGGCTGGGGCTCATGCACGGCGACGGAATCGGCCACGAAATCGTCCCGGCGACACGGCAGATCGTGGATGCGGCGTTGTCAGCGGTTCATGCTCCGCCCGTCGAGTGGGTCGAGCTTCCGCTCGGGAGTACGGCCATCGACAGCCACGGCACGCCGATTCCCGACGAGACCATCGATGGGTTGGGGCAGCTGCAGGGTTGGATTCTCGGACCCCACGACAGTGCGTCCTATCCGGAGAGGTTTCGCGGACAACTCACACCCGGCGGCGTCATCCGGAAGAAGTTCGAGCTGTTCGCGAACATTCGGCCGGCAGCGGCGTTCCCCGGTGTCAAGGCAATGGTCCCCGACATGGATCTGGTGATCGTCCGCGAGAACACCGAGGGGTTGTACGCGGATCGGAACATGGCAGTCGGCAGCGGCGAGTTCATGCCGACGCCCGACATCGCGCTGGCCGTCGGTGTGTTCACCCGCGCTGCGTGTGAACGGATCGCACGCACTGCCTTCGCGTTGGCGTCGCGACGGCGCAATCACGTCACGATCGTCCACAAAGCCAACGTCCTCACACTGACCACCGGCCTGTTCCGTGACGCCTGCCGAACCGTCGCTGCGGAGTACCCACACGTAGTCGTCGACGACGAGCACGTCGACGCGATGGCGGCGCACCTGGTTCGACGCGGCGGCGACTTCGATGTCGTGGTGACCGAAAACATGTTCGGCGACATTTTGTCGGATCTGGCGGGCGAGCTGTCCGGTTCACTCGGAACCGCGCCGTCGATCAACGCTTCCGAGACGCAGGTCATGGCTCAGGCTGCGCACGGTGCAGCACCCGACATCGCCGGGAAGAATCGGGCTAACCCGACGGCACTGTTCCTCTCGAGTGCAATGATGCTCGACTGGCTCGGTGATGCGCGTGGCGATCGGTTGTTGTCTGCGGCAGCACGCCGCATTTCAGACGCGGTTCGCACGACCATCGCGTCGGGCATCGCGACCGCCGACCTCGGCGGTTTGGCATCGACCAGCGAATTTTCCGAAGTCGTGTACGCACACACTCTGCGTCGCTGATTCTTGTACGACAGGCCGGAATCTTGCGAAGTCGGCGACGGTGGAACTCCTGCCGTAACCTACCGTTCGACTGAATTTCGGATGGACGTTGCAAGTGCGGCGATCGACGAGTGGAGAGCAGAGTCGTGGTCGATGAAAACGCACGGGCACCAAGGCCACGTGGCGTGAGTTATGGCTCGAGCAGTGGCGGGCGTATCCGCGCCAACGTGGTGCGAGTCCTGTTGGTGGGCTTGATCGTCGCATTGTGCGGCGGATGTGTCACCAACAACGAGGGTCTCGTTCCGGAAGGGCCGCCACTTGATGTCCAGAAGGTGCCCGAGATCGCCGCACTTCTGCCGTCCAAGGTCACGGATTCGGGCAAACTGCAGGTCGGGGTCAACATTCCTTACGCGCCAAACGAATTCAAGGACGCGGACGGCAACATCGTCGGTTTCGACGTCGACCTGATGAATGCCGTTGCCGCCGTGCTCGGGGTCGAAGCTGTCTTCAACCAAGCCGACTTTGACAAGATCATCCCCGCTATTCAGTCGGGAAGCTACGACCTCGGCATGTCTTCGTTCACCGACTCCAAGGAGCGCGAGAAGACGGTCGACTTCGTCACGTACTACAGCGCGGGTATCCAGTGGGCCCAGCGGCCGGACAAGCCAGTCGATCCGAACAATGCGTGCGGGCTTCGGGTGGCGGTGCAGACCACGACCACCGAGGACATCGACGAGGTGCCTGCCAAGAGCGAGGCCTGCGTGGCCGAGGGCAAACCCCCGATCGACAAGATCAAGTACGACAGCCAGGACGACGCGGCCAACGCGCTCATTCTCGGTCGAGTCGACGCGCTGTCCGCTGATTCACCAGTGACCGGCTATGCGATCAAACGGAGCAAGGGCCGGATGGAAGCTGCGGGAGAACCCTTCGATTCGGCGCCTTACGGCTGGCCGATCGTGAAGGGCTCCGCCCTCGGTCCCGCCCTGCAGCAGGCAATGCAGTACCTGATCGACAACGGTGTCTATCAACAGATCGCGCAGACCTGGAGTGTCGAGGCCGGCGTCATCGAAGTATCCAAGATCAACGGCGCGGAAAGCTGATGAACATGACAACAACTGAGACCGGCGATCCGGTGCCGATCAAGGCGATTCCACTACGCAGACCTGGTCGTTGGATTGCCGCGGTCGTCGTCGTGGTCCTCTTCGGACTGTTCGTTTACGGCGCGGCGACCAACGAAGCCTTTGCATGGGGGACTTACGGTCAGTATCTGTTCGACAAACGCATCTCCGCTGGTGCGTGGACAACGATCCAGCTGACGGTGCTGGCAATGGTGATCGCGATCGTCCTCGGTGTGATTCTGGCAGTCATGCGACTCTCTCCCAACCCGGTGCTTCGCGCCGCGGCTTGGGGCTATCTGTGGATCTTTCGAGGAACACCTGTCTACGTGCAGTTGGTCTTCTGGGGCCTGTTCCCGTCGATTTACAAGAGCATCGATCTCGGTATTCCCTTCGTACATCAGTTTGCGCACATCAATCTCCAGGACTTGCAGGCAGCGTTTCTGTTTGCCGTGATCGGTTTGGCATTGAACGAGGCCGCCTACATGGCCGAGATCGTCCGCGCCGGCGTGAGTTCGGTCAACGAGGGCCAGACCGAAGCATCTGTTGCATTGGGTATGACGTGGAGTCAGACGATGCGACGAACCGTTCTACCGCAGGCGATGCGCGTCATCATTCCGCCGACCGGTAACGAGGTCATCAGCATGCTCAAGACCACCTCGCTCGTGACGGCGGTCCCTTACAGCTTCGAGTTGTACGGTCGAGCGCGCGATATCTCGGGCGCCAACTTCGAGCCGATTCCCCTGTTGATGGTGGCGGCGACGTGGTACCTCGCAATCACGAGTCTGCTCATGATCGGGCAGTACTACGTCGAGCGTCACTATTCGAAGGGCGCAACCCGAGCACTGACCACACGCCAACTTCAGGCACTGGCCGACGCGCAAGGAAAAGCTACGGTAGTGGAAACGCTTCCGGATACCCCCGGAGGAGAACGCAAATGACCCCCATGGTGAAAGCAGACCGAGTTTGTAAGAACTTCGGCGCATTGGAGGTCCTGAAAGGGATTTCGCTCGAAATCGACCCCGGTCAGGTCCTGTGTCTCGTCGGGCCGTCCGGGTCGGGCAAGTCGACGTTCTTGCGCTGCATCAATCACCTCGAGCAGGTCAACGCCGGCCGACTGTACGTCGACGGCGACCTGGTGGGCTACTCGGAGAAGAACGGAAAACTGTACGAACTTCACCCGCGAGCAGCGGCCAAACAACGCCGCGACATCGGGATGGTGTTTCAGCACTTCAATCTGTTCCCGCACCGCACCGCTCTCGAGAACATCATCGAAGCGCCGACGCAGGTGAAGCGCGTCAGTAAGAAGAAGGCTGTCGAACGAGCGAAGGACCTCCTCGATCAGGTCGGGTTGAGCGCCAAAGCCAACGCCTACCCGGCCCAGTTGTCGGGTGGTCAGCAGCAAAGAGTTGCCATCGCCCGCGCTCTCGCGATGGACCCGAAGCTCATGCTGTTCGACGAGCCGACGTCCGCGCTCGACCCCGAACTGGTCGGTGAAGTTCTCACCGTGATGAAGCAGTTGGCCAAAGAAGGCATGACGATGGTGGTCGTCACCCACGAGATGGGTTTCGCCCGCGAGGTCGCCGACCAGTTGGTCTTCATGGACGGGGGAGTTGTGGTCGAGGCAGGCGAGCCGCGGGAACTCCTGGCCAATCCTCAGCACGACCGGACCAAGGCTTTCCTGTCGAAGCTGCTGTAGCCGTCAGGGTTTGACGGCGCTGAAAATTGCAGTGCCCGGAAAGAGTTGGCCGCGCAGGGGACTCCACTGTCCCCATTCGCGGTCCAACCACTCCGGCCATTCGGGCTCGATGATGTCGCGCACCTGAAGTCCGGCGGCGACGATCTCACGAACCCGGTCGCCGATGGTGCGGTGATGCTCGACGTAGGTGGGGACTCCGTTGTCATCGACCTCGACATACGGGGTGCGGTCGAAGTAGGGGAGGGTCGCGGTCAAGCCCTTCGGCCCGGGATCGTCGGGGAAGATCCATCGAATCGGATGGTTGACGGCAAAGACCCACGATCCGCCGGGACGCAGAACCCGGGCGACTTCGTTCATCACTCGCTGCGAATCGGCAACGAACGGGACGGCGCCGAACGCGGAACAGACGATGTCGAAACTCTCGTCGGCAAACGGCAGGAGTTCCGCACTTGCCTGAATCAACGGGACTGCCGGTCCGCCGGCATTCATCGCGTCCTGCCCGCGGGCGAGCATCCCCATCGAGATGTCGAGACCGACGGCCCGAGCACCATGTCCGGCGAGCCATCGGGCACACGGTGCCGAGCCGCAACCCACTTCCAATATGTCTTTGTCGACTATGTCGCCGAGCAAGTGATGATCGCCCTCGTGCAGCCCTTCGGGGCACCAGACGAATTCACCTTCCGCGCTGTTCACGCCCAGAAACTCGCCGTGGGTTCGGTGGTAATCGTCGGCGTCGGCGTCCCACCACGCACGGCTGGCGCGGTCGCTGGCACTCGAATCGACACGGACTCGGCCGACGCCGCTGGTACCGAGAATGGAATTGGCAGCGGCATGGCGCTCGTCAGACATGAACAACACAGTAGAACGGGTGATGCGGGCGCAGGGTACCCGGGTTTGCCCGGCAAGATAGCCGACGCGTAGTCTTACTCACGCGAGTGTCTGTCATCCGACCGATTGTCTATACGAGATCTTTACCAAGGTCTCGGAATCAGTCGGACCGAGGGAGCTCGCGGTGCGCTTCCGCGGTGTGGAATGTGATCCGGTATTCGGTTGTTCGTTATTGATGCAGCTGGGTACTTCGATCTAGTACTTCACAAAGTACTTCCAACATTTGTACGCCACAGTTGCGCATCTCGTCCGACAAAATCCATCAACCGACCACAACTCGTCCGGAGCAATTCAACATATGCCCTCCACAACCGTCACCTCGCCGCAGGTTGCCATTAACGACATTGGCTCCGCCGAGGACTTCCTCGCCGCCATCGATGCCACGATCAAGTACTTCAACGATGGCGACATCGTCGAAGGAACCATCGTCAAGGTCGACCGCGACGAGGTTCTGCTCGACATCGGTTACAAGACCGAAGGCGTCATCCCTTCTCGTGAGCTCTCCATCAAGCACGACGTCGACCCCAATGAGGTCGTCTCCGTGGGAGATGCGGTCGAGGCTCTCGTCCTCACCAAGGAGGACAAAGAAGGTCGACTGATCCTGTCGAAGAAGCGCGCTCAGTACGAGCGTGCCTGGGGCACCATCGAGGAGCTCAAGGAGAAGGACGAGGCCGTCAAGGGCACCGTCATCGAGGTCGTCAAGGGCGGCCTCATCCTTGACATCGGTCTTCGTGGCTTCCTCCCCGCTTCGCTCGTCGAAATGCGTCGCGTCCGCGACCTCCAGCCGTACGTCGGCAAGGAGATCGAGGCCAAGATCATCGAGCTCGACAAGAACCGCAACAACGTGGTCCTGTCGCGCCGCGCATGGCTCGAGCAGACTCAGTCCGAGGTTCGCAGCGAATTCCTGCACCAGCTCCAGAAGGGCCAGGTCCGCAAGGGCGTCGTGTCCTCCATCGTCAACTTCGGTGCATTCGTGGACCTGGGCGGCGTAGACGGTCTGGTTCACGTTTCCGAGCTGTCTTGGAAGCACATCGATCACCCGTCCGAGGTTGTCGAGGTCGGCACCGAGGTCACCGTCGAGGTTCTCGACGTCGACCTGGACCGCGAGCGCGTCTCCCTGTCGCTCAAGGCAACGCAGGAAGATCCGTGGCGTCAGTTCGCCCGCACGCACGCCATCGGCCAGATCGTGCCCGGCAAGGTCACGAAGCTGGTTCCGTTCGGTGCATTCGTGCGCGTCGAAGAGGGAATCGAAGGCCTCGTTCACATCTCGGAGCTCGCTGAGCGCCACGTCGAGGTTCCGGACCAGGTTGTCGGCGTCGGCGACGATGCACTCGTCAAGGTCATCGACATCGACCTCGAGCGTCGTCGTATCTCGCTGTCGCTGAAGCAGGCCAACGAGGATTACAACGCCGAGTTCGATCCGTCCAAGTACGGCATGGCCGACTCGTACGACGAGCAGGGCAACTACATCTTCCCCGAGGGCTTCGATCCCGAGACCAACGAATGGCTCGAGGGCTTCGACAAGCAGCGTGAAGAGTGGGAGAACCGCTACGCCGAGGCTGAGCGTCGCCACAAGATGCACACCGCTCAGATGGAGAAGACCGCTGCAGACGAGGCCGCTGAGGCTGCCACCGCTGCTGCCGGCTACTCCTCGGAGACGGCTGCTGCAGACGACGCCGAGGCTCCGGCTGCTGCCGGCTCCGCTCCGGCCGAGTCCGCTGGCGGATCGCTTGCCAGCGATGCACAGCTCGCCGCACTTCGCGAGAAGCTGTCGGGCAACGCATAAGGATTACCGCTTGATCTGATCAGGCGAGATCTGTGAAGAACCCCGCCCCTGCACGTGCAGGGGCGGGGTTCTTTTCTCTGCCAGGTGTCACTTGCGAGCGAAGAATCAATTCAGTGAGTGAACACAAAAATGACCGGCACCGAAGGGTTGCCGGTCATTTTGTACTTCGTGAAGAGAACTCAGTTTGCGGGAGCAGGCACCCAGTAGGTGGCGGTCGCTTCGGCTGTGCGCTTACGCATCGACGCGAAGCTGTGTCGGCCTTGGCTCACGAGCATCGTGAACCACGTACGACGGTGCTCTGCCAGGGCAAAAGCAACTTCGGGAAACTCTATGCAGTGCACGCCGTTCGGCATTCCGAGGCGGTGCTGACCGTGATGGTCGCGATCTGCTCGCATGGCGTCCACTTTCTCGAGAAGGTGCAGGTACAGGTGCGTTCGCTAGAACATAACCGCACGGTCACCGAAATTGTGGTATTTGAGCCTCGAACGCCCCGGCGTGTTCGATCAGTAGGCGTGTCTGAATCTCTCGGGCGCGGAGATGAGAGACTGTCGAGTGTGTTGAGAGTTGGCCTCACTGGAGGCATCGGAGCCGGTAAGTCGACAGTGTCGAAAATCCTCAGCGAACTGGGAGCCGTCATCGTCGACGCCGACCTGATCGCCCGAGAAGTGGTCGAGCCCGGTACTGCGGGACTTGCCGCTCTGGTCGATGCATTCGGCGACGGGATTCTGTCCGAGGACGGCAGCCTCAACCGACCCGCGCTGGCGTCGTTGGCGTTTGCCGACGACACGTCACGCGGAACTCTCAACGGCATCCTCCACCCACTGATCGGTGCGCGGACGATGGAGCAGATTTCGTCTGCGCCGTCGGATGCAGTGCTCGTTCAAGATATTCCGCTGTTGGTCGAGGGTTCGATGGCGCCGGCATTCAATCTGGTCGTCATCGTCTACGTCGACGAGGAGGAACGAGTTCGACGCTTGGTGGACTCGCGCGGCATGCCTGAATCCGACGCTCGTGCGCGCATCGCAGCGCAGGCAAATGACGATCAGCGTCGTGCTGTTGCCGACGTGTGGCTCGACAACAGCGGAGAGCCGGGTTCACTCGACGACGTGGTCCGCGACTTGTGGGCGAATCGACTTGTTCCCTTCGAGAAGAACCTCCGCGAGGGCACGGTAGTGCGCGCACTGCCCGAGCTGACTCCAGCCGACCCGTCGTGGCCGGCGCAGGCCGAACGAATCATCGGCCGGTTGTCGTTGGCGTCCGGTGACCGCGCGCGCCGTATCGATCACATCGGATCGACCGCAGTGCCTGGTCTCGATGCCAAGGACGTGATCGACATTCAGATCACTGTCGAGCACCTCGGCGTTGCCGACGACCTCGCGGAAGATCTGGCCGCTGCCGGGTTCCCCCGGATCGAGCACATCGTCGCCGACGACCCGAAACCGTCGTACCTCGGTGGCGAGACCGATCCGGCGGTGTGGGCGAAGCGGATCCACGGGAGTGCCGATCCAGGGCGCCGCGCGAACATTCACATTCGGGTGGACGGTTGGCCAGGTCAGCAGTTCGCGATCCTCTTCCGCGACTGGCTTCGCTCCGATGCGTCGGCGCGTGCCGAATATGCCGAACTCAAGGTCAAGGCAGCCGAGAGTGCCGCCGGCATCGACGACTACGCCGCTGCGATCGACGCCTACCTGGGAGTCAAGACGCCGTGGTTCGACGCCGCTTTCCACCGGGCATGGGAGTGGGCCGAGAAATCAGGCTGGTCCCTCTAGCCACTCAGCGCCACGTGACCGGCATGCCCACCGAGGTGAGCCAGGCGTCGAGATCGTGACCGTGGGCGGCGATGCCGTCGATAGCGCGGGCCGCGTTCAGCATCGCACGCTCTGACGTCTTCGGGTCGAGAATCCCGGCGGTGTTCGCCTCGAGCAATTCGTCGACGTCGAGCAATTCGACGCTGCGTCCGGTCTGCACGATCAGGTCGAGGTAGTGGTCCTCGGACGTCCAGACCTGGTCGCCGCGGATGAAGTCGCCGATGTCGACATAGAAATCCCAGTCTCGGATGTGTTCCGGGGTGAAGTGCAGGATCGACGCCCGAATTCCGAGTTCGGGAATGATCCAGGACTCCAGGTAGTGAAACCGGGGATGGTCGGCGTGGCGCGCCATGTACAGCCCCCACGGTTCTTCGCGGTAGTGCTCGACCGGGCGAACGAAGCCCTTGGGATCGACGTTGGTGCGAGCTGCGATGTCGAAGGTTTCGACCTTCGGCCGGTGAATGTGGGGACGTTCCTCGCTCATGGTCGAAGAACCTACCGCCGAACTGCATTTTCGGCTGAACGCGGACGAGCGGGCATTGTGTCGGTAGGTGCGCTTACCCTGGTTTCATGGCGTTTGCTTCCGAACATCCCGTGGTCGCGCATTCCGAGTTTCGGCCGGTTGGTGACATCGAGCGCTCAGACGCGCGCTTCGAGGTCGTCAGCCCGTACGAACCGGCAGGCGATCAGCCGGCAGCTATCGCCGAGCTGGAGAAACGAATCAACGAGGGGGAGAAGGACGTAGTCCTCCTCGGTGCGACCGGTACCGGTAAGTCGGCCACGACTGCGTGGTTGATCGAGAAGCTGCAGCGCCCGGCTCTGGTGATGGCTCCGAACAAGACTTTGGCGGCTCAGCTCGCGAACGAGCTTCGGGAAATGCTACCCAACAACGCGGTCGAGTACTTCGTCTCGTACTACGACTACTACCAACCCGAGGCGTACATCGCCCAGACGGACACCTACATCGAGAAGGATTCGTCCGTCAACGACGATGTCGAGCGGCTGCGCCACTCGGCGACGTCCAGCCTTCTGTCACGACGGGACGTGGTCGTGGTGGCATCGGTGTCGTGCATCTACGGCCTCGGTACACCGCAGTCGTACCTCGATCGCTCGATTCAGCTGGACGTCGGTGTGGAGGTGCCGCGGGATGCGTTCCTGCGTCTGCTCGTCGACGTTCAGTACAACCGCAACGACATGGCGTTCACGCGAGGTTCGTTCCGCGTGCGCGGCGACACGGTCGAGATCATTCCGTCGTACGAAGAGCTGGCGGTCCGCATCGAATTCTTCGGTGACGAGATCGAGGCACTGTACTACCTCCATCCACTGACTGGTGACATCGTTCGCCAGGTCGACACGGTTCGTATCTTCCCGGCGACGCACTACGTCGCCGGCCCTGAACGCATGGAGCGTGCCGCCAAGGACATCGAGGCGGAACTCGAAGAGCGACTCGCCGAGCTCGAAGGCAAGGGCAAGCTCCTCGAGGCTCAGCGTCTGCGCATGCGTACGCAATACGACCTCGAGATGATCAAACAGGTCGGATTCTGCTCCGGCATCGAGAACTACTCGCGCCACATCGACGGCCGTGGCCCTGGAACTGCCCCCGCAACCTTGATCGACTACTTCCCGGAAGATTTCCTTCTGGTCATCGACGAGTCGCACGTGACGGTTCCTCAGATCGGCGCCATGTACGAGGGCGATATGTCGCGCAAGCGAAACCTGGTCGAGTTCGGATTCCGGCTACCGTCGGCAACAGACAACCGCCCTCTGACTTGGGAAGAATTCAGTCAGCGGATCGGTCAGACCGTCTACTTGTCGGCGACACCAGGTAAGTACGAGTTGGGTCAGTCCGGCGGTGAGTTCGTCGAGCAGGTGATCCGCCCGACCGGATTGATCGATCCCGAGGTCATCGTCAAACCCACCAAGGGACAGATCGACGATCTCGTTCACGAAATCCGCGAGCGAGCGGAACGTGACGAGCGTGTGCTGGTCACGACGTTGACCAAGAAGATGTCGGAAGATCTGACCGATTACCTGCTCGAACTCGGTATTCGCGTCCGCTACCTGCACTCGGATATCGATACGCTCCGGCGAGTCGAGTTGCTCCGTCAGCTCCGCCTGGGGGAGTACGACGTGCTGGTCGGCATCAACCTCCTGCGTGAGGGACTCGACCTTCCCGAGGTGTCGCTGGTCGCGATTCTCGATGCCGACAAAGAAGGTTTCCTACGTAGCTCCACCAGCCTCATTCAGACGATCGGCCGAGCGGCTCGAAATGTATCCGGTCAAGTGCACATGTATGCGGACAAGATCACCGCTTCCATGGCGCAGGCCATCGAGGAAACCGAGCGACGACGCGAGAAGCAGGTCGCCTACAACGAGAAGATGGGCGTCGACCCACAACCTCTACGCAAGAAGATCGCGGACATTCTCGATCAGGTGTACGAGGAGGCAGAGGACACTGCGGCGTCCGTGGACGTCGGTGGTTCGGGTCGCAATGCGACGCGTGGTCGGCGTGCGCAGGGTGAGGCCGGTCGTGCGGTCAGTGCGGGTGTGTACGAGGGGCGCGACACCAAATCGATGCCTCGGGCCGAATTGGCAGATCTGGTCAAGGAACTCACCGATCAGATGATGAACGCTGCACGTGACCTTCAGTTCGAGTTGGCTGGGCGATTGCGAGACGAAATCTCGGATTTGAAGAAGGAGCTTCGAGGAATGGACGCCGCGGGTCTCAAGTAGGTCGCCTCGCGTGCGTTCGTGCTTTCGACCGCTACGGTTTCAGGTATGGATGCACAGACTGCAGGCAAGACCGCGCGGACTCTCGAACTTCTCCATTCCTTGGCGTACTTCGTCCCGGAGACGGAGAAGGAACTTGTCGGCGTCGGGTTGGAGCCTGGCCGAATGGTGTACTTTGCCGGGCGATCAGCTCCGCTCGGCGCTCCACCCGCGACTGTCGTCACGGCCACCTTCTTCAACTTCAATCCTGAATTGATCGCCAGTGTCATCCCACGTGCCTGGGAATTGGCAAGGCCCACAGAGGTTGTCGCCGCGCGGTATCGGGCAATCGACGCGGCGTACGTCCGCCTGTTCGGTGCAGACGTGACAGGATCGGCGGACATGGCCGAGGCCGCCGAACTCGTGTCGATCGCTGCCCAGAACATTCCTGGAGTGGACGGCCGCCCTCTGTACGCGGGTTGGGCGTCGCTCGACTGGCCGGCCGAGCCGCACCTGCGTTTCTGGCACGCGCTGACACTGCTGCGTGAGTATCGCGGTGACGGCCACATTGCGGCCCTTCAGACCGCGGGATTGAACGGCCTGGACGCGTTGATCACGCACACCGCGACGGGAATCGGGTTTCAGCGCAAATTCGCGCAGACTCGTCGCGGATGGTCGCAGGAACAGTGGGACGAGGCCGTCGAGAGTTTGAAGGACCGCGAACTGCTGGATCGTTCGTCCGGTGCGCTGACCGAGGACGGGCAGGACTTGCGTGACGTCGTCGAAGACCTGACGGACGACCTCGCTTTGGCTCCGTGGGATGCGCTGGGTGAGGAGGGTGCCAAGCGGTTGCTGGAATTGGCGACGCCGTGGCGTACCGCCCTGGTCGAGCAGGAAGTATTTCCGGCGGCGCTGTTCGGGCCCCGCTTTGGCAAACTTCGCTGAGTGGTCACCACCGAACAAATGTGTCTGTGACGAAGAATCACATTCACTGTGGGCTTGTGGCGTGTACTGCAAATAACACTATCCGCGGCACAATCCCGCTAATGTCAGCGCAGCGGTTGTCGAGCGGGCGCAACAGCGTTGCGCCCGGTGCCGGCCGTACCGTCCGTCCCGTAACCATGGAGGAATGAATGAGTGCCTACCGGACCGTTGTCGTAGGAACCGATGGCTCCGAGTCGTCACTGAAGGCAGTCGACAGAGCTGCCGCCATTGCCAGTGGCTCGGACGCTCAGCTCGTCATCGCGTGTGCGTACTACCCGGCTGATCCCAAGGACGTGAGCGCTGCCGCTGATGCGTTGGGTAACGAGGCCTACCAGGTCACCGGTTCCGCTCCGACCTACGAGATCCTTCGCACCGCTCGTGAGCGCGCACATGCCCAGGGGGCAAAGGATGTTGTCGAGCGCGCCGTCGTCGGCGCTCCCGTCGAATCGCTTCTCGCTTTGCTCGACGAGGTGAAGGGCGACTTGCTGGTCGTCGGAAATCGCGGATTGAACACGTTGACCGGGCGTCTACTCGGATCGGTGCCTTCCGATGCCGCTCGCAAGGCGACGTCCGATGTCCTGATCGTGCACACCGTTCGCTGAACTACCGGCAGTAGTCGGCCTCGGCCGCATCGACGAACACTTCAGCCAGCTGATCGGCGCTGGGGGGTGTTGTCGATGCGGCCGAGCCGTTTCCGGAGGTGACCATTGGTTCGCTTGCTCCGTTCAGCGATACCGCCCGCAGATTCGCGATGATCATCGCTCGATCCGTTCCGGCCGCGAGCTGCTGGCAGACGCCGTCACCGAGCGCCTGCAACATGTCGTCGGAAAAGGCGGGCGTGACCCCGGTAGACGCAAGCGCCGCCCGCAGCCGATCTGCCTCGTCTACCGGTTTTTCTGTCGGTGCGGCAGCAACAGCAGCGATGTCGTCGCTGCCGGCAGCAGCCGTCGAACTCGAATCATCCTCTGAGCAACCGGCTGTCACCGCCGCAAGCATCCCGACGCCGATCACCACGCGAGCGATCTTGCGGATGGGTGCGGCGGAACTTGCGGGCAGGCCAAGCACGAGGGGTCATTCCTTCAGTCGTCGACACAAATTGGAGTGACACCACCATTCGTGGTGTCACGCACGAACCTACTCCGTGATGCTCACGAATCGAAGGCCAACTCTGCTGCTTCGACGCCGTCGAGAACCGCGGGGAGCGACTCGACGTGAATGATGCCGAGCCTCTGGGTAGCGCGGGTCAATGCGACGTAGAGGTCGTTCATTCCGCGTGGTGACTCGTCGAGAATGTCGGCAGGTTCGACGATCAACACGGTGTCGAACTCGAGTCCCTTGACGTCCTTGACGGACAGGACGCTTACGGTGTCACTCGCTAGGCCCGCCAGATCGGCAACAACCTCGGAACCGGCGATCACTGCGGTGATACCGGGATGCGACTCGGACTCGATGCAACGGCGCACGGTCGATTCCAATTCTTCGGCCGTGGTCTTGAGCGCCCACGGCGCGAATCCGCTGTCGCGTACCGACCGGGGCACGGATTGCTCCGGGTCGATCTCTTCGAGCACACGGTGCGCGACATCCATGATCTCCGAGGGAGTTCGGTAGTTGACGGTCAGTTCGGTGAGCTTCCAGCGCTTGGCGACGTAAGGCTCGAGAATCTTCTGCCAGGACGAAGTTCCCGCGGGATCACCGGTCTGAGCTGTATCGCCGACCAACGTCATCCAGCGATTCGGTATGCGCCGCATCAGCATTCGCCACGCCATTTCGGAGAGCTCTTGGGCTTCGTCGACGATCACGTGACCGTAGGTCCAGGTTCGGTCGCCGGCAGCGCGTTCTGCCGTGGTCTGGCGCTGGCCCTGATCGTGGCGTTGGGCGAGTTGGCTGGCGTCGATCAAGTCGTACGCCATCAAGATCTCGGGATCCATCTCGTCTTCGAGATCCTGTGGTGCAGACCCGGTGAGGATGTCGAGGGCGCCCTGGGCGTCGGCGATCTGCGCGCGCCATTCACGTTGTGCGCGTTCGCGTTCGGCGGCGTCGTCGACGCCGAGAATCTCGGCCAGTTCGTCGAGCAGGGGAGCATCGGCCGCACTGAAACCCGGTCCGACGCTCTGCAGAAGCTCGTCGCGTTGGGCGTCGTCGAGTTGCGGCGCTGCCTTGGCCAACCTCGCCGGCGACGTCCACAGTTCCGCGAGGATTTGCTGCGGCGACAATTCGGGCCACAGCTTTCCGATGGCGGACATGATGTCAGGGTCCTCACGCATCTCGTCGCGAATGTCGGCGATGTCGTCCCGACTGAGGAGTGACCCACCGTCGACGAGGTTTCCGCCGATGAGTTCGGCCATCTGCAGTGCCAACGCCTCGATGACTGCTGCCACGAAGATCGGGCGCGCCAGGTTGTGTGGGCGACGCGACGACCGAGCACGCCCGCGCGCCTTCGTGACAGTCTTTCGATCCAGCTTCAAGTCGTACGTGTCGAATCGAAGGGTAATCGGCTTCGACGGAACTTCCTGCCGATCCCGGACGGCGTTCTTGAGCACGTCGAGGATCGCGAGGGAACCCTTGATCTCACCGGCGGCGAGGGAATCCGTACGAGTCGCACGCACTCCGGGGTACAGGTCCCCGATCGTCGAGAGTAGAACTCCGGTCTCACCGAGTGAAGGAAGGACCTGGCTGATGTAGTCGAGGAACGTCGCGTTCGGCCCGATGATGAGAACACCGGCCTTGGCCAGTTGCTGGCGGTAGGTGTAGAGCAAGAAGGCGGCACGGTGAAGGGCGACTGCGGTTTTGCCGGTACCCGGACCGCCCTGGACCACCAGAACGCTTTTGTGCTCGGAGCGGATGATGGCATCCTGCTCACTCTGAATGGTCTCGACGATGTCGTTCATCTGACCCGTACGCGCTGCGTTCAGAGCGTCCAGGAGTGCGCTCTCACCGGCGACGCCACCGGCTTCGGTCACCACGCCGGCGGCTCGGGCAGCGTCGAGGTCCAGGTATTCGTCGTTGATTCCGGTGACTGTTCGGCTCCGACTGCGGATATGGCGTCGTCGCTTGACGCCCTCAGGTGCCGCGGGCGTCGCCAGATAGAACGGGCGTGCCATCGGAGCTCGCCAGTCGAGCAGTAGCGTTTCGTAGTCGTTGTCGGTGTCCAGAATTCCGAGTCGGCCGACGTAGCGTCGCTCGTCGTCGAAGTCGATGCGTCCGAAACACATTCCGTTCTCGGCTGCGTCGTACTTGGCGAGATCCTCGGTGTACATGGCATTGAAGGATTCGCGTTCACTGCGTGCTTGCGGGGTTCCGCCGGTCTCGAGGAGCACCGTGCTCAAGCGAGTTTGGGCATACTTTCGAAGATCGTCGAGACGGGAGTACAACATCGTCACGTACTGCTGCTCGAGCTCTTGCTCGTTCAGTGACGGGTCCGCGTCGGGCAAAGGATCTCCTAGGCTTGATGAGAAATTCACGCGCTGCAAAAGCGCCAAGACAGTCTAGTTCCCCCAGATGAACTGCCGCATAGATACAGGTCAGGCCACCCGAAGGTGGCCTGACCGTGTTTTCGGTGCACTCAGTGCGTCAATTCGTCCTTCTTGGCGCGAGCCTTTTCGAGCGCCTTCTCGGCGCGCTTTCGGGCACGCTTACCCAGCACCTCGGTCTGCTCCGACGCCGTTTCGGCCCACTCGTTGCTCTTCTCGAGGGCGAGTTCGGCGAACTCAGAGCTGCGCTTGCTCGCCAGCTCTGCCAGTTCGGCGCTGCGCTCGCGTGCGGTCTCGGCCAGTTCGGAGCCGCGCTTCTGCGCGACTTCGAGGATGTCCGGGCCGCGTTCCTTGGCGACCTCTCCGAATTCCGCGGCTCGCTTGCTCGCGATCTCCGCAAACTCGGAGCTGCGTTCCTTCGCAAGTTCGAGCCAATCCGTGCCGTGTGCCTTCGCGGTTTCGGCAAGCTCGGAACCGCGTTCGGAAGCCACCGACAGAGCATGCTCGACGCGATCGCTCGTGTGATCGGTCTGCGATGCGACCAATGGAAGTGCTGCGGCGATAGACGCCTGGGCTTTCTTCGCGGCGCGACGGCCGCGCCAGCCGAGCGACGGCTTGCCCTCGGTGTCGACGGAGGCGATCATCAGTCCGCCGAGCAAGCTGACGTTCTTGATGAAGTTTGTGCGCTGCATCGCTCGCAGTGACGGATCGGTTTCGTTCCAGAAGTCGTGACCGGCAAGCGTGGTCGGTACCAGGCTCCCCGCGAGCACCAACGACGCGAGCCGCGGCGCCTTGCCGGTGGCCAGCAGGGCACCGCCGCCGATCTGGACGGCGGCGTTGATCTTGACGAGTGTTTCCGGATCAGCAGGCACCTTCTGCGTCACTGCTCCTGGCAGCGTCTCGACGGATTTGTCGATCAGCGGTGACGCTTTGGCTGCTCGCTGAGCAGGGTTGCGCAAAGCATCGATTCCCCCGGCGATGAAGATCGTGGAAAGCAGTGGACGAGCAATTCGACGTACCAGCATGTTTCAAGCCTCCCGATGTAGGTTCGTTTTCCACCCTAGCGATCTCACAAGGAATTGGTCCGGTTCGGCGATCCCGGCACGCCTGACCCGGTTGACGGATTCCTGGTCGCCGAAACGCGCTGTACTGCGACGATGACTTCTCCACTGATCCGGACACACCGTTCTGAAGTATCCGTTACCGTTTGTCCGCTTACGGCGTGTTCGTGGTTGCCGCACGTGCGCACGTCGATGGTTCGGACGAAGCGCCCACTTAGTTGAGGCGCAAGGAATCGTGTCTGCAATAGATTGTGGGTCATATGGTGCACACTGTTTCTGTGGCGCAGTGGGACACATTAAGAGTGACATTGGTCGAGGTCAACGATTCGATTCATCTGACCTGGCAGGAACTTGAGTCAATCGTCGGTGAGCTACCGCCGTCTGCATCGAGGTACCGAGCTTGGTGGTCGGGCGATCGTCCTCACGTTCGAATGTGGCAACGAGCGGGGTTCAGCGTGGCCAGCCTGGAACTGGGGCAGGAAGTTACTTTTGTTCGTGCAGAACGAGTTCAAGCGGCTACTTCAACATCTGACCGGTATTCTCCGGCCGCGACTGTGCTGGCTTTGGGAGCCGGCACAGACAACAACGTCGCCCGGCCGGATCTCCTTCTTGTCACGTGTGTCAAGTCGAAGGGATCCGCGCCCGCCGCTGCCAAGGACTTGTATGTCTCGGCGCTGTTCAAAAAACAACGCGCGTATGCAGAAAGCAAGCGTGTTCCCTGGTTCGTCCTCTCCGCAGAGCACGGACCTGTGGCCCCAGATTCGTGGATTGCACCGTATGAGCGGTACTTGCCGGAAATGCCCGCCGCCTACCGCGCAGCGTGGGGATTGTGGACCGCGGAACGTCTCGAATTATTGGCGGGTCCCCTACAAGGCAAGGTCATCGAGATGCACGCGGGCGCTGCCTATGTCGACGCGGCGAAAGCGGCGCTGAGCTCCAAGGGAGCCACGGTGACTACTCCACTCGAAGGGCTCGCGTTGGGCGAGCGACTCGCGTGGTATTCGTCAGACCCGGAGGTGATCGATGAGTCTTACCACGGGTCGGGTGAATTCTTCCCGAGCGGCACCGCATCATTCGTCGCGATGCTGCTGGACGAGTCACGTTCGATCACCCCCTCTGAGTTGCTTGAGAGCAAGCGCGAGGAGCTACAGTCCCCTGGTCTCTATAGCTGGTGGGTTGACCAGGACGGCGCATCTGACCTGACTGATGGTCTCGAACTACTGGTCGAACCCGGACTGATCTACGCAGGACTGGCTGGTGCGACCCGATGGCCGAGTGGGAAGCGTTCGGCGAACACATTGTGGACTCGTGTCTGTGGCATGCACCTTGGCGGCAATCACGAATTCTCGACATTTCGAAAGACACTAGGGTCGATTCTCGCCCACGCCGCTGAAAGCCCACGAATCGATGAGGCGTATCTCACCTCGTGGATGAAGGAGCACCTAAAGGTCATCGCGATTCCTAGTGATGATCCCGACAATCTCGGATCCCTTGAGCACGATGTACTGGCAGATATCGACCCTCCGCTGAACCTGAAGGGGATGGCCATATCACCTGTACGTTCGCGGCTGAAAGAACTCCGACGCGACATCCGATAAACGCTCACATAAGACCAACCAAAACCTGACACTTCACCAACCGCGCTCGCGCCATTCCGCCAGGTGCGGGCGCTCGGCGCCGAGCGTCGTGTCCTTGCCATGCCCGGGGTAGACGACGGTCGCGTCGTCGTACCTTCCGAACAGCTTGTTTTCCACGTCGTCGAGCAGAGAAGTGAACTTCTCGGGGTCTGCGGTCTTGCCTACTCCGCCGGGGAAGAGTGAGTCGCCGGTGAAGAGGTGAACCTGTCCGCTCGGTTCGGTGAGAGCCAGCGCGATGGAGCCGGGCGTGTGGCCGGACAGGTGAATGACGTCGAGGCTCAAGTTGCCAACGGTCACCTTGTCGCCGTCTTCGAGGAGTACGTCCGGGGTGACGGGAAGGACCTCTGCGTCGAGGGGGTGCGCGGCGGTCGGCACCTTGGTTGCGGCGTGAACGTCTTCGAGTGCCAACCAGTGATCGCCGTGCTGGTGGGTGGTGACGATGGAATCGAAAACAGGTGCTTCCTGTTCGATGAGCGCGATGATCTTCTCGGCTTCGTTGGCCGCATCGATCAGGAGAGATTTCCCGGTCGTGGAACAGGCGACGAGGTAAGTGTTGTTGTCCATGGGGCCGACCGACATCTTCGTGATGACGGCGCCTTCGACTGTGCGCCGCTGAGGGGCAGAATCGGGGGAGACCTGACCGGTGTAGGAGTCGTCGATCACGATGGGCTGATTCGTCATGAAACGCAGGCTACCTTCGAATAGGGGCAGGTAGAGCGATGGGCTCGCCTGGTGAGAAAAACGTGTCGGTGGCTCGGCCTACGATGACGATCGCTCGAGGACTCGCGTTTGCGAGGCCACTCGAGACTTCTCCGGGGGGACGGCCCCGGACGATTGACAATGAAGGGAATTGGTGTGGCGGATCGCCTGATCGTGCGGGGTGCGCGTGAGCACAATCTGCGAGGAGTCGATCTCGACCTCCCGCGAGACAGCCTGATCGTCTTCACCGGGTTGTCCGGCTCCGGCAAGTCCAGCCTCGCGTTCGACACGATCTTCGCCGAAGGTCAGCGCCGCTACGTCGAGTCGCTCTCGGCATACGCGCGTCAGTTCCTCGGTCAGATGGACAAGCCGGATGTGGACTTCATCGAGGGATTGTCTCCTGCGGTGTCGATCGACCAGAAGTCGACCAACCGCAAC
Organism: Rhodococcus sp. T9N; assembly: GCF_024436645.1. NCBI lineage: Bacteria > Bacillati > Actinomycetota > Actinomycetes > Mycobacteriales > Nocardiaceae > Rhodococcus > Rhodococcus sp. T9N. The sequence goes on along the minus strand of NZ_JAMSKS010000018.1, from coordinate 32,805 downwards.
CCCCGTTCGACGGTGGGCACCATTACCGAGGTCTACGATTACCTCCGACTTCTCTATGCCCGCGCGGGTTCGGCGCACTGCCCGGTGTGTGGTGAGAAGATCGCACGTCAGACGCCCCAGCAGATCGTCGACCAGGTGCTCGAGATGGAGGAGGGCATCAAGTTCCAGGTCCTCGCACCAGTGGTCCGTACTCGTAAGGGCGAGTTCGTCGATCTCTTCGATCAGCTCAACACCCAGGGCTACTCGCGAGTGCGCGTCGACGGTGTCGTCCATTCGCTGGCCGATCCGCCGAAGCTCAAGAAGCAGGAAAAGCACGACATCGAAGTAGTGGTCGACCGATTGCAGGTCAAGGCGAGTTCGAAGCAGCGCCTGACCGACTCCGTCGAGACCGCACTTCGCTTGGCTGAAGGCATCGTGGTCCTCGACTTCGTCGACCGTGAAGAAAATGCACCTGATCGTGAGCGTCGTTTCTCCGAGAAGTTGGCCTGCCCGAATGGCCACGCACTCGCGATCGACGATCTCGAACCGCGCTCGTTCTCCTTCAACTCGCCCTACGGCGCCTGCCCGGAATGCACCGGCCTCGGTATCCGCAAGGAGGTCGACCCGGATCTGGTGGTTCCCGATCCCGACCTGAGTCTCGAAGACGGAGCAATCGCGCCGTGGTCGATGGGCCAGAGTTCGGAGTACTTCGGACGTTTGCTGTCCGGCCTCGGCGACATTCTCGGATTCGACATGAAGACGCCGTGGAACAAGTTGCCGGCGAAGGCCCGTAAAGCAATCCTCGAAGGCAGCGAGGAGCAGGTTCACGTCCGGTACAAGAACCGGTACGGCCGTACCCGTTCTTACTACGCGGAGTTCGAAGGTGTGATGCCGTTCCTGCATCGCCGGCTCGAGCAGACCGAATCGGATCAGATGAAGGAACGGTACGACGGGTACATGCGCGACACCCCGTGCCCGGCGTGTGGTGGTGCTCGCCTGCGCCCGGAAATCCTGTCGGTAACTATCGCGGCTGGGGACTTCGGCAGTAAGTCCATCGCCGAGGTCTGTGAACTGTCGATCTCCGATTGCGCGGACTTCTTGAACAGCCTCACTCTCGGCTCGCGCGAAGAGGCGATTGCGGGTCAGGTCCTCAAGGAAGTTCAGGCACGACTCGGGTTCCTGCTCGACGTCGGCTTGGAATACCTTTCCCTCTCGCGTGCCGCTGGCACGTTGTCCGGTGGCGAGGCCCAGCGAATCCGCTTGGCAACGCAGATCGGTTCCGGACTCGTCGGCGTGCTGTATGTACTCGACGAGCCGTCCATCGGCCTGCATCAGCGTGACAATCGACGACTGATCGAAACCCTGACGCGCTTGCGCGACCTCGGCAACACGCTGATCGTCGTCGAGCACGACGAAGACACGATCCGCACGTCCGACTGGGTAGTCGACATCGGACCGTACGCCGGCGAGCACGGCGGCAAGGTCGTCCACAGCGGGCCATACGAAGAACTGCTGACGTGTGAAGAATCTCTGACCGGCGCCTACCTGTCAGGTCGTAGCTTCATCGAGGTTCCGGCCATTCGTCGACCGGTGGACCGCAAACGCCAGGTCACGGTCGTCGGAGCTCGCGAGCACAATCTCGACGGCATCGACGTGAGTTTCCCGCTGGGTGTTCTCACCGCTGTCACCGGTGTCTCCGGTTCGGGCAAGTCGACGTTGGTCAACGACATTCTCGCGACCGTCATGGCGAACAAGCTCAACGGTGCACGCCAGGTACCTGGGCGTCACACACGAATCAACGGTCTCGATCAGCTGGACAAGCTCGTGCAGGTCGATCAGTCTCCGATCGGCCGGACTCCACGATCGAACGCGGCGACGTACACCGGCGTGTTCGACAAGATCCGAACCCTGTTCGCGGCCACCACGGAAGCGAAAGTCCGCGGTTACCAGCCCGGCCGATTCTCGTTCAACGTCAAGGGCGGACGCTGCGAGGCGTGCTCCGGCGACGGAACGCTGAAGATCGAGATGAATTTCCTGCCGGACGTGTACGTGCCCTGCGAGGTATGCCACGGCGCCCGGTACAACCGCGAAACGCTCGAGGTCCACTACAAGGGCAAGTCGATCGCCGAGGTACTCGACATGCCTATCGAGGAAGCAGCCGAGTTCTTCCAGCCGGTCACCTCAATTCACCGGTACCTCAAGACGCTGGTCGACGTCGGCCTGGGCTATGTCCGACTGGGTCAGCCGGCTCCGACTCTGTCCGGTGGTGAAGCGCAGCGCGTCAAGCTCGCCGCCGAATTGCAGAAGCGGTCCACCGGTCGCACGGTGTACATCCTCGACGAGCCCACCACGGGTCTGCATTTCGAGGACATCCGCAAGCTCCTGATCGTGATCAACGGTCTGGTGGACAAGGGCAACAGCGTGATCGTGATCGAGCACAACCTCGACGTGATCAAGACGTCGGACTGGGTCGTCGACATGGGGCCCGAAGGTGGATCCGGCGGCGGAACCGTTGTGGCGCAAGGTACCCCGGAGGACGTTGCCGCGGTCCCCGAGAGCTACACGGGCAAGTTCCTCAGTGAGGTTCTCACCGCACAGCACGCGCCGGTCAAGGCCAAGCCGATCACCAAGAAGCGTGCAACGAAGGCAGTTGCCGCAAAGAAGGCGGCGCCACGGAAGAAAGCTGCTTCCGTGAGCTAGTAGAAGGTGAGCAAGTAGAAGTCGGTCAGTGATGCCGGGTCGGAATCCGATCCGGCATCACTGCTTTGTCGATCAGGAAGCGGCGGCCTCGAGGATCACCTGGGCGACGTCTTCGGGGCGCGACCACATCGGCCAATGGCCGGTCGGGAGGTCGACGTACGTCACGGGGAGTTTCGCCAGTTCGGCGGCCATCGGATGACCTCCGTCGGCCATCTGGGCAATCACCGCGGACGGGAACGTGCTGCAAACGACGGTTGACGGCACCTGGTAGCGCTTTTCGTTCGTCAGGACAATCGGCTCACGCGCCGGCCCGGCCGGTTCGGGGACGGCGTTGGCGCGAAACGCCTCGAGAGCCTTCTCGTCGAGTCCTTCGAGGCTGCTGCCGTCTGCTTCAAGTTCTGCCCACGTCGGCAGCGGTATCTCGACGACGTCAGCGGCCAGATCCGGTCGCAGCGCCGCGCCGTCGGGCATGGGGCCCGAGTCGACGTAGACGATCCGAGCGACGCGATCCGGGATGCGATCGGTGACGGCGTACCCCACCGGGCCGGCGCCGCTGTGTACGACCAAGACCGTGCGCTCGTCGGAGTCCGATACGGCGTCGACGACTGCACGGACGTGAGCGTCGAAGGTGACCGCTGATCGATCTGTGTCTACTGCGTCGAGCCCGGGCAGTGTCAGGCTGGTCACGCGGGTGTCGGAACGTTCGAGGTGTGGGAGTACTGCATCCCAAGCCCATGAACCGAGCCAGAATCCGGGAACAAGAACGATGTGAGTTTTCATGTACTCACAGTGCACCCGGGTTGGTGACAACAGAGTGTCACCAATTATGTCACCGTTTGGTATCGGAATCTGAGACACTGGTGAACGTGAATCGAGCTGCGAGATTGCATGCTCTCGTCGAGGAACTTCGGCGACAGGGTGATCGAGGGACTACGTGCTCCCGATTGTCCGAGGAATTCGGTGTCACCACCCGGACGATCAAGAGGGATATCGAGACGCTGATGATGTCGGGTGCGGCGATCGAAGCGCGCTCAGGCCCCGGGGGTGGTTACCGACTCGTAGGTCGCGCTACGCTACCGCCGGTGAATTTCACTGTTCCGCAAGCAGTTTCGATCGCATTGGCCTTGACGGCGATGGGTGATGCTCCGTTTGCGCCGGATGGGCGAGCAGCGCTGGCGAAACTGCTCGATGTGATGGACGAGGAGAGTCGTCGCAAGGTCGCGGAGCTCGGTGGCCGCGTGTGGATTCGCGGTGACGGCGGGGCTCTGACGGATTCGCGCGCGAACCGGCAGGCCGTCGAGCAGGGTCTCGAGCAGAGTCGCGTCGTGTCGTTGCACTACGTGGATGGGGACGGTGCGGAGACGGTGCGGGCAGTTGAGCCGCACATTCTGGCGCAGGACCGTGGTCAGTGGTTTCTCATCGGCTGGTGTCGCGAGCGCGACGCCGTGCGGTGGTTTCGACTTGATCGAATGCGTCGGGCCACGCTGACGAACGATCACTTCACACCACGCGATTCGACCGTCTTCGGGCAACCGCCCGAAGACGCTCGGCCTGTTTCTTCCCGTAGGTGAGTGACTCAGTCGATCATGTTGCGGGCTGCGGCAACGGAATCCGTGATCAGTTCGGTCAGGGCCGTCATATCGACGTCGCTCAGCCGTTTGACGTACAGGCAGCCCTTGCCGATTTTGTGCTTGCCGAGGCGAGCGAGCGTGTCGGTGAAGTCGTCGAAGTTCAGCGACAAGTACAACGTGAGCGCGGTGGCCCTGGGGGAGAATCCGATCAGTGGGGTGTCACCTTCGTGGCCACTCGCATATCGGTAGTGCCGTGCCCCGAATCCGATGATGCTCGAGCCCCACATGACAGCAGGCTCGCCGGTTGCGGCCGACAGCAGGGAGATCAGCTCCACGGCGTCGGCGCGTTTGCGGTCGTCGACGCGTGAAATGAATGCGTCGACGTCCTCGGGCGTCGGTTGAGTCTTGTTGGCGGTTGCCAACTCAGTAGACCGGACCGGTGAACTTCTCGCCCGGTCCCTTTCCTGGCTCGTCCGGGTGCGAGGACGCCTCACGGAATGCGCGCTGCAGGGCTTGGAGGCCTTCACGGATGGGTCCGGCATGAGGGCCGAGGTATTCGACCGACGCAGTCACGAGTCCGGCAAGTGCCGTGATGACGCGACGCGCTTCGTCGAGGTCCAGGTAGGGGCTGGAAGACGGATCGGCGTCGGAGAGGCCGAGTTTTTCGGCAGCTGAACTCATCAGCATCACTGCAGCGCGGCTGATGACCTCGACCGCGGGAACTTCGGAGAGTTCGCGGACGTCGGGGTTCGCGCCGTCGGTGTTCTGTTCTGCCTCGAAGTTCTCACTCATGGATGTAAGGATTCCATCAGGCCGTGACGGTGTTGAATCGGGCCTCTCCCGGCAGCACTGGGAGCGGCACCGATTTCTTTCATCTGTGGCGACCTGTTACTCTTGTTGCAACGACCGCCTCCGACTTGTTCGGGGGCAGCAAGTGGAGTCCGACTCCCACCTCTGCGCGGCAGGTGAAACTGCAGTTCAGTGGTTCCGGTCACCTGTTATCGGAGATCATTCTTCGTCAGGTTCCTCGCTCAGTCGAGGAGATAGGTTTCGGCGTGAGCTGGATCTTATGTGATCGGTCGACATCGGGCCCCGCGGATGAGCAATCATCACAGCGGGGCTTTTTTGTTGGGGTGCGGGCGGTACGGGCTGCGTGCGGTCATGAAGACCGCACCGTTCAACCTAGGAGGCCCCATCAGCACTGAGACCCGCATCAACGATCGTATCCGCGTTCCCGAGGTTCGTTTGGTCGGACCTGGCGGCGAACAGGTAGGCATCGTGCGTGTTGAAGATGCACTCCGCTTGGCCCTTGAGGCCGACCTCGACCTGGTCGAGGTAGCTCCTGACGCCCGTCCACCGGTCTGCAAGATCATGGACTACGGCAAGTTCAAGTACGAGGCTGCACAGAAGGCACGTGAGTCACGTAAGAACCAGCAGCTGACGGTCATCAAGGAGCAGAAGCTCCGACCCAAGATCGACGACCACGACTACGAGACCAAGAAGCGCAACGTCGTTCGCTTCCTCGAAGCCGGTTCCAAGGTCAAGGTCACGATCATGTTCCGCGGACGTGAGCAGTCACGCCCCGAACTCGGCTACCGCCTTCTGCAGCGTCTGGGAGCAGACGTCGCAGATCTCGGATTCGTCGAAACCTCGGCAAAGCAGGACGGCCGAAACATGACGATGGTCCTGGCACCGCACAAGGGCGCCAAGACTCGTGTCAAGGCGCAGGAGAGCGCTCAGGCGCCAGTGGCTCAGGCTGCTCCGCGTCCGGCTCCGGCCGCACCGGCTTCCAGTGAAGCAGCTCCGGAAGCACCGGCGACCGGCGATGCCGCTCCCGAGGCTCCGGCCAGCTAGTCGATTTCCCAAGATCCACCACGTAACAAGAACTGAGGACTCCATGCCCAAGATGAAGAGCCACAGCGGCGCCTCGAAGCGATTCAAGGTGTCCGGCAGCGGAAAGCTCATGCGCCAGAAGGCCGGCCGTCGCCACCTTCTCGAGCACAAGTCCAGCAGGGTTACCCGTCGTCTCGACGGTGTCGCTGTTGTCAGCCCTGACGACGCTCCGCGCATCAAGCGCATGCTCGGCATCTGAGTCGCCCCCTTACTGACCACCCGGGGCCGCACTTTCAGCCCCTAGATTGACAGGATTTTTCAAGTGGCACGCGTAAAGAGGGCGGTCAACGCCCAGAAGAAGCGTCGTTCAATTCTTGCTGCATCCAGCGGCTACCGTGGACAGCGTTCGCGTCTGTACACCAAGGCCAAGGAGCAGCAGTTCCACTCGCTCACCTACGCGTACCGCGACCGTCGTGCGCGCAAGGGCGAGTTCCGCAAGCTGTGGATCACGCGTATCAACGCTGCAGCTCGTGCAAACGACATCACGTACAACCGCCTCATCCAGGGCCTGCGTCTGGCAGAGGTCGACGTCGACCGCAAGATCCTGGCCGAGCTCGCTGTCTCCGATGCCGAGGCCTTTGCCGGCCTGGTCGCACTCGCGAAGGCCGCTTTGCCGGCTGACGTGAACGCTCCTGCCGGAGAAGCAGCCTGATTCACGCATCACAGCAACGGCCCGTGGACCCGCTCACCGAGCGGACTCCGCGGGTCGTTTCTGCTGTCAAGCTCCTGCGCACAGCAGAACGACGCAAAGCAGGACGTTTCCTCGTCGAGGGCGAGAACTCGGTCACCGAACTGTTGAACGGTGCACTCTCGAATGGCGAGGCCCGCCCGGTACACGACCTCTTCTACACCGAGGACGCAGCCGAGCGCTATCAGCACGTCATCGATCGGGCGCTGACCGCTGGAGTTCGTGTTGCTCTTGTGACCGATCGAGCAATCAAAGCTCTGAGCGATACCGTCACGCCGCCCGGTCTCGTTGCCGTCAGCGATCTACTGGATGTACCGCTGAGCGCAGCCGTCCATCAGGAGACCTGCCTGCTCGCAGTGCCGGTCGAGGTCAACGAACCAGGTAACGCGGGCACCGTCATTCGCATCGCCGACGCAGTGGGTGCCGATGCGGCAATCCTCGCCGGCGACAGCGTCGATCCGCATAACGGCAAGGTCGTTCGTTCGTCGGCGGGCAGCCTGTTTCACCTGCCAGTCGTCCGCGATCGAGACACAGTGTCGGTGATCGAGCAGATTCGCGCAGCCGGCATTCAGATTCTCGCGACTGCAGCTGACGGCGAGGTCGATCTCGACGAGGCCGACGAGTTGCTGGGCAAGCCGACGGCCTGGCTGTTCGGTAACGAAGCGCACGGTCTCGATCCGGCGATCGCCGCGCAGGCTGATCATCGGGTCAGGATTCCGATCCATGGCCGCGCCGAAAGCTTGAACCTCGCGACAGCGGCGGCAATTTGCCTGTACGCAAGCGCGCGGGTGCAAAATCGCGCCACCGATCACGGCTGAAAACGCACGCGAAGACCTCACGGAATCCCATTTGCGGAAGCCTGAGACAATACAAGAGCAGAGACAATGCTCGAGCGAGTTCGAAAGCTCGCTCGCAGTACAAGAAGTAAGCAGTACAAGAAGCACGCAGTACGAGAAGTAAACCGAGAAGCGACAGGAGCGTCACAGCCGTGGCCAAAAATGAGGGCGCGACACCGCCGGAGGTCGACGCGAGTGTACTCACCGAAGAGGCGTTGACCGCTGCGGCTGAGAACGCCGAGAAGGCGCTGGCGGACGCCGCTGACCTGGATGCGCTGGCGCACGTCAAGGTGGAGCACCTGGGGGACAAGTCCCCGATCGCCCTCGCTCGCCGGGGACTCGGCAGCCTTCCGGGCAAGGAAAAGGCGGACGCCGGTAAGCGCGTCAACATCTTCCGCACTCGGATCAACAACGCGTACGACGCTCGTCGTGAGGTCCTCCTCGCCGAGCGTGACGCCGCGGTGTTGGTTGCCGAGGCAATCGACGTCACTCTGCCTTCCGATCGTCACCCCGTCGGGGCGCGTCACCCGATCAGCCTGATTTCCGAGCAGGTCGCCGACGTATTCGTCGCGATGGGTTGGGAAGTTGCCGAGGGTCCGGAGGTGGAGACCGAGCACTTCAACTTCGACGCGCTCAACTTCTTGCCGGATCACCCTGCCCGCACGATGCAGGACACCTTCCACCTGGCACCCGAGAACTCGCGCCAGGTGCTGCGTACCCACACCTCGCCGGTGCAGGTCCGCACCATGCTCTCGCGTGAGGTACCGATCTACGTGGTGTGCCCGGGCCGCACGTTCCGCACCGATGAACTCGATGCGACCCACACGCCTGTCTTCTCGCAGGTCGAAGGCCTGGCCGTCGACAAGGGCCTGACCATGGCCAACCTGCGCGGGACTCTCGACGCGTTCGCTCGTGCCCTTTTCGGCCCCGAGACGCGTACCCGTATGCGCCCCAACTACTTCCCGTTCACGGAACCGTCGGCCGAGGTCGATGTCTGGTTCGCGAACAAGAAGGGCGGCGCAGGCTGGGTCGAGTGGGGCGGCTGCGGCATGGTCAACCCGAACGTTCTGCGCGCCAGCGGTATCGATCCCGACGAGTACTCGGGTTTCGCATTCGGCATGGGCCTCGAGCGGACCCTGCAGTTCCGCAACGGTATCCCGGACATGCGCGACATCGTCGAGGGTGACGTGCGTTTCACGCTGCCCTTCGGTGTCGCAGGCTGACCGATCCGGTCCGCGGAACCTTCACAAAGACTTATCGACAAACGAGAGAGCTGAGCAGACGTGCGAGTAGCGCAATCCTGGCTGACCGAGATCCTGCAGCGGGCAACTCCGGACTGGGAGGTGACCCCGGAAGAGCTGGACGCCGGGTTCGTCCGGGTGGGACTCGAAGTCGAGGAACTCGACACACTCGAGGCGATCGACGGCCCGTTGGTCGTCGGCAAGGTCGTCTCCATCACCGAACTGACCGAGTTCAAGAAGCCGATCCGCTTCTGCCAGGTCGAGGTCGGCGAACCCGAGCCCCGTGGCATCGTCTGTGGCGCGCGCAATTTCAACGAGGGTGACCTCGTCGTCGTTGCGTTGCCCGGCGCGGTGCTGCCCGGCGGATTCGAAATCGCCACTCGCAAGACGTACGGCCAGGTGTCCGACGGCATGATCTGCTCCGTCTCGGAACTCGGTATCGGCAAAGACCATTCGGGCATCTTGGTGCTCGAGCCTGGTACCGCCGAACCCGGCGCAGATGGCAACGAGTTGCTCGGTCTCGGTGACACGATCATCGAACTGAACATCACCCCGGACCGTGGCTACTGCTTCTCGGTCCGCGGTCTCACGCGAGAGCTCGCGTGCGGCTTCGATCTCGAATACGCCGATCCTGCTTCGGTTCCCGCGCACCCGGCTGAGGGTGAAGCCTGGCCGGTGCGCCTCGAACCGGAGTCCAAGGCTTCGCGTTTCGTGATGCGGAAGATCACGGGTATCGATCCGCAGGCAGTGAGCCCGTGGTGGCTGCAGCGTCGACTTCTGCTCTCGGGTGTTCGCCCGATCTCGCCGGCCGTCGACGTCACCAACTACGTGATGCTCGAACTCGGTCAGCCTCTGCACGCGTTCGATGCGACCGCAGTGCAGGGCGACCTGGTGGTCCGTCGCGCCAAGGCGGGGGAGAAGCTGACGACGCTCGACGACGTCGAACGCACGCTCGATCCCGAAGACGTTGTCATCGCCGACGATTCCGGAGTCATCTCGCTGGCTGCCGTCATGGGCGGCGCAACCACCGAGGTGGGAACGGCAACGACGGACATCCTCCTCGAAGGAGCTACTTGGGATCCGCTCGCAGTCTTCAAGACGGCGCGCCGGCACAAGCTGCCGAGTGAGGCGAGCAAGCGTTTCGAGCGCGTCGTCGATCCGGCGATTCCGCTCGCGGCCGTCGACCGCGCAGCCGCTCTGCTGGTCGAGATTGCCGGCGGACGGATCGAACCGGTCCTGACCGACGTGGGCGATGTCGCCCCTCGCGCTGCCATTCGCATGGATATCGACCTGCCCGACCGTGTCGCCGGAGTCACGTACCCCAACGGCACCGCAGCTCGCCGCCTCACCCAGGTTGGCTGCAACGTCGAGGTCGGCGTCAGCGAAGAGGGACACGGCCAGTTGGTCGCGACGCCGCCGTCGTGGCGTCCGGACCTGGTGCAGCCTGCGGACCTCGTCGAGGAAGTTCTTCGCCTCGAAGGTCTCGAGCAGATCCCGTCTGTGCTTCCCGCCGCTCCGGCCGGACGTGGGTTGACTCCGTCGCAGCGGCGAAAGCGCACGGTCTCGAAGGCCGTGGCTCACGCCGGTTACATCGAGGTCCTTCCTCCGGTCTTCCTGCCGACGAACGTCTTCGACGTCTGGGGCCTCGACGCGGATGATCCGCGCCGCAACACCAGCAAGGTCCTCAACCCGCTCGAAGCCGATCGTCCGGAGTTGGCGACCACGCTGCTCCCGGGTCTGCTGGAGATCCTGGCTCGCAACGCTTCTCGCGGTCAGCGTGATCTGTCGCTGTACGGCATCGCGCAGGTCGTCCTGCCGGGCCCTGACACCGAACCGGTGGATGCATTGCCGGTGGATCGTCGCCCGACGGACGAGCAGATCGCGAACCTGATCGCGTCGTTGCCGGCACAGCCGGTGCACATCGCTGCAGTGTTGAGTGGTTTGCGTGAGCCGAGCGGCCCCTGGGGTCCTGGCCGTCAGGCCGAGGCTTCGGACACTTTTGCAGCCGTGCGGGTCATTGCAGCTGCAGCAGGCGTCGAGGTGGAACTGCGTGCGGCGCAGTACCTGCCGTGGCATCCCGGCCGTTGCGCCGAGGTTGTCGTTGACGGCAACGTAGTCGGTCATGCGGGCGAACTGCATCCGGCTGTTCTCGAGCGTGCGGGATTGCCTGCGCGCACTTGTGCACTGGAGATCGACCTCGACGCTTTGCCGTTGGTCGAGAACCTGCCGGCGCCGCGCATTTCGCCCTTCCCCGCAGTGCTCCAGGACGTGGCAGTTGTTGTCGATCGCGACATTCCGGCAGCCAAGGTGCAGGAAGCTCTGCGTTCCGGCGGCGGTGAGCTTCTCGAAGACATCCGCCTCTTCGACGTCTTCGAGGGCGAGCAGGTCGGTGAAGGCCGCAAGTCGCTCGCGTTCGCGTTGCGATTCCGTGGTGTCGACCGGACGCTGACCGAGGACGAGGCCAGTGCCGCGCGCGATGCAGCAGTGGAGGCGGCTTCCAAGGCTGTCGGTGCGCAGATGCGTGGCTGATTTCCTCAACTGATCACAGAGCCCACGACCGTTGCCGGTGGTCGTGGGCTCTGTCGTGTTATCGGCTTTTCGACTGAGGTGAATCGGAAAGCCACACATCTGGCGCAACGGTGTCCGTCCGTCGCCCTTGCTGGTCGAGCACGTGGCCGAGCAGTTTGCGCAGATACAGCACGATGGATCGTTCCGTGACGCAAAGACCCGGAATCTCCTTGCGCAGACGAGTTTCGAATGCATCGAGTTCTGCAGGAGAATGCAGCCACAACTGAACCACCAGGTTGTCGGCGCCGACCACAGCGAAGCAGTTTCGGACTTCCGGCGCTCGGCTCAGCACTCGTCCTGCCGTATCGAGAAGCTCGGGTTCGACGCGGCACCACAGTGTGGCGAGCACGGGAATGCCGGCCAGCGGCCGGGCAAATTCACACCGCAGCGCCACCAACCCCGAAGACGTGAGCCGGTCGATCTGGCGTTTGCACGCAGCGGGACTGACACCGATCGCGTCGGCCAGTTCCTTCATGGGAGTGCGCCCGTCGTAAGCGAGCTTCGTCAGAACCTTGCGATCCTGTTCGGATATCCCGGTCGGCCGAGCGCGCACGGCAGGACGGTTTTCGCTGGTGGTCAGCACACCCTTCTCGGACGGTGCCAGCGCATTGAGTCTCCATCGCCCACCTTCGGTGAACCAGCGTGTGATGATCGAGGTTCGTGTCGCCAGTACACCGTCGATCGTTGCGACGTCTTCCGAGATGAAGCGCGACATCGACGCCAGATCCGCGGTACCGGCTGTGACGAGCAGATCTGCTCTGCCCGTTGATGCTTCGATGGTCACGGCGTGGGCCGAGCGAGTCAGCCGTGCCGCGATGGTGTCGAGAAGAGCAGGTGAGCAATCGATTTCGATGGTCGCTGTGACGATGCTGCCCAGCACCTGTGGCCCTGGAGTGACCGTGACCCAGGCCAACGACGATTCGGAGAGTCGATTCCAACGACGGGCGAGAGTCGCGGCGTCGAGTTCGAGTGGTTCGGCCAACGAAAGCCACTTCGATCGCGGTGCGAGCTGGAGCGCATTGATTATCCTCAGATCGATTTCATCTATCCTGCGACCGTTGCCGGCATCTGGTGCACTCATAACGTCATTATCCGGCATATTGCTGCAAGATTCGGACTATCTGCGACGCTCGACGGATGATCACAGAGGAGAAGTACGCGCTGATCGGAGCGGGCCCGTCTGGATTGGCCGGCGCGCGAAACCTCGATCGGGCCGGGATAGCGTTCGACGGCTTCGAGAGCCACGACGACGTCGGTGGGCTCTGGGACATCGACAACCCGCACAGCACCGTCTACGAGTCGGCGCACCTCATCTCTTCGAAGGGCACCACCGCATTCGCGGAGTTCCCGATGGCGGATTCGGTGGCCGACTACCCGAGCCACGTCGAACTTGCCGATTATTTCCGCGACTACGCCGATACTCACGATCTTCGCAGGCACTTTGCCTTCGGCACTACCGTCGCCGACGTTTCGCCGGTCGATTCGCTGTGGCAGGTCACCACGCGCAGTCGCAGCGGTGAGACAACAGTCGCGCGGTATCGAGGCGTGATCATCGCGAACGGAACGCTGTCGAAGCCGAACATGCCGACTTTCCGGGGCGACTTCACCGGCACGTTGATGCACACGAGCCAGTACCGCAGCGCCGAGATCTTCCGCGGGAAGAAGGTACTGGTCATCGGGGCGGGCAACAGTGGATGCGACATCGCCGTCGATGCCGTCCACCAGGCCGGGTGCGTCGACCTGAGCGTTCGGCGAGGCTACTACTTCGTCCCCAAGTATCTGTTCGGCCGACCCTCGGACACCTTGAATCAGGGAAAGCCGTTGCCGCCGTGGATCAAACAACGCGTCGACACCTTGGTACTCAAGCAGTTCACGGGTGATCCGGTGCGGTTCGGATTTCCGGCACCGGACTACAAGATCTACGAATCGCATCCGGTCGTGAACTCGTTGATCCTGCACCACATCGGGCACGGTGATGTGCACGTGCGCGCCGACGTCGACCGGTTCGAGGGGAGGACGGTGCGGTTTGTCGACGGATCGTCTGCCGACTACGACCTCGTTCTCTGCGCCACGGGGTATCACCTCGACTATCCCTTCATCGCGCGCGAGGACTTGGACTGGTCGGGCGCTGCCCCGGACCTGTTCCTCAACGTCGCGAGTCGCCGCCACGACAATCTCTTTGTTCTCGGCATGGTCGAAGCATCCGGTCTCGGATGGCAGGGCCGTTTCGAGCAGGCCGAGTTGGTGGCCAAATTGATCACCGCACGTACCGAAGCCCCCGCCGCGGCGCGGGAATTCTCGGCGGCGGCGGCCGGTCCTCCTCCCGATCTGTCCGGGGGATACAAGTACCTGAAGTTGGGACGAATGGCCTACTACGTGAACAAGGACGCCTACCGATCGGCGATCAAGCGACACATCGGACTGCTTGATGCCGCTCTGACGAAGGGAGGACAGTGATGCCGATCGACGACGTGGTGCTCAACTTCAACCCGGGATCGTTGATGATCCTCAACGTGGTGCTGGCCGCGATCATGCTGGGGATCGCCCTCGACACCTCGGTAGACGACTTTCGTCGTGCGCTCACCAAACCCAAGGCGATGGCGGTGGGTATTGCTGCGCAGTTCCTGCTGTTGCCGGCAGTGACTTTTCTCCTGACGCTGATTCTCTCGCCGGCTCCGTCGGTAGCACTCGGCATGATCCTGGTGGCGTGCTGCCCGCCAGGGAACATCTCGAACGTCCTGACTCACCGGGCGGGCGGCGACGTCGCACTCTCGGTGTCCATGACGGCGGTGTCGAACGTCCTCGCGATCTTCCTTATGCCGCTCAATCTTGCGTTCTGGGGGAGCCGACGCCCGGAGACCGACGCTCTGTTGCAGTCCGTGAACCTGAATGCGCTCGAGATGGTCGCGCAAATCGCCCTGATCATCGGTGTGCCGTTCGTTCTCGGCATCTGGGCGGCACGAAGGTTTCCGGAGATCGCCGCGAAAGCGCAGCCTTGGGTGAAAAACGGTTCGTTGGTGGCGTTGTTGATCTTCATCGTCGCGGGGGTGTCGGGGAACGCGTCGTACTTCGTCGACTACATCGGGGTGGTACTGCTCGCGGTCTTCCTGCACGACACGGTTGCCCTCGCACTGGGATACTTCTGCGGCGCCGTCACCGGGTTGAACGAATACAGCCGTCGCGCAGTTTCTTTCGAGGTCGGCATCCGCAATGCGGGGCTGGGGCTTGGCCTGGTGTTCACGTTCTTCGACGGTCTCGGTGGCATGGCCGTCGTGGCCGGCTGGTGGGGGATCTGGGACATCATCGCCGGGTTGGCTCTGGCGACGATCTGGTCCAAGCGACGCGCCCGAAAGGCGGTACCGGCATGACCGTCGCACTCGTCACGGGCGGAAACGGGTTCCTGGGTACCGCTGTCATCGACGCACTGATCGCGCAGGGCATCACCGTCGTCTGTGTCGACCTCACGGTCAAGGACACGCCGGACGATCGCATCCGCCGCGTCAGGGCGGACGTCTGCGACCCCACAGAATTGGGGCGGGTGTTCGGTCAGTACCGACCGAACGTCGTGATCCACCTTGCGTCCATCGTGAATCCCGGCAAGAACACGACAGCAGAGCAGGAGTACCGCGTCGACGTCGACGGGACACGAAACGTGCTCGCGGCCTGCGTCGAACACGGGGTTGGACGGATCGTCGTGTCTTCGTCCGGAGCGGCGTACGGCTACCACTCCGACAGCCCACCGTGGATCACCGAGGACGTACCTGTCCGAGGCAACGACGAATTCACATACAGTCGCCACAAACGCCTGGTCGAAGAGATGCTCGCCGAATATCGCGTCGAACACCCGGAGTTGGAACAGGTTGTCTTCCGGATCGGCACGGTCTTGGGTGAGAGCGTCGACAATCAGATCACCGCGTTGTTCGATCGCCGCAAGCTGCTCAAGGTTGCCGGGAGCGACAGCCCCTTCGTCTTCGTCTGGCACACCGATGTCGCGGGCGCTTTTGCGGAGGCCGTGACCGGAAACCAAGTGGGCATCTTCAATGTCGCGGGCGACGGCTCGTTGACCGTCGACGAGTTGGCTTCCCGGATGGGCAAGAGCACGGTGACGCTTCCTGCATGGTTGTTGCGAGGCGTTCTACGCGTCGGACGGCGATTGGGCGTAACGGAACACGGTCCGGAGCGCGTCGGATTTCTCCAGTACCGACCGGTTCTCGACAATCGGCGGCTCAAGGAACAGTTCGGATACGTCCCCGAATATTCGAGCGAGGAAGCGTTTGCCGCGTATCTCGCGTCACGCTGACCCCTTCGACGGACGGTCGTGGAAGGATCGGAATTGTCCGTCGGCATTTTCGAGAAGGGACTGACAGTGTCACGAAATGATGGGCCCGAACATGATGGGTCCGAGCACGATGGTTCCGTGCACCAGGTAGTCGAGGCCGCCAGTGCACTCGACGACAAGGACTTCCTCGCGGTCGTCCGCGCAGTGGTCGAGCGTCGTCCGAGTTTGTCGGTCCTTCTTTCCGTGGTGGACACCGCTGCCGCGAGCCTCGAGCCGAACCGCGTCGAGGACGAGAACGAGATCACCGACGCCGAAGAAGTCGAACTGCCCGACACCGTTGTGGAGGTCGACGAGATCATCGACGTCCCGGTGGTACTTGCGACCGATCCGAGAATTCCCGAACCCGACTACACCGAAGGCGGAGTGCCCACTTTCGACCGCGTTCGGGAGAAGATAGAGGGGCGCTTCGGTACTTCAATAGGTTCGTCCGAACTGGCGCACGAGAGTCCTGCCGGAAAGTCCGTCGACGAGCAGTGGGACGAGCGCCAGAAGGCCGCAAAGGCCAAGCTCGAGGAGATCCGGCGATCCATGGGTAAGTAATTATGCATTCCGATGCACAATGATGCATACTGTGTGACATGACTGAAGGTGGTACGACCGAGAACGCACGCAAGCCGATCAGAGTCGCCGTTGCCGGCGCCAGTGGGTACGCCGGTGGTGAGGTTCTGCGTCTGCTCCTCGGGCACCCCTCCTATGCCGACGGCAGTCTGGTGATCGGTTCGCTGACCGCCGGTGGCAACGCCGGTTCGACGCTCGGTGAGCATCATCCGCACTTGCTTCCACTCTCTTCGCGGGTACTCGAAGAGACCACTGTCGAAATCCTCTCGGGTCACGACGTCGTCTTCCTCGGTCTCCCACACGGAAATTCGGCTCAGTACGCCAAGTTGCTGCCCGAGTCGACGGTCATCATCGACTGCGGCGCGGACTTCCGGCTGCAGGATCCCGCAGCCTGGGAGAAGTACTACAAGAGCACTCATGCCGGTACCTGGCCATACGGTCTTCCTGAATTGCCCGGTGCCCGTGAGAAATTGGTAGGCGCAACCCGCATCGCTGTTCCGGGCTGCTACCCGACGGCAGCGAGCCTCGCGCTGGCCCCCGCCGTTGCCGCGGGGATCGTGGACTCACACGTGAACGTGGTTGCGGTCAGTGGCACTTCGGGCGCCGGCCGGGCACCGAAGGCTGATCTGCTGGGTTCCGAGGTCATGGGCTCCGTCCGTGCGTACGGCGTCGGCGGTGTCCATCGCCACACCCCCGAGATCATTCAGAATCTCTCGGCCGCAGGCGGCAAGGACATCAGTGTCTCCTTCACTCCGGTCCTCGCGCCCATGCCGCGCGGCATCCTCGCGACCTGCACGGCAGCCACCACGGCCACCGAAGAGCAAGCGCGCGAAATCTACGAAAAGGCATACAACGACGAGCCGTTCATCCACGTGCTGCCTGCCGGAGTCTTCCCGCAGACCGGTGCCGTGATCGGATCCAATGCCGTGCAGATCGGGGTCACCGTTGACGCCGACGCCGGTCAGCTCGTTGTCATCTCGGCAATCGACAATCTCACCAAGGGCACCGCCGGTGGCGCGGTGCAATCGATGAATCTCGCCCTTGGCCTACCCGAGACCGCAGGTCTCTCTACCGTGGGAGTAGCTCCGTGAGCACCGACAATCCGCAGCAGATCGACAACGCAATCGAGCCTGACGCGACCGTTGCAGACGTGGTTCACGTCGCCGGGGGACGTCTGCTCCGCACGCAGGGCGTCACCGCACCTGCCGGATTCCGCGGTGCCGGAATTGCTGCCGGTATCAAGAAGAGTGGCAAGTCGGACCTCGCATTGGTGCTCAACGAGGGACCCGATCTGGCCGCTGCCGGCGTCTTCACCCTGAACAAGGTCAAGGCAGCTCCGGTGCTCTGGTCTCAGCAGGTCCTGACGACGGGCAAGCTGCGCGCGGTGGTGCTCAACTCGGGCGGCGCGAACGCCTGCACGGGCGCGGGTGGATTCCAGGATGCACACAAGACTGCCGAGGAAGTTGCTTCGGCACTGAGTAATTGGGGCACCGAGACGGGCGCGATCGAGGTCGCTGTCTGTTCGACCGGACTTATCGGTGACCGCTTGCCCATGGACAAGCTGATCCCCGGTGTCACCGAGGTGGTGCACGAACTGGCCGGCGGAATCTCCGGAGGCACCGACGCGGCATACGCGATCATGACCACCGATACCGTGCCGAAGCAGGCGTCGCTGCACCACGCGAACAAATGGAACGTCGGCGGAATGGCCAAGGGCGCAGGCATGCTCGCGCCTGCACTGGCCACCATGCTGTGCGTCGTCACGACCGATGCTGTCGCAACGGCGGATCAGCTCGATACCGCTCTGCGCGCCGCCACCCACCTGAGCTTCGATCGCCTCGACGTCGACGGCGCCACGTCCACCAACGACACAGTGCTCCTGTTGGCCTCCGGTGCCAGCGGTGTCACGCCGACGCAGGACGAACTGAACGCCGCAGTGCTGGCCGTGTGTGATGATCTCGCGGATCAGTTGATGGCAGACGCCGAGGGTGTCACCAAGCGGGTCAAGGTGACGGTTCGCGGCGCGGCGTCCGAGTCCGATGCGTTGATCGGCGCCCGGACCATCGCCCGCGACAGCCTGGTCAAGACAGCGCTTTTCGGTTCCGATCCCAATTGGGGTCGCGTTCTCGCCGCAGTGGGTATCGCTCCCATCGAGCTCGATCCCGATCGAATCAGTGTGTCCTTCAACGGGAGTCCCGTCTGCATCGACGGCGTCGGTGCTCCGGGGGCGCGTGAGGTGGACCTGAGTGGGATCGACATCGAACTCGACATCGATCTGGGAATCGGCAACGAGTCCGTGAGCATTCGCACCACGGACCTCTCGCATGCTTACGTCGAAGAGAACTCGGCGTATTCGTCATGACCGAGACGTATCCCGTGATCAGCGAGCATCAGAAGGCGCATGTCCTCGCCGACGCGCTGCCGTGGCTGCAGCGATTCCGAGACAAGGTGGTCGTGGTCAAGTACGGCGGAAACGCCATGATCGACGAGACGCTCAAAACGGCATTTGCCGCCGACATGGCGTTCCTGCGGACTGTCGGCATCCATCCCGTCGTCGTGCACGGCGGTGGCCCGCAGATCAACGCGATGCTGGCACGCCTTGGCATGAAGGGTGAGTTCCGCGGTGGTTTCCGGGTGACGACGCCCGAGGTGATGGACGTCGTGCGGATGGTGCTTTTCGGTCAGGTCGGCCGTGAACTCGTCGGCTTGATCAACGCGCACGGTCCTTACGCGGTCGGTATCTCCGGTGAAGATGCGCACCTGTTCACCGCTACTCGACGCACTGTTGCGGTCGAGGGGGAGCAGACCGACATCGGACTGGTCGGGGACGTCACCACCGTGAACCCAGACGCGGTACTCGATCTCATTGCGGCAGGACGTATTCCGGTCGTCTCGACCATCGCACCCGACGCCGACGGTGTCGTCCACAACATCAACGCCGATACCGCTGCTGCAGCACTGGCCGAGGCGATCGGTGCCGAGAAGCTCGTTGTCCTCACCGACGTCGAGGGCCTGTACACCGATTGGCCGGACCGAGCCTCGCTGGCCACCGAGATCGACACCGACGCCCTGGCCCAGTTGTTGCCGAGTCTCGACGCCGGCATGGTGCCCAAGATGGAGGCCTGCCTTCGCGCGGTGCGCGGAGGTGTGCCGTCGGCGCACGTGATCGACGGTCGGCTCGAACATTCAGTCCTACTCGAACTTTTCACCGGTGAAGGAATCGGCACGATGGTCGTGCCGGGTCCCTCCGTCGCCGGTCCCCAGCAGGGAGCTAGCTCATGAGCACGATCGATCTGCAGCAGCGGTGGTCCGCTTCGCTGATGAACAATTACGGCGTACCCCGGGTTGCTCTCGTCCGCGGTGACGGCGCCGTACTCACCGACGCCGACGGCAAGCAGTACGTCGACTTCCTGGCCGGAATCGCCGTCAACATCCTCGGACACGGACATCCGGCCGTCGTCGAAGCCGTCACTACTCAGTTGTCGACACTCGGCCACGTGTCCAACCTGTACGCCAGCGAGCCGGTCGTCGAGTTGGCGGAGCAGTTGCTCGCTCATCTCGGCAACGTCACCGGGCGCGCGTTCTTCTGCAACTCCGGTACCGAGGCGAACGAGGCTGCCTTCAAGCTCGCTCGCGCCACCGGCCGGAAGAAGATCATCGCAGCCGAAGGCTCCTTCCACGGTCGCACGATGGGCGCACTCGCTCTGACGGGTCAGCCGGCCAAGCGGGCGCCGTTCGAACCGATGCCCGCCGGTGTCGAGTTCGTGCCGTACGGCGACGTCGAGGCACTCGAGCAGGCCGTCGATTCCGACACCGCCGCTGTGTTCCTCGAACCGATCATGGGTGAGGGCGGCGTCGTGGTGCCACCCGAGGGATACCTCGTCGAGGCTCGGCGGATCACCGCCGAGCGCGGTGCACTTCTCGTGCTCGACGAAGTGCAGACCGGCATCGGCCGGACCGGCTGGTTCTACGCCCATCAGGCAGTCGGCATCGTGCCGGACGTCATCACCCTCGCGAAGGGACTCGGTGGCGGAATGCCGATCGGCGCCTGCATCGCGACCGGGGCAACGGCCGAGTTGTTCGGACCGGGTAAGCACGGTACGACGTTCGGTGGCAATCCGGTGTGTGCTGCGGCGGCACTTGCCGTGCTGAAAACCATTGCAGCGGAAGACCTGATCTCACGCGCCGACAGTTTGGGTAAATCCATCTCGGCGGGCATCGAAGATCTAGGCCATCCGTTGGTCGACTACGTACGGGGATCAGGACTGTTGCTGGGTGTCGTGCTGACCGAGGACGTCGCGCCGGCGGTGGAAAACGCAGCGCGCGAAGCCGGGTACCTTGTGAATGCAGCGCAACCCGGAGTGATCCGGTTGGCGCCGCCGCTCATCCTCACGGACGAGCAGGCCGAAACCTTCGTGGCAGCACTACCTGCCATCTTCGACAGCGCACTATCGGCTGACCAGCCGGGGGAGAAGTGACTACCGTGGTGAAACACTTTCTCAGGGACGACGATCTGACTCCTGCGCAGCAGGCCGAAGTTCTCGAACTCGCAGCGATTCTCAAGAAGGACCCGTTCGCTCGGCGTCCGCTCGAGGGTCCCCGCGGAGTCGGTGTCATCTTCGAGAAGAACTCGACGCGTACACGTTTCTCGTTCGAGATGGGCATCGCACAGATGGGCGGCCACGCTGTCGTCGTAGACGGGCGCAGCACTCAACTCGGTCGTGAAGAGACCTTGGCGGACACCGGACGCGTTCTCTCCCGCTACGTCGATGCCGTCGTGTGGCGCACGTTCGGCCAGAAGCGCCTGGAGCAAATGGCTACGGGCGCAACGATTCCCATCGTCAATGCATTGTCCGACGAATTTCATCCCTGTCAGGTTCTGGCCGATCTGCAAACGCTGATCGAACAGAAGGGTGAGCTCAAGGGGCTGAAGCTGACCTACCTGGGCGACGGCGCCAACAACATGGCTCACTCGCTGATGCTCGGCGGAGTGACCGCAGGCATAGACGTCACCATTGCCAGCCCCGCGGGCTTCGAACCGGCGGACTGGGTAGTGGCAGCAGCACGCAAACGCGCCGAGGAAACCGGCGCGACCATTACGCTGACGCAGGACCCGCAGGCCGGCGTCGACGGTGCCGACGCGTTGGTCACCGATACCTGGACCTCGATGGGTCAGGAGAACGACGGACTCGATCGGGTCGGACCTTTCCGTCCGTTCCAGATCAACAAGGAGCTGCTCGCAAAGGCAGATCCGAAGGCCGTCGTCCTGCACTGCCTGCCCGCGCATCGCGGCGAAGAAGTCACCGACGAGGTTCTCGACGGGCCGCAGAGTGTTGTCTGGGACGAGGCGGAGAACCGTCTGCACGCCCAGAAGGCATTGCTCGTGTGGCTGCTGGAACAGCGAACCCAACTGGACCCGGCGTGAGCGTCGCTCCCACTCGGGCTGGTCGCCAGTCGCGCATCATCGCGCTTCTGGCGGCTCACCCTGTCCGAAGTCAGACGGAGCTGGCGGCCCTGCTCGGTGCCGAGGGCATCGAAGCAACGCAGGCGACGCTCTCGCGTGACCTCGAAGAGCTGGGAGCGGTGAAACTGCGTGCCGCCGACGGCGGCGCCGGTGTTTACGTGGTGCCGGAGGACGGGAACCCGGTACGCGGTGTGGCCGGCGGTACCGACCGCCTCTCACGGCTGTTGGGTGAGTTGTTGGTCTCCACCGATTTCAGCGGCAACATGGCGATCCTCCGGACACCGCCGGGGGCCGCGCACTACCTCGCGAGCGCACTGGATCGGTCCTCGATGCCGGACATCGTGGGCACGATCGCCGGAGATGACACCATCTTCGTAGTGGCCCGGGAACCGCTTTCCGGAGCGGAACTCGCGGCCATGATCGAATCGCTCGCCTGACCCCTTATTCTTTGATAGAGATTTTCAACCGAAGGAGCACAAAAACCATGGCCGATCGCGTCGTACTCGCCTACTCGGGCGGGCTGGACACTTCTGTTGCCATCAGTTGGATCGGTAAGGAGACGGGCGCTGAAGTTGTCGCCGTCGCCATCGATCTGGGGCAGGGTGGCGAGGACATGGAGGTCGTGCGTCAGCGCGCGATCGACTGCGGCGCAGTCGAATCCGTTGTCGTCGACGCCCGCGACGAGTTCGCGGACGAATACTGCCTGCCGACCATCGCGGCCAACGCCCTGTACATGGACCGCTACCCGCTCGTCTCGGCCATCAGCCGTCCGCTGATCGTCAAGCACATCGTCGAAGCTGCACGCTCGCACGGCGGCACCATCGTCTCGCACGGTTGCACCGGTAAGGGCAACGACCAGGTTCGCTTCGAGGTCGGATTCGGCGCCCTCGCACCCGACCTGCAGGTCATCGCACCGGTCCGCGACTACGCCTGGACCCGCGAGAAGGCCATCGCCTTCGCCGAAGAGAACAACATCCCGATCAACGTCTCCAAGAAGTCGCCGTTCTCGATCGACCAGAACGTCTGGGGCCGCGCCGTCGAGACCGGATTCCTCGAGGATCTGTGGAACGCGCCGACGAAGGACGTCTACGACTACACCCAGGACCCGACGGTCAACTGGAACGCACCCGACGAGCTCATCATCAGC
Organism: Rhodococcus sp. T9N; assembly: GCF_024436645.1. Taxonomy (NCBI): domain Bacteria; kingdom Bacillati; phylum Actinomycetota; class Actinomycetes; order Mycobacteriales; family Nocardiaceae; genus Rhodococcus; species Rhodococcus sp. T9N. The sequence continues at coordinate 9,821 of NZ_JAMSKS010000018.1, read as the reverse complement.
TTCGACAAGGGCCGCCCGGTCGCCATCGACGGCCGCCCGGTGTCGGTTCTCGAAGCCATTCAGGAACTGAACAAGCGCGCAGGCGCTCAGGGCGTCGGCCGTCTCGACGTCGTCGAGGACCGTCTCGTGGGCATCAAGAGCCGTGAGATCTACGAAGCTCCCGGCGCCATGGTTCTCATCACCGCACACCAGGAACTCGAGCACGTCACCCTCGAACGCGAACTCGGTCGCTACAAACGTCAGATGGAGCAGCGTTGGTCCGAGCTGGTCTACGACGGCCTCTGGTTCTCGCCCCTCAAGGACGCACTGGACACGTTCGTCAACAAGACGCAGGAACGCGTTACCGGCGACATCCGTCTCTTCCTGCACGGTGGAGCCATCACCGTCAACGGTCGTCGCAGCCCGGAGTCGCTCTACGACTTCAACCTCGCGACGTACGACGAGGGCGACAGCTTCGACCAGTCCGCATCGAAGGGCTTCGTCGAGATCCACGGTCTGTCGTCGAAGGTCGCCGCGAAGCGCGATCTGGGACTCTGAGCCATGACGGCTCACGGTGACGGAGACGCTCAAAAACACGGCACCAACGAAGGTGCGCTGTGGGGCGGGCGGTTCGAGTCCGGACCGGCCGCTGCCATGGCGGCGCTGAGCAAGTCGACTCACTTCGACTGGGTCCTCGCTCCGTACGACGTGCGGGCGTCGCAGGCGCATGCGCGTGTGCTGAACAAGGCAGGCCTGCTCAGCGAAGCCGACCTCGTGACAATGCTCGACGGTCTCGACCGCCTGGCGGCAGATGTTGCCAGTGGCGCCTTCGGGCCCAGCGAGTCGGACGAGGACGTACACGGCGCACTCGAGCGCGGTCTGATCGAGCGTGTCGGGCCTGAGGTCGGTGGGCGCCTGCGTGCTGGACGTTCGCGAAACGACCAGGTGGCCACGCTGTTCCGCATGTGGCTTCGCGATGCGGTCCGCCGCATCTCCACCGGAGTTCTCGACGTGGTCGACGCATTGGCGACTCAGGCCGGGGCCCATCCGGATGCCGTGATGCCGGGCAAGACGCACCTGCAGGCGGCTCAGCCGGTCCTGTTGGCGCATCACCTGCTCGCTCACGCACATCCACTGTTGCGGGACGTGCAGCGCCTTCGCGACTTCGACGTGCGAGCTGCGGTGTCCCCGTACGGTTCCGGTGCACTCGCCGGTTCCTCGCTCGGTCTCGACCCCGAAGCCATTGCAGCGGAATTGAAGTTCGACAGCTCGGCCGAGAACTCGATCGACGCAACCGCTTCGCGTGATTTTGCGGCCGAGGCAGCGTTCGTGCTTGCGATGATCGGTGTCGACCTCTCCCGCATGGCGGAAGAGATCATCATCTGGAGCACACCGGAGTTCGGCTACATCACGCTTGCCGACGCGTGGTCGACGGGATCGTCGATCATGCCGCAGAAGAAGAATCCGGATGTCTCGGAACTGACGCGCGGTAAGTCGGGTCGTTTGATCGGCAACCTGACCGGATTGTTGGCGACGCTCAAGGCTCAGCCGCTGGCGTACAACCGCGATCTGCAAGAGGACAAGGAACCGGTTTTCGACTCGGTTGCGCAGCTTGAGATGCTGCTCCCGGCCATCACCGGTCTGGTGCAGACGCTCGAGTTCCACACCGAGCGCATGGCGGAACTAGCTCCGGCAGGGTTCACGTTGGCCACCGACATCGCGGAGTGGATGGTGCGTCAGGGCGTGCCGTTCCGGGTTGCCCACGAGGCAGCCGGAGCGTGTGTGCGTGTCGCCGAAGCACGAGGAGTCGGACTCGAAGATCTCACCGACGAGGAGCTGGCCGGCGTCGACAGCGCGCTGACACCCGCTGTTCGTGAGGTGCTGACAGTCGAGGGTTCCATTGCTTCGCGCAACGCGCGAGGCGGCACTGCGGGGGTGCGGGTTGCCGAGCAGCTGGACGGAGTCAAAGCAGTGGCGCAGTCACTGCGGGAATGGACCCTGTGACCTCGCGGTCACGAGTGTTGTCGCTCTCTTTTCGGCAGTAGTCCTTCGATCGTACGCGGTCAGGTAGCAGAATTTGCTCCCTGACCGCGTACGCGTATTCGTCGTCAGTAGGCTTGTCGCGCGCGGGAAAAATGAGACTGACGTCACATGGTGAGTAACTTGGGAGTGAAATGGTGGGATTGAATTCCAAGTCTGTGCTGGGCCCGATTCGTCGGGTGGTTGCGACAGCACAAAACGGCCTCGAGGTCGTCCGGTTGGGTGGGCTGGAAACGGATGCGACCACGTCGCCGTTCGAGATCGTCGAACGCGCAGCGATGTATCGGCTACGGCGCTACTTCCCGGACAGTGACCCGGAAACCGTCGGCGCACCGATCTTGCTGATCCCGCCGATGATGATGTCGGCGAACGTGTACGACGTGACCCGTGACCAGGGCGCTGTGGGAATTCTGCACGAGATGGGCCTTGATCCCTGGGTCGTCGATTTCGGTTCGCCCGACTCCGAAGAGGGCGGTTGGGATCGTAACCTCGCCGATCACATCATCGCTCTCAGCGACATCGTCGATCACATCCACCGTCACACCGGAAAAGATGTTCACATCTCCGGTTATTCGCAGGGTGGCATGTTCGCCTATCAGGCTGCCGCCTATCGGCGTAGTCGAAACATCGCCAGCGTCATCACCTTCGGCAGTCCGGTCGACACACTCGCCGCGCTACCCTTCGGCATCCCGGCGGGATTGGCAACCAAGGGTGCAGATTTCCTCGCCGATCACGTCTTCAATCGCCTGGCGGTCACCGGGTGGATGGCCCGTACCGGGTTCCAGTTGCTCGATCCCGTGAAGACGCTGAAGATGCGCGTCGACTTTCTGCTTCAACTGCACGACCGGGAGGCGTTGCTTCCGCGGGAGCAGCAACGACGCTTCCTCGCGACCGAGGGTTGGGTCGCGTGGTCGGGGCCCGCGGTAGCCGAACTGCTCAAGCAGTTCATCGTGCACAACCGAATGATGACCGGTGGGTTCGTCATCAAGGATCAATTGGTCTCGCTCGCCGAGATCACCTGCCCCATCCTGGCATTCGTCGGCGAGGTCGACGACATCGGCCAGCCGCAAGCGGTTCGAGGCATCAGTCAAGCCGCTCCGCGGGCGAAGGTCTACGAATCTACCTTGCGTGCAGGCCATTTCGGTTTGGTTGTCGGTTCCACCGCGGCCAATCACACCTGGCCGACCACCGGTGAATTCGTACAGTGGACCGAGACGGGTGGACCCCTCCCGGACCGTATCGCGAACATGGTCTACGGCGCCGACCTCGAAGACCAGACCGGTGTGTCGATCAGCAATCGGATCATCCACACCGTCGCCTCGGTCGCTGAAGTAGGTGCAGGAGTCACCAAGGGAATCAGTGACCTTGCCGCCGGTGCGTTGCGCGGCACTTTCGAATTGTCGGGAGAAGCGGCACGAGCGTTGCCACGTCTGGCTCGACTCAACCAGATTCAGCCGCACACCAAGATCTCGCTGAGCCAGTTGCTGGCGGAGCAGCGTCGAAAGGCGCCGAACGGCGAGTGCTTCCTCTTCGACAATCGCGTGCACACCTATGAAGCGGTCAACGCGCGTATCGACAATGTCGTGCGTGGATTGATCTCCGTGGGAGTGCGTCCGGCAGCGCATGTCGGTGTCCTGATGGAGACCCGCCCCAGCGCACTCGCGGCCATCGCGGCCCTGTCGCGACTTGGTGCCGTCGCGGTCATGCTTCCGCCAGGCTCCGACATCACGGCGGCGGTCAAGCTGGGGTCGGTCGATCGGATCATCACCGATCCGGAAAACGTCGATGCTGCAGTGGTTACCGGTCGGCCGGTACTGGTGCTCGGCGGCGGCGATGCCCGTGGCCTCGAGGTGGATCCGTCACACGACGTGATCGATCTCGAACAAATCGATCCGACGAAGGTCAATCTGCCCGGGTGGTACCGACCGGATCCCGGTGTCGCCCGCGAACTCGCCTTCATCATCTTTGCGGAATCCGGCGGTGTGCTCGAGGCCAAGCAGATCACCAACTACCGGTGGGCATTGTCGGCCTTCGGCACGGCCACGGCGGCAGATCTCGATCGCGGTGACACCGTGTACTGCCTTGCGCCACTCCATCATTCGTCGAGTCTGCTCGCGACCATCGGTGGTGCCATGGCCGGTGGCTCACGCATTGCGCTCTCACGTGGACTGAACCCCGCGAGGTTCGTCGAGGAAATCCACCGCTACGGCGTGACGGTCGTGAGTTACACGTGGTCGATGATGCGCGAGATACTCGACGAGGATCTTCTTCTCATCGACGGTAGTCATCCGGTCCGCCTGTTCATCGGTTCGGGCATGCCCCATGGTCTCTGGAAGCGGACAACGGAGGCGTTCGACCCCGCGCAGGTACTCGAGTTCTATGCGTCGACCGAAGGCGACGTGATTCTTGCCAATGTTGCAGGCTCCAAAGTTGGTTCCAAGGGGCGCCCGCTGCCGGGTAGCGCGCAGGTGCGGTTGGCGGCATACGACCCGCTGAGTGGTCGGCTCCTCGAGAACGGAAACGGATTTGTCCGTGAGTGCGCCGAAGACGAGGTCGGATTGCTGCTCGGGCGCGCGGGATTCACCGCCGATCTTTCGGGCGGAGCCATGCGAGGTCTCTTCCAAGCCGGCGATTCGTGGATTCCCACCGAAAATCTCTTCCGCCGGGACGCCGACGGCGACTACTGGCTGATCGACCACAAGAACACGGTCATTTCCACGCTCCGCGGTCCCGTGTTCACCCAGCCGATCGTCGACGCGTTGTCGAGTGTGGCGCGGGTGGATCTTGCCGTCGCATACGGAGTCGGTGACGCGCCGCATCAGCTGGCGGTCGCTGCCGTGACTTGGCGTCCGGGGCGGCAGTTCCGTTCTGCCGAGCTTGCAGAGGCCCTCTCGCGCATCGCTTTCGACGCTCGTCCGGATATCGTGCAGGTGGTTGACGAGATCCCGGTGGGTTCGTCGTACCGTCCGAGCTCCACTGCTTTGGCTGCGGCCGGATTGCCGGCGCCGGGGCCACGGACCTGGTTCCTCGATTCCGAGTCGCAGTCGTACAAGCGGCTGACCAAGGCAATTGCCGCGCAGTTGATGCCGACGAGGGTGAGCACCGGAGCACGGTAGCCTGAGGACATTCTGTTTGATCGGTTCGAGAGGACACACGTGGCTATTGATTCGACGTTGCTCAGCATTTTGGCCTGCCCCCAGGACAAAGGCCCGCTGCTGCTGGTCGGGGACGAGTTGCTCTACAACCCGCGCCTGCGGCGTGCCTACCCGATCGAGAACGGCATTCCCGTTCTGTTGATCGACGAGGCACGCGATGTAGCGGACGACGAACACGAGAAGTTGCTCGCGCGGGCTGAAGGCTAGATCGGTAATTCACCGGTCAGGTACCGCTGGAGGTTCGGCGCCACCAGCGGTACCAACGCGTCAACGCTCAATGATGCGAGTGGTTCGAGTCCGAGCACATATCGCGTGACAAGCAGTCCGGCCATCTGAGATGCCACCAATTCCGCTCTGATCAAGCCGGTACCAGGTGGTGTGTCCACCCGCGGAATGATGTCGCGCAATACGACATCGAGCAGAAAGCTCTGGATCAACTGCGATCCGTCGCCGGAAATGGCTGATCGAAAAGCCGCCAGAATCGCCGGCTGGTGTTCCGAATCCCATAGCCCGATCACCGCCCGGAGAAGGCTTTCGCCGAGTTTTTCGGTCGGGGAGGTGTGAACCGGTCCCAGTACCTTTGCTGGATCGATCGGTAGCGCGATCGCAGCGGTGAACAACTGCTCCTTGCTCCCGAAATGGTGATGAATCATAGCCGGATCGACGTCAGCGGCCGCAGCTATCGATCGAACGGTTGTTCGTCGAAAACCGTTCTGGGAGAACGCCCGTCGCGCCGAATCGAGGATCTGCGCGCGAGTCTCCGACTTGCCCGGTCGTCGCCCCGAACGAATCGGTGCAGGACTCGTGTCCTTGTCGGTCATGGAGTGCGGCGATCGAGTGTGGCCGCGGCCAGCGAGAGTGCGGCGGCGGCGAAGCCCGCCATGACGGCGAGATCACGCCACATCTGACCCGTCGCGTCGGCATGCATCGACACTTGCTGAAGTGCGTCGACGGCGTAGCTCAAGGGGAGGACGTTGCTGATCCATTCGAGCCAGGTCGGCAATTGGTCGCGCGGTACCAGGAGTCCGCAGAGGAAGAGCTGTGGAACCACAACTACCGGCATGAATTGCACCGCTTGGAACTCGGTCTTCGCGAATGCGCTGGCCAACAGGCCTAGCGCAACGCCCAGTATTGCGCCGAGAACTGCAATGACGATGACCCAGGCAAGACTGCCGGCGATGGTGAGTCCGAGGAATCCGAAAGCAACCGCGCACGCGAGGGCTGCCTGAGCGGCGGCGGAGAGCGAAAATGCCGCCCCGTATCCGGCGAGAAGGTCGAGTTTGCCCATCGGTGTGGTGAGCAGGCGTTCGAGTGTGCCTGAACTGCGTTCGCGTTGCATCGCGATGGACGTGACCAGGAACATGACGACAAACGGCAAGATTCCCAACATCGTGATCGCCACTCGTTGGAAGAGCGAAACCTGGCCGGGTGGCGTCGGGACGTCTTGGTAGAGGAAATAGAGCAGAATCATCAGTAACGACGGGACCAACAAGATCATGGCCACCGTGCGGTGATCTTGGCGGAGCTGAAGCAGAATGCGTACGGTCGTAGCACCGAAGATCCTGATGCTCATGATATTTCGCCTCCGACGGGTGAAGTCCGAATCAGCTCGAGAAAGGCGTCCTCGAGCCGTTCACATCTGGTTTTGGCGCGCAATTCATCGGGTGTGAGTTGAGCGAGGAGGTGCCCGTCTCGCATCAGGATCAGCTCAGCGCAGTGGTCGGCCTCATCCATGACGTGGCTGGAGACCAACAGGGTGGTTCCGCTGCGAGCAAGGTCAGCGAATCGTTCCCACAATTCGACGCGAAGCACCGGATCGAGGCCGACGGTCGGTTCGTCGAGGATCAACACATCAGGTGACGCCACCAACGCGCAAGCCAGCGAGACTCGCCCGCGTTGACCACCAGACAGATCGGCGGCGGTCTGGTCGGCGTATCGGCTCAATCCGACGGCGTCGACCGCTGCTGCGACGTCGGCGCCGGACTTGCCGTATAGAGCGCCGAAGTACTGGACGTTTCGAGTGACCGTCAGGTCGCCGTACACGCTGGGGGATTGGGTGACATATCCGACCCGGTGGCGAAGAGCAACGGAACCGGCGAGATCACCCAGCACTCTGACCTCACCACTTTCGACGATCTGTGTTCCGACAATCGCGCGCATCAGGGTTGTCTTGCCGCAGCCGGACGGGCCGAGCAGTCCGGTGATCGATCCTGCTGATACCTGCAGGTCAAGCGAGTGAAGAACTTCGTGCTTGCCGCGAATGACTCGTAGTCCGCGGATATCTATTGCCGGCGTTGTGGTCACGGTTCGCCTCGTTTCAATAATTCATCACTTGTTGAATTATGCGACTCGGCCGACCGATGAGTCAACGGCGTGGGCACAATCGAAGGGTGAGCATCGAGACCTTGGAAAATGTGGAGAACCCGTTGGAAGCGGGCCTGACAATTCTCGGCTCGACCCTGACCGTCGACGACATCTCGCTGAGGATCGTCGAGGTCGAGGCGTACGGAGGGGAGAAGGACGGGCCATGGCCGGATCCGGCAGCACATTCGTATCGGGGGAGAACGCCGCGGAACAGCGTGATGTTCGGGCGGGCGGGGCGTCTCTACGTCTACCGCAGCTATGGAATGCACTTTTGTATGAACATCTCGTACGGCCCGGATGGTGTCGCGGGTGGTGTTCTGCTCCGAGCGGCCGAAATCGAGGCCGGTCACGATGTGGTGTCTGCTCGGAGATCGCCGGACCGGCCGTCTCACCAATGGGCCAGAGGGCCGGGTAATCTCGGTGCTTCTGTCGCAATCACGTTGGCGGACAACGGAACAGACGTGTTCAACCCTGCCTCTCGGATTCGGCTCGAATTGGGGGAGTCGAAGGAATGGGTCAGTGGACCGCGGGTGGGGGTCAGTACCGCGGCGGAGGTTCCGTGGCGCCTGTGGATTCCGGACTCGCGAGCGGTGTCCGCGTATCGCCGAAGCCCGCGAGCGCCGGTCATTTCGTGAAGATGGGATGATCGAGTCCGTGACTGAGAATATTCTCGACGAACTGACCTGGCGCGGGCTGATCGCCCAATCAACCGATCTCGACGCTTTGCGTAAAGATCTCGAGGCCGGACCGGTCACGTTGTATGCGGGCTTCGACCCGACAGGACCGAGCCTGCACGCAGGTCACCTGGTTCCGCTCCTCGCGCTCAAGCGGTTTCAGCGCGCCGGCAACCGCCCGATCGTTCTTGCCGGCGGTGCAACGGGCCTGATCGGAGACCCCCGTGACGTCGGGGAACGGACGATGAACTCCGCCGATACCGTCGCGGACTGGGCAGGTCGCATCCGTGGTCAGCTCGAACGATTCGTGGATTTCGACGATTCGCCGACGAGCGCGGTCATCGAGAACAACATGAACTGGACCGGCAAGATGTCGGCCATCGACTTCCTGCGTGATGTCGGCAAACACTTCTCCGTGAACGTCATGCTTGCGCGTGACACCGTGAAGCGTCGTCTCGAGTCGGACGGGATGTCGTACACCGAGTTCAGCTACATGCTGCTCCAGGCCAACGACTACCTGCACCTGCGACGCGACCTCGGCTGCACTCTGCAGGTCGGCGGGTCCGATCAGTGGGGCAACATCATTGCCGGCGTCGAACTCAACCGTCGTGTCGACGGTGAGAGCGTTCATGCAATGACGGTTCCGCTGGTGACCTCGGCCGATGGCAAAAAGTTCGGAAAGTCGACCGGTGGCGGAAGTTTGTGGCTCGACCCCGAGATGACCAGCCCGTACGCCTGGTACCAGTACTTCGTGAACACTGGCGACGCCGACGTGATCAAGTACCTGCGCTGGTTCACCTTCCTGACTGCGGACGAACTCGCGGAGCTGGAGACTGCAACAGCGGAGCGGCCGCATGCGCGAGAAGCGCAGAAGCGACTTGCCGCGGAGATGACGACCTTGGTTCACGGGGAACACAACACCCGTGCTGTCGAGCTCGCCAGTCAGGCGTTGTTCGGCAAGGCGGAGCTGGCGGAACTCGACGAGTCGACGCTAGCCGCGGCGCTGAAAGAAGCATCGGTCAGCGAATTGGCGCCGGGGGAGCCGCGCACGATCATCGATCTGCTCGTGACGAGCGGCTTGTGCGAGAGCAAGGGGGCCGCTCGACGCGCCGTGAAAGAGGGCGGTGCTTCGGTGAACAACCAGAAGGTGTCGGCCGACGACTGGGAGCCCACCGCATCCGATCTGCTTCACGGCAGCTGGTTGGTCGTCCGGCGCGGAAAGCGCAACTTCGCCGGCGTGAGAATCCTTCCAAACTGACGTGTGTGGGGTCACAGTTGTCTAGCGGGGCTCCTGTGGCCGCTGGTGGCCCGCCTCCGGGCGGGCTACCAGCGGATTTAACCTGTCGAACATCTGCGACCTGCACGTTTGACGCTCAGTTTTCATTCGCGTAACTTTGTCCAAGTCAGAGCGACACGGACACCAACCCCGACCGACAGGCCGGGGAAACGCGGTTGGACGAAGTCGGAGACAATCACGCTCAGCGAGAACTTGCTTCCCTGGAGTGAACAAGCTAAGATTGTAACCCTTGCCCCGGAGCTTTCAACCTGGTTGAAGTGATGGTGTGTGCGTGTTCTTTGAGAACTCAACAGTGTGTCGATGAATGTCAGT
>NZ_JAMSKS010000017.1:110912-163058 GCF_024436645.1 Rhodococcus sp. T9N | reverse complement strand
CCCGCACGTCCCCTCACCTCAGGGGCCCGACCTTTTAATCTGGGCAACCTTCTCCCGTGCCCTGGGGGCGATCGCGTTGGGCGGACGGGGCGGGCCAATATCCCCTTGGGTTTGGGGCCCCCGTCCCGATCAACGTTCGCTACGAGAGGCGTCTACTGGCGCTGGCCACCCTCGGGCGGCTGCCCCTGGTACGGGTACTTCTGCTGGAAATCTTCACGCTCGGGCGGCAGCGGCAACTGACCCGGCCAAGGATTTTCGCCCTGCTGTGGCAACGCGGGATCTACGAATCCAGGCTGCTCGGGCGCACTCTCACGGCGGTGCCTGACCGCAGCTGCCGGGTCTTCGACCGGTGTGCGTGCAGCAACTTCAGCAGCGCGCACTGCTTCCGCGATAGCCGGATCGGATTTGGTCTCGAACCACTCCGCCACCTCGGCTGAATCGTCCTCAGGATTGGGAAGATTCTCTTCGGCGGCCGGCGGCTCGTACCGGAAAACGCCATCCTGCCCTTGCGCGCCAAGCGTTTTGGCAAATCCCTTCAGCGCGTCACCGAAGTCGCTGGGTACGAGCCACACCTTGTTCGCATCGCCTTGCGCCATCTGCGGCAACGTCTGAAGATACTGGTATGCAAGCAATTCCGGAGTCGGCTTACCGGACTTGATTGCAGCGAAAACCTTCTCGATGGCCTTGGCCTCGCCTTGAGCCTGCAAGTACTTGGCCGCGCGGTCACCTTGAGCGCGAAGGATCTGGGACTGACGCTCACCCTCGGCGTTCAGGATCGAGGCCTGCTTGTTTCCCTCGGCAGAAAGAATCTGGCTCTGCTTGGCACCCTCGGCGGTCTTGATAGCGGATTCGCGGTGACCTTCAGCCGTCAGAATCATCGCGCGCTTCTCGCGGTCCGCCTTCATCTGCTTTTCCATCGACTCCTGGATCGAGGGCGGCGGATCGATGCTCTTGAGCTCGACGCGGGCCACTCGCAGGCCCCAGCGACCAGTCGCCTCGTCGAGGACACCACGAAGCTGACCGTTGATGGAATCACGCGAGGTAAGCGTCTCTTCGAGGGTCATTCCGCCGACGACGTTTCGCAGCGTGGTGGTTGCCAACTGCTCGACGGCAGCGATGTAGTTGCTGATCTCGTACACCGCAGCTTGCGGATTGGTGACCTGGAAGTACACCACCGTGTCGATGGACAGTGTCAGGTTGTCCTGGGTGATCACCGGCTGCGGTGGGAAGGAGACCACCCGCTCACGAAGATCCACCTTGGCGCGCACACGATCGGCGAACGGGATCAAGAACGTGAGCTGCCCGGACACCGTCTTCGAATACCTACCGAGCCGCTCGATCACCGCGGCTTCTGCCTGCGGTACCAGTGCTACCGACTTCGCGACCACCAAGATCACGAATAGCACCAACACACCGAGCACTATGAGTGCTGCCATTAAGGTCCCCTCCAGACGACTGCTGTTGCGCCGTTGATTTCCATCACCGTCACCTTGGTACCCGGCGGGTACACCTCGGTGGTGTCGTACGGCCTGGCAGTCCACACCTCGCCGTCCAACTTGACCTGCCCGGAATGCTCGCCCACTTCTTCCAGAACCAGAGCGTGCTTACCTTCGAGTGCCTGTATTCCGGTCGGGGTCGGCGGCGGACTACCGAAGCGACGCAACATGATCGGTCGCACGCCCAGGACGAGGGCGGCGGAGAACACTCCGAACATGACGGCGTCGACCCACACCGGGAAGTCGGTGACAGCACTGACACCGGCAGTAGCGAGCGCCCCACCGGCGAGCATCAGCAGGAAGAAATCCCCCACCAGCGCTTCGGCCCCGGCGAGCACCAGTGCTCCGATCAGCCAAATAAGTGCAGCCACAACACCATCTAACCAGAATGTGTGACCCAGGCCGCCGCTACGTCAGTTCGGCTCGGTAACGAAATCGACAAGTTGTTCGACTGCACCGATCAAAGGAGCTTCCAGATCACGGAAGCTCTCGACCGAGTTGTAGACCCGCCGCCAGCCCTCCTGAGGTGTCCCCCAGCCCAGTTCGCGGCAGATTCCCGTCTTCCAATCCTCGCCGCGTGGAATCTTCGGCCAGGAGGCGATTCCGACAGATTTGGGACGAACGGCCTCCCACACGTCGATGTACGGGTGCCCGGTCACCAACACGTCCGGGCCGAGGCCCTGAGTCAGTTGGGTTTCCTTGGAACCGGTGACCAGGTGGTCGACCAGGACCCCGACGCGGCGGCCGGGACCAGGCCCGAATTCGGCAAGCCGCTCCCCCAGATTGTCGAGTCCTTCGAGATGTTCGACGACAACACCTTCGACGCGAAGATCGTGACCCCACACCCGCTCGACGAGGGCAGCATCGTGTACTCCCTCCACCCAGATCCGGCTGGGCAGTGCCGTGCGGGCGCGTAAGCCTTCGACTCGCGTCGAACCCGAAGCCGACCGTGCGGGTCTGGTGGACACGGGCTTGGGGGCCGGGCGTACGAGGGTGACCGGTGAGCCGTCGATGAGGAAGGCCGCCTCGCGCATCGCGAACAACCGCGTCCGGGAACGACCGTCCTCGAGCCGCACGAAATCGCCGTCGTACGTGCGCTCGAAACCGACTACCGCACCGCAGAATCCCGTCGCCGCATCCTCGACGACAAGATCACGCTCGGCCGCCACTTCAGGCGTCACGCGCTTCTGTTTGCGGGTATGACCCGCAAAAATGTCACCGTATCCGTTGCCACCGCTCACGCCGGATCACGCTAGGTCACAACGCCGGGGCCGCGCATGTCGCCACGCCGAACTAAACTTCACGGTCATGAGTTCTCCCAGCGCAACCCTCACCGTGTGGGCAGCGTCATGGCTCGCCGGCGACGCTGCGCCGGACGACGTCATCGACGCCCTTGCCGCGTGGGCACCGATGCACCTGATCGGCGCCGCCGACGCGGAAACCGCGGTCCGCCACGATCTCGAATGGCCGGGAGTCACGGCTTCCGGTGTGCCCACCCTGCTCAGAATCGCACGCTCGGAGGCTGCCGAGGTCCGCCTGGTCCTTCCTACGGCCGGTGATGTACGTGGTCTGCCCACCGGGACCGAGTTCGCGCGCGCTGCGATCGCAACGGGTGAAGGGATACAGATCGGCGCCGTCGGCAAGCCGGGAGTCGGACTCGTGCCGTCGAAGGAAGGCCCGGACGTCTTGCGATGGACGGTCTTCTCCATTCCCACTGTGGCGGGCAGCGCCGAATCGATCGGACTCCGCGAAGCCGAATACGAACTGCGCCAAGCTGTTCGGGACGCAGCCGAGGTGCTCGGCGGGCTTCCGGCCGTAGCCACCGGAATACCTGGAAACGACGCTCGTACGCTGGTCGCCGAAGCCCTGCAGGCACAGGCCGGACACCGCTGGCCGTCGACACTGTCACCTCGCCATTTACAGGTGATCGACACCGCCGACAACGTGGCAGCCATTCTCACCGTGGCTGCGTCGGTATCGACCAATCAGGCCCCGAGCGTGTCCACTGCGCAGAGGCGTGACGACCTGCTGCGACGACTGTGGGACGTTGTTCGGACTGCCCGTGTCGCGTCGGCGAACAGCGTGTCGATCAGAGCTTGAGCACGAAGTTCCGGCGTTTCTCGGCAAACCCGTTGCGGTCACCGAACATGTCGATCTTCATCTCTTCGAGCTCACGCTCCTCGTAGGGCTCCACCGGATCACGTTCCAGTCGAAGACGTTTGCGCTCCAGCATCGATTCCAGCCGATCTCCTTCGAGCAAGTCGGTGGCGACCTCGCGCAACCACGCCTCGAACAGATCCGGCCGCCTGGGGCCGATCGCGTCGACAAGTCCGATCTCCAAGGCTCGACGGATGCCGATCGCACTGCACTCGGCCAGCAGACTGCGGGCCTGCTCCTCGCCGACCCGAGCCGGAAGTGTGTACGTGTGCAGTTCCGAGCCGAACAGGCCCATCGTGGCGTAATGAGGATTGAGAACCACACCGTCCCTGGCCACGACTACGTCGGCTCCAAGCGGGAGCATGACCCCGCCGGCACCGGCGTTGCCTGTGAATGCCGCCACCACAACCTGTTCCGTACAGGTGACGATCGCTTTCGCGATCTCGTTGATGGCCTTGATGTTGGCCCACGCTTCCCCGGCTTGATCCGACGCGGCCTCGATGACGTTGAGGTGGATACCGTTGCTGAATCTGTCGTAGTCACCCGTGAGGACAAGGATCTTGGTGTCCTGCGTGATCGCCCAGCGGAGCCTGGAGGCCAGTCGCGCGCATTGCTTCGTACTCATCGCACCGTTGTAGAAGCGGAACGAGAGATATCCGATTTCGCCGTCGCGGTGATAGTCGGTCTCGGGGTAACGACTCTCCCAGACCTGTGGAACGAACACGTCCGGACGTACGACCGCGGTCGACGGAAGTTTGACATTGCCGGCGCCGACGAGCCGCGCATGTCCGATCCATACGGAGCCCGCACCGGTGGCAACACGTATTGCCTGGTGGAAGTACTCGACGATGGTGCCGGGCGCTGCATCGACGTGGGTATCGAGGTGAGCGTCGTAGACGTAGACCCGGTCGAGCCCCAACTGAACGGCGACGCCGGGAAAGCCGTCGGCGGCGTTGACGGCGCGGACGATGCTCGACGCGTCTTGCTCCCAGCTGAAAACGCGATCGGCCTGTTTCATGCTGGGCCTCGATCGGGTCGAAGCCACGGGCCGCGCAACTCGGTCCGATGGGATCGCCTGGAAGTCAGGAGTACGGAAATGTTCGACGACCTCCGTAATGCACTCCATCGCCGCGTCGGTGACTTCCTCGTTGTATACCGAGGATTTGGTTGCCCCGTTCCGGAGTTCGAACGTCCGCCAGGCCCACACCGCTCCGGCATCCAGTTCCTCGGCGGCCTGCAAAGCGGTCACTCCCCAGATCGGTTCGCCATCCGTTATCGCCCAGTCCAGCGACGACGGCCCGCGATCTCCGGGCGGGCCGGGATGGATGATGATCGTTGTCCACCGCTGCCAAACAGATTCCGGGACATAGGCTTTCAGAAACGGGCAGATGACGAGGTCAAAATCTCCCGAAGAAGTCGCGGCCAGCACTGCGTCCGCGTCGGCGACGACGGCTGTACGGACTTGGTGTCCCGCCTCGCGAAGAACAAGACCGGCCCGCTGCGAGAGACCGTTGTCTGAGGTGACGAGAAGAAGCACGCTCAACGGTGGCGCGGAAGTCGTACGTGGGCGTGAGCGCCGGAACAGCGCCGCCGTCGCCGCTCGCAGACGGCCCCTGCCCGATACACCTTCACGTAGCTTCGCCGTTGCTACATCGCTGGAAATAGCCACAGAAGTCGTGAGCGCGGCCGATTTGGGCATCGGTCGTACTTCGGGGGTCGAAACCATGAATTCCTGCTCGCATGCTCGGGTATCTGCAGCGCAGACCAGACTCCCCCCAGGGCAGGACCGACGCACCGATAGATTGATTGAGGTATTTAGGGACTTTATACCTACCGTCGGTTTGTTTCAATAGCTATTTTCAAGCAAACCGTTTGATCGATCAACCCACAGACTTGTGATTGATCGCGATATGGCGGTCGATGCGAATATGTTCATCCAGCGTCGGGTAGCGCAAACCGGTGTCCTGGCTGTACCCCTGACGGCGCAACCAATCCAGGACGTCGCCCCAGAACCAGATCCCCCCGGCAACCGAGTTGTACGGAATCGGGAAAGGCGTAGCCGCCTGCCGGACCCCTCGCACCCACTGCCCGACAGCTTGCCGCGTCACCCCCGCACGGTCGGCAATGTCCTGACGTGACACCAGATCGGGATGTGTCCGCTGGGGACGCACGCCTGCAGCCACCAACTGGTCCACCACGGTGATAGCCGTTGTCGCCGCTCGCATACCTTCCGAGGTGAGCGTCAGCAGCTGCAGCCCGCGTCGGTCCTCGACCCTTCCGCCCAAGCTCTCTTCGATCGCCTGCTCTTGCGAGACTGTCAGCATCTGAACGATGAATGTGAATTCGTAACGGTGATAGAGGTCTTCGGCCACGCAATGAACATAGCCGTAAGCTGCACTGTTTCCACATGGACACACCCGGATCCCGCCCCCGCACGCACAATGGGCAGATGATCGACGTGGACGACAGCCAGTTCGAGGACATGGTCAAGCGGGCGCTCGACAGCCTGCCACCGAAATTGGGTGCGGAGATGGCCAATGTCGCAGTGACCGTTCAACTCGAAGGTGGACGACCGGGGCTACTCGGGCTGTATCAGGGCATCCCACTGACCAAGAGAACCACCACGTACGCCGGCGTCCTTCCCGACCGCATCACGATCTACCGCAGGGCCATCTGTGCGATCTGCAGCACCGAAGACGAGGTGATCGAGCAAGTTCGCCGAACCGTGATCCACGAAATCGGCCACCACTTCGGGATCGGAGATCCCCGGTTGCGTGAACTCGGATGGTGACAACCGACTCATCTACAAGTCGGAAATCAGCTAGAGGTTGATAATCGGCGAATTGTCATGTCAGCTGTACCAAGCCCGCAACAATTGAACACTTACAGGAGTTCGCATGGTCAATTTGATCCAGATCGCCCCGAAGAATGCCCCGACGTTCGCGATGAGCCGACAGAAGGCCGCAGAACTGCTGGGCATCTCGGTCGACAGCGTCGCGTTTCTCCTCAAGTCTCGCTATCTCCCGGATCTGGACGCCGGTCGGTTGATCAAGATGGCCAACCAGCCTTGGTTGTACTCGGACGGCGACTTTCCCGTCCTTCAGCAGGGCGCATCCGAACTTGCCCCCAAGAAGATGCTGCCCGCACGTAAGTACATCGGCGAGAGCGCAATTCACTCCGACGCCGAATGCGTGGAGGCCAACCAGGGGCAGTGGGCGGGATTCAACGTCGACCACGTTCTCGGCGCCCGCTTCCTGCCTGTGACGCTGCGCAAGTTTCCGGTGTCGGTGCTGCAGATCCACGACGTCAACGACGACGACGAAGAACGCGTCTCGTTTGTCGCTACCCTCGCCGGGCGAGTCCGCGAACTGGGCGCGCCCGAACTCAACTACATCGACCCGTCACTGAGCCCCGAGGATCGACAGATCGTCGAGACGCTCCTCACCTCGCGCAGCACGTCCACCGTTCCCGGGCCCTGCGGAAAGCTCAAGCATCCGAACACCTGAGCGCCGGACCGTCAGCGGGGACGCTGAACGGCCGCGCAGCAATTGACTGCACACGAGAGACCGTTGGTGGTCGAGCCGAGCAGCGGCTCGACCCCCAGTCGCAGTGGCTGCTCGGCCTCGGCCAGTTCCCGAACGAGCGTGGGCACCAGCTGCGCGAAACGCTGATCGCGGCCGGGCGTTGCTGCCCGAACGAAATCCATCCCGAGTTCGGCTGCCTTGTCCTTGGCCTCGGTGTCCAGGTCCCACACCACTTCGAGGTGATCGGAGACGAAACCGACGGGGCACACGATCACGGCGCGAACATCCTTGGCGGACAACGTATCCAGGTGATCACAGATGTCGGGGTCCAGCCACGGAACCTGCGGCGGGCCTGATCGCGACTGCCACACCAGATCGAAATCCTCGACGCCGACGGCCTCGGCAACCAACTTCGCGGCCTCGGCGACCTGTCGACTGTAGAGGTTTCCGCCCTCTGCCGGAGGCCCTGCATTGCGGTCTGCGGCACTCGGTACCGAATGCGCGGTGAACACCAGGCGCGCAGTATCGCGAGTCGCTTCGGGCAACTCTGCGCGGGCCGCGCGCACACCGTCGGCGAACGCGCCGACGACCAGCGGATGGTCGTAGTACTGGCGAAGTTTTGTCAGCGTCGGTGCGCCGTCACCGACCGCCTCACGGGCACGGGCGATGTCCTCGTGGTACTGCCGACATCCGGAGTAACCACCCCACGCCGACGTGGCGAACACGGCGGCGTTGCGGACACCGTCCTCGCGCATCTTGGCAACGGTGTCTTCGACCATCGGGTGCCAGTTGCGGTTGCCGAAGTACACGGGCAAATCCACGCCGGCTGCTGCCAGCTCACCTTCGACCCGTTCGATCAGGTCTCGGTTGAGCGCGTTGATGGGCGAAACTCCACCGAAATGCATGTAGTGCTCGACGACAGCGTCGAGCCGCTCCGGTGGCACTCCCCTACCGCGCGTGACGTTTTCGAGGAACGGCCGTACGTCTTCAGGTTTTTCGGGACCGCCGAACGACAAAACGAGAAGAGCATCGAACTGCACGTCCATACTTACGGTCATGAGTTCAATCTTGCGCGATGCCGTTCGGCGGGAGTCACCCGGGTACTCACCTGCGTAGTAGAAGGGGTGCTACTAGCCGACCATCGCGTGGAAGCCGCCGTCGACGTAGATGATCGACGCGGTCGTGCCGGGCAACCAATCCGAGAGAACGGTGCAGACCGTTTTGGCGACCGGCTCGCGATCGTCGACGTCCCAGCCGATGGGCGCAGCACCGTCCCATGCGGTGTTCAGCTTGTCCAACTCCGCGCCCGGACCGGTGCTGTCACCGGCAATGGCCTTGGCGGCCAAGGTCTTGATCGGGCCGGAGGACACCAGGTTCGAGCGGATGCCGCGGACGCCGACCTCTTTGGCCACGTACCGATTGACGGCCTCGAGGGTCGCCTTGGAGACACCCATCCAGTTGTAGAACGGCATCGCGCGCGCCGGATCGAAGTCCATACCGACGATGGACGCGTTGTCGTTGAGCACCGGCAGCAAGGCCTTGGCCAGTGCGCTGTACGAGTAGGCGGACACCTCGAGTGCGACCGCCACGTCTTCCCACGGCGCGTCCATGAACGGGCTTCCCAGGCAGGAGCGGGGAGCGAAGCCGATCGAGTGGACGACGCCGTCGATACCCTCGGGAGCCAGCTCGCGCACACGCTCGGCGAGAGATGCGAGATCCTCCGAGCTCTGGACGTTGAGCGAGATTGCCGGCGGCACGGGCTGCGGCAGTCGCTGGGCGATGCGATCGATGAGGCGCAGACGGTCGAATCCGGTGATCAGTACCTTCGCGCCCTGCTCCTGCGCGACCTTGGCCACGTGGAACGCGATCGACGAATCGGTGATGATGCCGGTGACAAGAATGGTCTTACCCTCGAGCAAGCCGCCCATGAGATGTCCTCCTGATTTCAGACGTACGAGAAAGGTGTGTGTGCGAAAAGCGGGTCAGTGCCCCATGCCGAGTCCACCGTCGACGGGGATGACCGCACCCGAGACGTAGGCCGAATCGTCGGAGGCGAGGAAACTGACAACTGCTGCAACATCTTCCGGCTTTCCGGTCCGCTGCAACGGGATGAACTCGGTGGCCTTGTCCTTGACGTCGTCGCCCAGTGCTGCCGTCATGTCGGTCTCGATGAACCCGGGAGCGACGACGTTGGCGGTGATCGAACGTGAGCCGAGTTCCCTTGTCAGGGAACGAGCGATACCGACGATGCCTGCTTTGGACGCGGCGTAGTTGACCTGGCCGGCTTGACCTGCCAGACCCACCACAGAGCCGAGGAAGATGAACCGTCCGAAACGCGCGCGCAGCATCGACCGGGTCGCACGCTTCGAGAGGCGGAACGTACCGGTGAGGTTCGCGTCGACGACGCTCGTGAACTGCTCTTCGCTCATTCGCATGATCAGTGTGTCGTCGGTGACGCCGGCATTGGCGACGATGACCTCGACCGGCCCCTGGTGCGCTTCGACCTCTTTGAATGCACGGTCGATCGACTCGGTGTCGGTGACGTCGCACACGACGCCGAACAACCCTTCGGGGACACCGGAACCGCGGTGCGTGACGGCTACCTTGTGGCCGTCTGCGGCGAGCCGCTGAGCGACGGCCAAGCCGATTCCGCGGTTACCGCCGGTGACGAGCACCGAGCGCGGTGTGGTGACGGTCCGTTCGGAAACCACTGTCGTGGGAGGGGTAGACATGGCGATCAACCTATCAATTCTCTGCGGGCCGCGTACCAGCGGTATTTGGACAATTCGGAACTGCTCTCGATCAGGGCAGACGCTGCCTGCGTACCAGGGCAATCGTCAGACCAGCGGTCGCGAACACGACGCCGAGAACCAACCACGGTCGACTCGCATCGCCTCGTGTCGTCTCGAAACCGATCTGCTCTTCGAGCGTGTCGTACACCTGGCGCAGTTCTTCGAGGCTCGATGCCGTGAAGAAACTTCCGCCGGAAAGGTTGGCGATCTCCTTCAATGACGCGTCGTCGACCGGGACGGGGATTCGGTCTCCTTCGATCTCGACTCGCCCGTATGTCGTTCCGAAGGAAATGGTCGAGATCGGAACGCCCTTGTCCTTGGCCTGACGGGCAGCGGTGAATCCGCCCCGCGGATCGTCCGAGTTTTCGGGAACGGTCTGCTTACCGTCGGACAGCAACACGATGCGCGCCGGTGGCGCCTGATCGCTGCCGCCGAGAACAGCCGACAGCGTGTCGATCGACTGCAACGAGGTGAAGATCGCTTCGCCCGTCGCCGTTCGCTCACTGAGCTTGAGGTTGTCGATGGCGACCTTCGTCGCGTCACGATTCGTGGTGGGCGACACCAGAACCGAAGCCGTTCCGGCAAATGCGACCAACCCGAGGTTGATGCCGGGAGTCAGACCGTCGGCGAACGACTTCGCAGCTTCCTGCGCTGCTGCCAATCGCGTCGGCTCGACGTCGGTGGCCTGCATCGACAGCGACACGTCGATCACGAGGATCACCGTGGCGCGGTTTCGCGGGACCTTCTTGTCTGCCGTCGGACCGGCAAGGGCGACGGTGAAGAACACCAACGCGACGACCATCAGAATCGCTGGAATATGACGCCACCGCCCGGGCCGCGAAGGCGCGACCTTCTCCAGTAGCGCGAAGTTCGTGAACCGAAGTGTGTGCTTGGCCCGCTGCTTCTGCACGAGTACGTAACCGACCACCAACGCGGCGATGACAGCGAGGAACAGCAGCCACCACGGTGCGGTGAATTGAGAAAGACTCACGAACGAACGCCCCCAGTTCCGGCGCCGGCACCATAACTGTGTCGGCGTGCCGAGATGAATCTCACGACGTCGGCAATCCAGTCCCGATCGGTGTGCAGGGACATGAGCGGTGCGCCGCAACGACGTAGAGCTTGCCTGACCTCGACGCGGTGCTCGGCGGCGACTCTGGCGAAGTCGGCGCGCAGTTGCGGCGTCGTGGTGAATTCTCTGGTCCGGCCGGACTCGGGATCGTGGAGCACCACGTCGCCCACGTCGGGCAGTTCGAGGTCTCGCGGATCGACCACTTCCACACCGAGCACGTCGTGCCGTCCTGAAATGGCGCGCAGCGAGCGTTCCCAGTCGATCGGTCCGAGGAAGTCGCTGATGACGACCGCGAGTCCGCGCCGACGCTGTGGGCGTCTGAGCGCTTCGATCGCGCCGACCAGATCACCGCGTACCCCGTCCGGCGCGTGCGGAGTCGTCGCGATCTTGCGGAGCATCGCCTGTGCGTGAATTCGCCCACCGCGGGCCGGAATTCGAGTTGTCTGTGCGCCGGTCGAGATGATGGCGCCGACGCGGTTACCGCCCGAACTGGTCAGGTGAGTGATCGCCGCGGCTGCGGCGACGACCAGGTCGCGCTTCTCGCATCCGGCGGTCCCGAAGTCGAGACTTGCGGACAAGTCGATGACGAGCCACGTCTCGAGCTCACGATCTGCGACCGACTGACGCACGTGTGGGTGCGTCGTCCGTGCTGTGACGGACCAGTCCATCTGCCGCACGTCGTCGCCCGGCTGATACTCGCGGGCATCTCCCGGCTCCGAACCCGGACCGGGAATCAGGCCGAGATGATCGCCGTGCAGCACACCGTCGAGGCGGCGGCGAACCGTCAGTTCGAGGGTGCGCAGCGCAGCGGTGAGTTTGGGGTCGCTGAGCTCGCCGGATCGGAACGACGGCGGAGAACCGGTGGATCCGGCGGGTGTCGCCTGGCCACCGTCGCGGCCTTCGGTCACTGCGGGCGACTCATCGTCTCAGCGGTCGCAATCGGCGCGCCGTTGCCCTGCGGATTAGCTGTGCCCTGCGGATTAGCTGTGCCCGGTGCGTTGAACTGCGGTGCTTGCGGTGCGCCCTGCTGGGGCGGTCCGGGAACGGTAGGAACCGGCCGCGCGGCGATCTGCGGCAGTCCGACGGTCTGCAGCACCCGGGCGATGACGGCGTCGGGAGTCACCTCGTCGGCCATGGCGTCGTAGGAAAGAACGAGGCGGTGACGCAACACGTCCGGGATCACCTCGATGACGTCCTGCGGCACTACGTAGTCGCGCCCGCGGACGAGAGCGAGAGCTCGCGACGCGGCGATGATGCCGAGCGTCGCGCGGGGTGAGGCGCCGTACGCGATCCAGCCGGCGACGTCCTCGAGTCCGACCTCACGCGGCGTACGCGTGGCGGCGATGACCCGGACAACGTAATCGACGAGCGCGTGGTGAACGAAGACGTTGCTGGCGACGCGTTGGAGCCTGACCAACTCCTCCGGACCGAGGATCTGGTGCGGCTCCGGCGCTGCCACGCCCATCCGGTAGACGATTTCGCGTTCTTCCTCCACTGTCGGGTAATCGACGAGGATCTTGAACAGGAAGCGGTCGCGCTGCGCTTCGGGGAGCGGATAGACGCCCTCGTTCTCGATGGGGTTCTGCGTCGCCATCACCAGGAACGGATCGGGCATGTGGTACCGCTTGCCACCGATCGAGACGTGGCGTTCTGCCATCACCTCGAGGAGCGCGGACTGCACCTTGGCCGGGGCACGGTTGATCTCGTCGGCCAACACGAAGTTGGCGACGACGGGTCCGAGTTCGGTGTCGAACTCCTCGCGGCCCTGACGGTAGATGCGCGTGCCGATCAGGTCGGTGGGCACCAGGTCCGGGGTGAACTGGACGCGGGAGAACGAACCGCCGACGACCTTCGCGAAAGTCTCGACGGCCAGCGTCTTGGCGACACCGGGGACGCCTTCGAGGAGGACGTGCCCCTTGGCGAGAAGTCCGACGAGAATGCGCTCGACAAGCCGGTCCTGCCCGACGATGACTCGCTTGACCTCGTAAATCGCTCGCTCCAAGGTCTGAACGTCGGCTGCCAGGGAAGGTGCTGCTCCGTCCGCACTTCCACTCGCCTTGCTTACGTCGACCGTTCCGACCGAATCTTCACGTGAGGTCACCAAGAATCCATCGCTTTCACCTAGAAAAGTACCGACAGTAACGTGTTCCCCGTCAACTATTCCAGGTAGTTGCGCTCGATGCCGTAACACCACGTCGGGAACTTGATACTTCCCTGAAAATGCGGGTGTCAGTGGCATTTCCTCTGACGGTCAGGACACCAGTCGGACGGCGTACGGCGTCATTCCACCCCACCGAACCGGTGAGACCATGACACTCGAACCGGATTGTGGTGCCTCGAGCATCTGACCGTTACCGAGGTAGAGCGCCACGTGTTGGCTGGCGTTGGGGCCGTAGAAGATCATGTCGCCGCGCTTCATCTCCGAAGACGGAACCTGAGTGCCTGCGGTGTACTGATAGCCGGTGTAGTGCGGCAGCGAGATCCCGATGCCGGCAAAGGCATAGATCATCAAGCCGGAGCAGTCGAACCCGACCTTGTTGAAGTCGCCGTAACTGTCAGCGACGCCGCCGTCACGGATGCCTCGCGTCGGTCCGTTCTCGTCGCCGCCGCCCCAGGCATACTGCACGCCTAGCTGAGACATTCCGCGGTCGATGACGGATTCGATTGCAGCGCTTCCGGTAACGGAAGGCTTCGGAGTGGTGGGTTTCGGCGTCGTCGGCTTCGGGGTGGTGGGCTTGGGCGTCGTGACCGTTTCCTCGTCGGTGCCGGTCTCTTCGTCCGTGCCTGTTTCCTCGTCGGTCCCTGTTTCTTCGTCAGTCCAGGTGTCGTCGTCGTCCGGGATGACGGTCGGAGTCGGGTCTTCGACCGCGGTGTGCGGACGCTGGGCCGCTGCCAGTGCGGCAGCTCGATCCTTGGCTGCCTGGTCGGCTGCGGCACGGGCGGCGGCCTGAGCGGCCGCTTCCTTGGCAGCGGCTTCGAGAGCCTTCTGATGAGCTTCCTCGGCACGGCGCTGTTCGTCCCAGGTCGCGTATGCCTGGCGTTGACCCTGCAAGCCGGCGACGGCGTTGCGGGCGGCGTCGAGCTGAGCCTGGGCAGAGTTGCGCTCGGCTTCGATCGCGGCCTTCTTGGCTACCTGCTGATCGAGAGCGTTGCGCGCGATCTGAATCGCTTGCTCCGCCAGATCCTTCAGCTGCGCGGCGACCTCGGCGGCGGCATCGGCCTGCTGCTTGGCCTGGCGGGTCGCGGAATCCTTGTTCGCCTGCTCGGTACGTGCTCGCTGGAGACCGTCGAGCACTGCACTCTGCGTATTGGCGAGAAGCTTGAGGACCTGCGCGCGGTCGAGAACGTCGCCAGGACCCTTGGCGTCGAGGAACGACGAGATCGACGCAGTATTGGTGCCCTTGACGTAGCTCGAGCGTGCGTACTTGTCGAAGTCCGTCTGAGCGACCTCGATCTGCGCCGACGCGTCCTTCAGAGCTTGTTTCGTGACTCCGACGGCCTGCGCTGCGGAGTCTGCGGCGCCGCGAGCGTTCTGCAGATCCACGAGAGTCTTGTTGACGTCTTCACGCTTGATCGCAACTTCGTTGTCGAGTGCCGACAACTGTTCGTTTGCCGATGCGACTTGATTGATGAGCGCGCTGACGGTGCCGACGCTCGACGAGACCTGCGAATCTGCCGCGGCGATATCCGAGTCACTCGGATTCGGCGGCGGTGGCGGTACGGCCGAGGACATGGCCGGCGTCCCGACGATCAGGGATCCGACGACGCCGAATCCGATGACCAGTTGCGCCAGGCGCATCGATTTACGGGAAGGACCACGACGGGACTCGCCGCCACGTGTTACTTGCCTCACAAATAACTCTCCCTCGCGTGTAACGCCACGGCCCGCTGGGTCGCCGATCCGTGCGGGGAGGGAATGCGCAGACCAAGCACCGGTCGCCCACAGCCCGAGAGCTGCTCGTCGACCTGGACGTGCCGTACGAACGCCGCCGTCGACACCTCGAGAACGAGGCAACCGACAAGTACGCGTCGAACAACATCAGCCTGTCTGCGACACTTCTTCCCCAAAAAGTGCCAGTTGTACCGTACGACACTCAAGCGTTCTTTGGAAACTTTAGCCACAAATAACACAAACGGTATTTGAGCTGGTCGAATGGCATGCAGGCACCAAAAAGGGCAGGTACTCACCGCAAACAGCGGTGAGTACCTGTTTTCGACGAGTTACTGAAAATCTCGCAAGAGGACCAAGGTCAGACGGAATCGGCCCGGTGGTCGGATGGTGCTGGTGTTTCCGAAGTCGAGGCGATATGTCTGGTTTGCGCGTTTTCTGGCTCTCGCCGCCACTTGACGGCAAAGGTAATTCCGGCAATAACCGCCACCACTGCGATGACAAGGACCGTGTAAAGCGTCCACGGCGGACCTGGCGCCACGATCTCGTGCGAGAAGCGGTCCGCGGTCACGCTTGCGCTTTCGCCGAAAGATCGGTCCTGTGCAGTTTCGAGCTGCACTCGACTGATCGAATCGCTGTAGCTACCCATCCAGTCAGGGCTCAGAACGAGAACCGTTCCGCCTTCTGTTTTGCCGACCGTCGTGGCCAGGTCTCTAAGATCGGACGGCCGGCCCGGATTTGCGTCGACTACTACGACGCTCAAGTCGACACCACGTTCACGAGCGTCGGTCACCACCGCGGTCAGCCCCGCAACATCATCCGCGGGGGCGGAGACGCCGTCCGTCGAAATGTCCGCGAGCACGTCGTCGAGATCGACGTCCGACGGAACAGCGACGTGCAACGGGGACTTCACGTGCACAGGCGCAAAAGCGTGATTTGTAGGAGCAGACATCTCTCATCCGGGTGCTGTTCGGATTCCGTCCACCGCTGAGATGCGGGGAGTTCTTCCGAGGTCGTTTTTCGGCGGCCGACCCGCGACGGGCCTGCATGCACCCTACTTCAGGTCGACTGCCACCAGGCGTCACACACAACCGCCGCGCGTGCCGCCCGAGCGGTAGCTGTGGGTGCGGTCACCCAGCCAAGCCTGCGTTGCGCAGGCCCGCAGTCTGCATGAAGATTGTTTCGGTCAACTTGCCCTGAATTCTCACAGGACAAGCGTACTGTTAGACTTGGACCAAGAGGTACCACCGGTCAGGACAGGTTCTACTGCAGCTCCGATGTTCGGACAGTTCTCACGCGAACTGTGCGATTGGCGTGAGCTACGGAGGATCTTCCCGGCCGAAGTACCTCGCTTCAGCTGCCGACACAGCCCCGTCGGTAGCGACCCTCATAGACGAGTGGAGCAGACGTGAGCACCAGTATCGATTCATTCGGAGCCAAGGGAACCCTCGAGGTCGGTGAGAACTCTTACGAGATCTTCCGCCTCTCGGCCGTCCCCGGCACCGAGAAATTGCCCTATTCCTTGAAGGTTCTCGCCGAGAACCTTCTCCGCACCGAAGACGGCGCCAACATCACCGCGGATCACATCCGCGCAATCGCAAGCTGGGATCCCTCAGCCGAGCCGAGCATCGAAATCCAGTTCACGCCTGCCCGCGTGATCATGCAGGACTTCACCGGCGTTCCTTGCATCGTCGACCTCGCCACCATGCGTGAGGCCGTCACCACCCTCGGCGGCGACCCGAACAAGGTCAACCCGCTCTCCCCCGCCGACATGGTCATCGACCACTCGGTCATCCTCGACGTCTTCGGCCAGGCCGACGCACTCGAGCGCAACGTCGACCTCGAATACGAGCGCAACGGCGAGCGTTACCAGTTCCTCCGTTGGGGCCAGGGCGCATTCGACGACTTCAAGGTCGTCCCCCCGGGAATGGGCATCGTTCACCAGGTCAACATCGAGTACCTGGCACCCACCGTCATGTCGCGTAACGGACAGGCATACCCCGACACCTGTGTCGGCACCGACTCGCACACCACGATGGTCAACGGCCTCGGCGTGCTCGGCTGGGGCGTCGGCGGCATCGAGGCCGAGGCAGCAATGCTCGGCCAGCCCGTCTCCATGCTGATCCCCCGCGTCGTCGGATTCAAGCTCTCCGGTGAGATCAAGCCCGGCGTCACCGCAACCGACGTCGTGCTCACCGCCACCGAGATGCTCCGTAAGCACGGCGTCGTCGGCAAGTTCGTCGAGTTCTACGGCAACGGTGTTGCCGAGGTTCCGCTCGCGAACCGCGCGACGCTGGGCAACATGAGCCCCGAATTCGGTTCCACCGCAGCGATCTTCCCGATCGATGCCGAGACCATCGAATACCTGCGCCTCACCGGCCGCAGCGACGAGCAGCTCGCTCTCGTCGAGGCGTACGCCAAGGAACAGGGCCTGTGGCACAACCCCGACAAGGAACCCGTCTTCTCGGAGTACATCGAGCTGGATCTGGGAACCGTTGTTCCCTCGATCGCCGGCCCGAAGCGCCCGCAGGACCGAATCCTGTTGTCGGAGTCCAAGACTGCGTTCCGCAAGGACATCCACAACTACGTGGAAGAGAACCACCCGACCGAGCACACCCAGCTCGACGAGGCCGTCGAAGAGTCCTTCCCGGCTTCCGATCCCGCGGTTCTGTCGTTTGCCGACGACGGAGCGGTCGACGTTCTCTCTGCTGCCAACGGTGCAGAAGGCCGTCCGAGCAAGCCGGTCGTCGTCAAGTCCGACGCCGGTGAGTTCGTTCTCGACCACGGCGCCGTCGTCGTTGCAGGTATCACCTCCTGCACCAACACGTCCAACCCGTCGGTCATGCTCGGTGCTGCACTGCTCGCACGCAACGCCGTCGAGAAGGGCCTCGCCACCAAGCCGTGGGTCAAGACCAACATGGCTCCCGGTTCGCAGGTCGTCACCGATTACTACGAGAAGGCCGGCCTGTGGCCGTACCTCGAGAAGCTCGGTTACTACCTCGGCGGTTA
This sequence comes from Rhodococcus sp. T9N, assembly GCF_024436645.1. Classification (NCBI taxonomy): domain Bacteria; kingdom Bacillati; phylum Actinomycetota; class Actinomycetes; order Mycobacteriales; family Nocardiaceae; genus Rhodococcus; species Rhodococcus sp. T9N. Next base: position 145,119 of record NZ_JAMSKS010000017.1, on the reverse strand, counting down.
CGGCTGCACCACGTGCATCGGTAACACCGGACCGCTGCCCGAGGCAGTCTCGAAGGCCATCAACGACAACGACCTCTCGGTCACCGCGGTGCTCTCGGGTAACCGTAACTTCGAGGGACGTATCTCCCCCGACGTCAAGATGAACTACCTGGCTTCCCCGCCGCTCGTGATTGCCTACGGCCTCGCCGGAACCATGGACTTCGACTTCGAGACCGATTCGCTCGGTAACGACACCGACGGAAACCCCGTCTACCTCAAGGACATCTGGCCGTCCACGCAGGAAATCGAAGAGACCATCAAGTCCTCGATCGACCAGGACATGTTCCGCAAGTCGTACGCAACCATCTTTGCGGGCGACAGCCGCTGGCAGAACCTCGAAACCCCGAAGGGTGACACCTTCGAGTGGGACGAGAACTCCACCTACGTGCGGAAGCCACCTTACTTCGACGGCATGACGATGGATCCGGCTCCGGTCAAGGACATCAAGGGCGCTCGCGTCCTCGCACTGCTCGGCGACTCGGTCACCACCGACCACATCAGCCCGGCAGGTCCGATCAAGGTCGGCACCCCCGCTGCGCAGTACCTCGACTCCCATGGCGTCGAGCGTGCGGATTACAACTCGCTCGGCTCGCGTCGCGGTAACCACGAGGTCATGATTCGCGGAACGTTCGCGAACATCCGTCTGCGCAACCAGCTCCTCGACGACGTCTCGGGTGGTTACACCCGCGACTTCACGCAGGAAGGCGCACCGCAGGCATTCATCTACGACGCGTCGCAGAACTACCAGGCAGCCGGCATCCCGCTGGTCGTCCTGGGCGGCAAGGAGTACGGCTCCGGATCCTCGCGTGACTGGGCAGCCAAGGGCACGAGCCTGCTCGGCGTCAAGGCCGTCATCACCGAGTCGTTCGAGCGCATCCACCGCTCCAACCTGATCGGCATGGGCGTTGTCCCGCTGCAGTTCCCGGTCGGCGAGTCCGCAGGTTCGCTCAAGCTCGACGGCACCGAGACCTTCGACATCGAAGGTGTCGAGAAGCTCAACGAGGGCGTCACCCCGAAGACCATGAAGGTCACGGCGACGCGCGAGAACGGCGAGAAGGTCGTGTTCGACGCAGTCGTACGCATCGATACCCCCGGCGAAGCGGATTACTACCGCAACGGTGGCATCCTGCAGTACGTGCTTCGCAACATGATCCGCGGCTAGTAGGCACTACGTGCCTGTGAGCACTTTCGGCCCCTGACGGGTCACAAAGCGCTCACGACCACTTTCGCCGGAAGGCGAACCAGGTTTCATCGGTGGTCGTGAGCGCTTTGTGCACTGAGTCGACATTCAGCGCCTACGGCCGAAAGTGCTCACAGGCAACCCGACAAAGGAGGGATGCCCGTGCCCAAGGTCAGTGAAGACCATCTCGCGGCACGGCGCAGTCAGATCCTTGACGGCGCCCGCCGCTGCTTTGCGGAATACGGCTACGACGGCGCCACAGTTCGCCGTCTCGAAGAAGTCACCGGTTTGTCCCGCGGAGCGATCTTCCATCACTTCAAGGACAAGGACGGCCTGTTCCTCGCTCTCGCAAGCGAGGATGCGAGCCGGATGGCAGATGTCGTCGCCGAAGAGGGCCTCGTCCAGGTCATGCGGGACATGCTCGCGCAGCCCGACCAATTCGATTGGCTGGGAACGCGACTGGAGATAGCGCGTCGACTGCGCAACGACGCCGATTTCCGCGAGAAGTGGTCACAGCGCTCCGTAGAACTGACGGAAGCGACCAGTGCGCGCCTCGCCAGACAGAAATCGGCAGGCAGACTCCGTGACGACGTCCCCACCGAAATTCTGATCGGGTATCTGGATCTGGTGATGGACGGCCTGGTCGCGAGAATCGCCTCCGGCCACGGCGTCGACAACCTGTCAGCGGTTCTCGATCTGGTCGAGGAATCGGTGCGGCGGAGAGACTGAGGGGCTTCGCCCCTGTGCGCCTTTTTGGTAGTTCCCACTACCAAAAAGGCGCACAGGGGTTTAGGCGAGCTGGATCAGCTCGAGGTACTCCTGCGACCAGTGGTCCTCGTTGCCGTCGGGCAGGAGGATGACTCGCTCGGGGTTGAGGGCCTCGGCAGCGCCCGGATCGTGGGTGACCAGGACGACGGCACCGGTGTAGCTGCGGAGCGCGTCGAGCACCTGCTCGCGTGAGATCGGGTCCAGGTTGTTGGTGGGCTCGTCGAGAAGCAGAACGTTGGCAGCGGACGACACCAGTCCGGCCAGAGCCAGACGCGTCTTTTCACCACCCGAGAGCGTTCCGGCCGGCTGTTCGAGCTGTGGGCCGGTGAACATGAAGGCACCGAGCAGAGAACGCAGTTCCTGCTCCCCTGTGTCCGGCGCGGCGTGGCGGATGTTCTCCCACACGGACGCGTCGTCGTCGAGGGTGTCGTGCTCCTGAGCGAAGTAGCCGACCTTGAGTCCGTGACCGGCGATCAGCTCACCAGCGTCCGCTTTCTCCGCGCCCGCGAGGATGCGGAGCAGTGTGGTCTTACCTGCACCGTTGAGTCCGAGGATAACCACACGAGACCCACGATCGATCGCGAGATCGACACCGGTGAAGATCTCGAGCGAGCCGTACACCTTGGTGAGGTTCTTGCCCATCAGCGGAGTCTTGCCACAAGCGGCGGGTTCGGGGAAACGAATCCGCGCAACCTTGTCCGAGACACGTTCGGCATCGAGGTTCGCCATCAATTTGTCGGCTCGCTTGGCCATGTTCTGAGCCGCGACGGCCTTGGTTGCCTTTGCGCCCATCTTGGCGGCCTGAATCCGCAGCGCACCGGCCTTCTTCTCGGCGTTGGCGCGCTCACGGCGACGACGCTGCTCGTCCGTGGCACGAGCGTCGAGGTACTTCTTCCAGTTCATGTTGTAGACGTCGGCCTCACCGCGGACGGCATCGAGGAACCACACGCGGTTGACGACGTCGTTGAGCAGGTCGACGTCGTGGCTGATGACCACCAGTCCACCCTCGTGGTTCTGGAGGAAGCCACGCAGCCAGGTGATGGAGTCGGCGTCGAGGTGGTTGGTGGGCTCGTCGAGCAGCAGAGTCGTGTCCGAGCGGGCACCGCTGCCGTCGGAGGCGGCGAAGAGGATGCGCGCCAATTCGACGCGACGACGCTGACCGCCGGACAGCGTGCTGAGCGGCTGCCCGAGAATGCGGTCTTCGAGACCGAGGCTGCTGGTGATGCGTGCAGCTTCACTCTCGGCTTCGTATCCGCCGAGGGCCGAGAACCGATCCTCGAGCTGACCGTACTTCTTGACCGCGCGGTCCTGCGATTCCTGATCGAGCACCTCGCCCATCAGAATCTGCTGCTTCTCCATCTCGCGGAGCATCGTGTCGAGGCCACGTGCGGAGAGAACCCGGTCCTTGGCGAGGACGCTCAGGTCGCCCTCTTTGGGGTCCTGCGGGAGGTATCCGAGTTCACCGGTACGTACGACGCTTCCCGCATATGCCTCACCTTCGCCGGCGAGGATGCGCAGTGTGGTCGTCTTTCCGGCTCCGTTACGTCCGACGAGTCCGATCCGGTCGCCCGGCTGGATGCGCAACGAAGGCCCGGGAGCCGTGAGAAGGGTGCGGACACCGGCACGAACTTCGAGGTCAGTGGCGGTAATCAAGCAAACTCCTCAGGAAAAACGACGAATACGGGTAAACAATGCCTGACTACAGACACAAGAACTATCGATTTTACCGTGACCTGACGGTCGTTCCGACCAGCAGCGTGTGAGTCCGCTAACGTTCGGGACATGACTAGCGAAAACAGCACTCGTCCTCGCGACCTCGAAGGCCGTGCCGCCATCGTCACCGGCGCAAGTCGCGGAATCGGCAAAGCTGTCGCCGCCGAACTCCTCGCTCGCGGTGCCGACGTCTTGATCACAGCCCGCAAGCCGGAGCCCCTCGAGGCCGCCGCATCCGAGCTGTCCGCTCTGGGGCACGGCGGAAAGGTCGTCGCATTCGCGGGCAACGCAGCCGATGCCGAAGCCCGCTCCTGTGCCGTCGACCGCGCCGTGTCCGAATTCGGTTCACTCGACATTCTGGTCAACAACACCGGAATCAACCCCGTCCTCAGTTCGCTCATGGAAGCGGACCTCGACGCCGTGCGCAAGATCTTCGACGTGAATGTGGTTGCCGCCCTCGGTTACGTCCAGCAAGCACATCGGGCATGGATGGGCGAACACGGTGGAGCCGTCGTGAACCTGGCAAGTGTGGCCGGGATCCGGTCGACGGGCGTCATCGCGGCGTACGGCGCGTCGAAGGCTGCGCTCATCCGCCTGACGGAAGAACTGGCCTGGCAACTGGGACCGAAGATTCGTGTCAACGCCGTAGCTCCCGGGATCGTCAAGACGCAGTTCGCGGCAGCCCTGGTCGCTGCCGGCGAGGACAAGGCGTCGGCGGGCTACCCGATGAAGCGGCTCGGCACCCCCGAGGACGTTGCCGGCTTGGTCGGCTTCCTCGTCTCCGACGCGGCGGCGTGGATCACGGGCGAAACGGTCCGGGTCGACGGCGGTCTGCTCGCAACGGGATCGATGTAGTGCGCCGGTCGTGAGCACAGACAACTCCTCCGCCGACGTGGTGATCGTCGGTGGCGGCCCGGCCGGGCGGGCACTCGCCACCCGCTGTATCGCCCGGCAACTCACCGTCGTCGTTGTCGATCCGCATCCCCATCGGGTGTGGACGCCGACCTATTCGGCGTGGGCTGACGAGCTGCCGTCGTGGCTGCCGGTCGATGTGATCGCAAGCCGGATCGAACGCCCGAGCGTGTGGACCCGCAGACAGAAAACGCTTGATCGCACATATTGCGTATTGAATACATCTTTACTGCAATCATTTCTCTCGGGCACATCCGTACAGTTCAGAGCCTTGCGTGCTCAAACACTGTCACCTACCGCCGTCCTGTGCGTGGACGGATCGCAGCTGACAGGTTCCGTCGTCATCGACGCCCGGGGTACCGAACTGACGGTGACAACCGCCCAGCAGACCGCCTTCGGAGTGATCGTCGACCGCGCTCTGGCCGATCCGATTCTGGGTGGAGGCGAAGCCTGGTTCATGGACTGGCGAACAGACAACGGCGCCTCCGACGCCGACGCCCCGTCGTTCCTCTATGCGGTCCCACTCGATGACGAGCGAGTCCTCCTCGAGGAGACCTGCCTCGTCGGCCGGCCGGCGTTGGGGCTCCGCGAACTCGAAGCGCGTCTGCGCACCCGGCTTCGCAATCGGGGCTGCGAAGTCCCCGACGACGCACCGGTCGAGCGAGTCCGTTTTGCAGTCGAAGGCCCGAAGGAGTCGTTCCCCGACGGTGTCCTCCGGTTCGGCGGGCGAGGCGGTCTGATGCATCCGGGAACCGGATACAGCGTTGCCTCGTCACTCGCCGAGGCAGACGCTGTCGCCAAAGCAATCGCCGACGGTGGAGATCCCAACGCGGCGCTCTGGCCGCGGTCGGCCAAGGCGGTGTCTGCCCTTCGCCGCGTTGGCCTGAACGCACTTCTCACCCTCGGCTCGGGAGAGGTCGCGACATTCTTCGACACGTTCTTCGATCTACCGGTCGAGGCTCAGCGGTCCTACCTGTCCGATCGGCGGGACGCGTCCGCGACGGCGAAGGTGATGGCAACCCTGTTCCGATCGTCACCGTGGCACGTCCGAAAGACGTTGATGCGCGCGCCGTTTCTGAGGTGAGCACTCCGGACCGACTACTGCGCTCCCATCGAGCCGGCGATCATCGGCCAGGAATTGTGTAGGTCGTCCTGCCAGTAGCCCCACGAGTGGGTTCCGGTCGGCTTGAAGTCGAAGGTCGCGGGGATGCCCAGTGCGTTCAGTCGGTCCGCCAAGCCGTGCGTGCACCCGTTGACCGCGGATTCGATGATGCCGCCGACGACGATCTGATTAAGGAGGGCTCCGGGATTTCCGTTCACATCGGGTGCCTGAAGGTTGTCGTGCGGACCTGGCAGCCCGGATCCGGTGGAAACGTACAGTGCGGTCCCCCGCAACTTCTCCGCGTTCACGACCGGATCGTTCTCGCGCCACCCCGGACCGTCGAACGGTCCCCACATGTTTGTCGGATCAGCGCCACCCCGCGCGCCGACCACCAACCGCACATAGTCCTGACCCGGCTGGGTGGAAGTCTCCGCGCACCCGCTGTAGGCCCCGACACTCCGATAAAGCCCTGGTGCCGAGATCGCGAGATTGAGTACCGACGTCGCCGTCATCGAAATCGCCGCGATGGAGTTGACCCCGTTGGTACCGAACTGCGCATCGATGACGGGCGGCAGTTCGCGAGTGAGGAACGTCTGCCACTTGTTGCGCCCGAGTACGGGATCGTCTTTCTGCCAGTCGGTGTAGTAGCTGAACGCTCCTTCCAGCGGCGTCACGACGTTGACATTCTTGTCGGCGAAGAAATCCAGGACATCGGTCCGTCCTTCCCACGTTGCACTGTCCTCGCCACCACCGGCGCCGTTGAGCAGATACAACGTGGGCCGTGGGGCGCTCGTGTCGGCGGGGAGGATCACCTCGAGTGGAATGTCGCGGCCCATCGCATCGGAGTGGACGCTGATGGTTACGGTGCGTGCCGGATCTGCGTTCGCGGGCAAAGGCGCAAACAGCAGTGGAACCAGTGAAATCGCCAGCGCCGCGGTGACGCGTCGACGGTAGGTTCGGATTCTCATCGGAGCGTCCCCCCAGGTGTGCGAGTCGGGTTCTCGAAGCGGATACCCGCTCGATACGCCCCGAACCGACCCATCCACACGCAACGGTTCGGGATCAACCGTGATCGTTTGCCTCGCGCAAACGGCCGGCGGCGACCATCATGGGAGGCATGCGCTCGATTTGGAAAGGCTCGATAGCCTTCGGTCTGGTCAACGTCCCGGTCAAGGTGTACTCGGCGACCGAGGACCACGACATCCGATTTCACCAGGTCCATGCAAAAGACGGTGGCCGCATCAAGTACAACCGTGTGTGTTCCGAGTGCGGAAACACGGTTCAGTTCGCGGACATCGACAAGGCGTACGACTCGGAAGACGGATCGCGCGTCATCTTGAGCGACGAGGACTTCAACAAACTCCCGGCCGCGGAGAAGCACGAGATTCCGGTGCTGGAATTCGTGCCGAACGATCAGATCGATCCGATCTTGTTCGAGAAGAGTTACTTCCTCGAACCCGATTCGGCGTCGCCGAAGGCGTACGTCCTGCTTTCGACTGTGCTCACCGAGAGTGATCGAACGGCACTGGTGCATTTCACTCTGCGACAGAAGACGCGCCTGGCCGCGATGCGCGCTCGCGACGGCGTCCTGGTGATCCAGACGTTGCTGTGGCCCGACGAAGTTCGCGCAGCAGAGTTCCCTTCGCTCGACGACGTGGAGAAGCCGAAGGCCAAGGAACTGAAGATGGCGCAGACGCTCGTCGAGAGCATGGCGGGCGATTTCGATCCGACCGAGTTCACCGACGACTACCAGCTCCAACTGCGGCAGTTGCTCGACGAGATGATCGAGAACGGCGGCAAGAAGGTCATCCCCGCCGCCGAGGTCGACCAAGAGGGCACCGATGCGGAGGTGGTCGACCTGGTTGCCGCACTGCAGCGCAGTGTGGACGAAGCGAAGTCGAACGCCTCCAAGGCCGGCTCGTCGAAGTCGACCACACCGAGGAAGAAACGAGCCTGAGTCAGCCGCGCACGTCTTGGACCTCGATCAGAGCGTCCAACTCTGCGTCGACGTCCGGGGCCGCGTGACGACCCGTTCCGACCGCAAGGTTGATCACGGGTCCGATCGCCTCCAGACCTGCCTCGGTGAACATTTCGGCGTGTGACGTGGGCACCGGACGGTCGATGATCACCCCGGAGACGAACGGTCGCCACGCCGACGCGGTTCGCAGCGGGTCGAAGGTGTCGGCGTGTGCCGAGAAGAACAGCAGATCGCCCACGAACTTGCCCGGGCGGTATCGGTGAGCCAGTTCGGCGCCTGCGGAGTATTCCTCGAACAGTCGCTCGATCCGATCGCTCGAGACCAAGGGGTGATCGCCGATGGCTTCGCGCAAGAGTGCTTCGGCGTCCTCGGGTGTCAGATCACGCTCGCCGGTGTCCGGGACCGAGATCCCCAACCCGCCGATCAGTTCGGCGAGAGAAGGCTGCGCGCCCGTCATCGTCGGGTCTTCGAGAACGAAGCTGTCGAGCAGAATCAGGTCGGCGACGCTCTCACCCGCGGCTTGCAACTGCACCGCCGCCGCGTGAGCGATCAATCCGCCGATCGACCACCCCAGCAGGTGATACGGACCGTGCGGCTGAACTCCGCGAATTTCCTCGACGTACCGCGCCGCGAAGTCCTCGATCAGCTCCGCCCGAAATTCGGAGTCCGTCAGGACCGGCGACTGCAGGCCGTAGAGCGGCCGGCTGGAGTCGACGTAGCGATCGAGCGCTCCGTAGCACCAGGCCAATCCGATGGCCGGATGGATGCAGAACAGTGGCTCGGCGCGGCCTTCCGGACGTAGTGGCAGGACTACCGCAAGTGCGGAGGTATCCGCGTCACTTGTCACAACTGTTGCCTCGAGTTCGAAGAGTCTGCGCGCCAATGCCTCCGGAGTCGGGTCGGAGAATATCCACGCGACGGGGACGGTCATGCTGGTGCGTTCTTTGATGGCAGCGACCAAACGCGTTGCCATGAGTGAGTTGCCGCCGAGTTCGAAGAAACTCGAATCGGCGTACGTGTCTACGTCGGCCAGATCGAGTACCTCTGCGAAAGCAGCGCAGATCGCGATCTCGTCGCTGCCTTCCGGACTGCGTCCACTCGGCGACTCCCAGTTGGGAGCAGGCAGAGCGCTGCGATCGAGCTTGCCCGCCGGTGTGGTCGGGACTGCGCCGATCACGACAACAGCGGACGGGATCATGTGCGCAGGCAGCGATATACCTGCGTGACGGCGTAGCGCGGCGGCGTCGAAGTCCGCATGTGCCGGGACGACGTACGCGACGATCCGAGCGTCGACGCCCTCCCCGACGACGACGCTGACAGCCGAATGCACGGACGCTTCCGCTGCCAGCACCGCGTCGATTTCTCCGAGTTCGATTCGGAACCCTCGGATCTTGACCTGGTGGTCTGCGCGTCCGAGGTAGATCAGTGCCCCTGAGCGATCTTCGCGCACAAGATCCCCGGTGCGGTACATCCGAGCGCCTTCGGGTCCATGCGGGTCGGCGACGAAGCGCGCGGCTGTGAGTGCGGGGTTGCCGAGGTACCCGCGGGCGAGACCGTCGCCGCTGACGTAGAGCTCACCGACGACCTGGCCGGGAACCGAGTGCAGTCGGGAATCGAGAATCATCGCGTCCACGCCGCGGATCGGGCCGCCGATCGTCACGGGCTCCCCCGCGACCAGCGAATCACTGATGGTGACTGCGACGGTGGCCTCGGTCGGGCCGTACGCGTTGAACATTCGGCGCCCCGGTGCCCACCGAGATACGAGGTCGGCGGAACAGGCGTCGCCGCCGACGACGACGGCTTCGAGATGGTCGAGCCCGGCGGGATCGACAGTCGCCAAGGCGGCTGGAGTCACGAAAGCATGGGTGATCGTCTGCTCGTCGAGCAGTTCGTGCAATTCGACACCGCCGAGAACTGTCGGCGGCGCTATCACCATCGTTGCGCCGGCGCCGAAAGCCAGAAGGAGCTCGAGAACCGACGCGTCGAAGCTCGTCGAGGCGAAGCTCAGAGCGCGAGAGTGCGCGGTGACGCCGAAACGCTCCCGCTGTTCGTCGGCAAACGCTGCCAGTCCCGCGTGAGTGACCAACACGCCCTTGGGTTTTCCTGTCGAGCCCGAGGTGTAGATCAAGTAGGCCGGGTTGTCGAACTCGAGTGGCGCGTCCGGCAGTGTCTCGGAATGGACTGCCTCGATTTCGGTGGTGAATTCGATCGCATCCAACTCGATCCACGATGTGACGCCCGGAAGGTCGGCCGCATACTCGCCCCTGGTGATACCGAGTACCGCTCCACTGTCGGTGAGCATGTGCTCGATCCGCTCGGCGGGGTACGCCGGATCCACGGGAAGAAACACTCCGCCGGCTTTCGCTACGGCCCAGAGCGCGATCACATAGTCGGCCGACCTCGGAAGCGCCAGTGCCACCATCATTTCCGGCGCTATTCCGCGAGCGATCAACGCAAACGCCATAGCGTCGGAGCGTCGGTCGAGTTCGCCGTACGTGAGCGTGACGGATGTGGCGACGTCGACGATTGCCGGAGCGTGCGGATCGGCAGCGCCGCGAAGCAGCAACTCCGGCAAGGTCAAAGCATCGCCGGCCGGACGTCCGGGCAACGCACGCAGGCGACGTCCCGCAAGATCCACGTCACCGACGACGGCGGAGGGCTGGGCAGTCAGTGTCTCGACGATCGTTTCCAGCATCACTGCAAACGACTCCGCCGTATCGGTGTCGAAGAGATCCTTCGCGTAGGTGAGGGAGGCCTCGTAGCCGCCGCCTTCCTCCGCGGTCTGTTCGACAACGGTGAACTGCAGGTCGTACTTGGCGATGTCCGGTGTGATCTCGTGGGCACGAACGGCAAGTCCAGGCAGGTCCCACGTCGTCGGGTGGGCGCCGTGGAACGAGATCATCGTCTGGAACACCGGATGACGGTCGGTGCTCCGGGTCGGCGCCACCACGTCCACGACCTGCTCGAACGGAATGTCCGCGTGGGCGAAGGCGTCGAGATCGACGGAGCGGACAGTACGCAGAACGTCGACGAACGTCGACCCGGGATCGACCGTCGTGCGCAGTCCGACCGTGCCCACGAACATTCCCACGAGGTCGTCGAGAACTCGGTGTCCTCGCCCGGCGACCGGAGATCCGATCACGATGTCGGTGCTTCGACTCAGCCTGGACAGCAGGACGGCATAGGCAGCGTGCAGCACCATGAACGGCGTCGCCGCATTGGCTCCGGCAACCGCCTCGACCGCGATCCGGGTGTGCGCCGGAAGCGAGACCGCGGTGTGGGCACCGCTCAACGACTGGGTGAGCGGACGCGCTCGATCGCTCGGAAGGTCGATCAATTCAGGTGCGCCCCGCAACGTCTCCCGCCAATACGACGCCTGTGCCCCGAGCACGCTCGCGGATTCGTTCACCGCGCCCAGCGCTTCCCGCTGCCAGATCGCGAAGTCCGCGTAATGCACCTCGAGCGCGGTGAACTCGGGAGCGTGTCCCGAACTTCTCGCGACGTAGGCGGTGAGCACGTCCTTCATCAACGGCGCGATCGACCATCCGTCCGCCGCGATGTGGTGGATCACGATGACAAGTGTGTGGTGCTGCGGCGTCGATTCGAGCAGGAGCGCGCGAACGGGAGCTTGGGTCGTGATGTCGAATCCGCGCGACGCGAATTCTCTGGCTAGCTCTGCCGGTTCACGGGTGTCCGCAGTTCCGTATTCCAACGAGGTAAATGCATCCTGGATCACCTGGTGCGGGCCGGAGTCGGAGTCGGGGAACACTGTGCGCAGGATTTCGTGTCTTTCGATCACGTCGAGGACAGCAGCTTCGAGGGCCGGCACGTCGAGTGCACCGTCGAGGGAGATCGCAGCAGGGACGTTGTACGCGGGTGAGCCGGGATCCATCTGGTTGAGGAACCAGATGCGTGCTTGCGCGTAGGACAGCGGAATTCGCTCGGGGCGGTCTACGGCGGTGATCGGTGGAAGCGCCTTCGCCCCGGCGGATGTGTCGAGTATGGTGGCAAGTTCCCGAATTTCGGGGTGCTCGAACAGCATTCGGACAGGTACTTGCCTGCCCAACGACTCGCCGAGTCGCTGGGCCAGTCTGGTGGCGAGCAGTGAGTTGCCACCGAGTTCGAAGAAACTGTCCGACGCACTGATCTGTTCGATACCCAGCAGTTCCGCCACGACGCCGGCAACCTGGAGTTCGGTCGCGGTCGTCAGCGGCTCGACACTTCGCTCGGACGAACGCAGTGTCGGCGCCGGCAGCGCCGATCGGTCGAGCTTCCCGACGGGGGTCAGCGGTACGTGATCGATCGGGGTGATCGCCGACGGCACCATGAAGGCGGGCAGTGAGCGGCGCGCATGGCTCAGCAACTCGTCCATCTCGACCGCATCGGCACCGAGCACTACGTACGACGCCAACATCGTCTCACCGGAAGCTGCGTCGACGCCCACGGTGACCGCGAACTCGACGCCGGGGTAAGTGCTGAGGACGGAGTCGATCTCGCCCAGTTCGATGCGGAATCCGCGCACTTTCACCTGGTGATCGGAGCGTCCAACGTATTCGATCGTCCCGAGCGGCGTCCACCGAACCAAGTCACCGGTCCGGTACATGCGGGTGCCGGCCGGGCCGAACGGCGCTGCCACGAATCGCGTCGCCGTCAAGGCGGGTTGGTCGAGGTAGCCGCGGGCAAGTCCCAGGCCGGCGATGTAGAGCTCACCGGTGACCCCGACGGGTACCGGCTGAGCCGAGCCGTCGAGAATTACCGCGGACACGCCGCGGACGGGCCCGCCGATGGTCACGGTCTCCCCCACGCTCAAGGCATCACTGATGCAGACCATGACGGTGGTTTCCGTCGGCCCGTAGCCGTTGAACAATCGGCGACCCGGTGCCCACTTACGGACCAGTTCGGGTGGGCATGCCTCGCCACCGACAACGATCGACTGCAAGACGTCCAGCCCGGTGGGATCGACCGAGGTCAGCGCTGCCGGTGTGATGAACGCGTGGGTCACCTGGTGATCGGTGACCAATTCGGCGAGGTCCTGGCCGCCGTAGACGTCGGGAGAGGCGATCACCATCGTCGCGCCTTCACCGACTGCGAGCAGCAGTTCGAGGATGGATGCGTCGAAGCTCGGTGAGGAGAAGTGCAGCGTCCGCGACTGCGCCGAGATGCCGTAACGCGCCGTCTGCTCGGCCGCCAACGCGCTCAGGCCACGATGAGTGATGCTGACGCCCTTGGGCTTTCCCGTCGATCCGGAGGTGTAGATGATGTAGGCGAGGTTGTCGATTCGGATCGGCGCGGCCGGAACCGGCTGCCCGACACCGTCGCCGTGGATGTCGTCCATTGTCATCCACGGAACCGGGCGGGGCAGTGATTCGATCACCGCTTCCGTCGTCACTCCGCGAGTGGCTCCGGAGTCGGTGAGCATGTGCAGAATGCGATCGGCGGGGTATCGCGGATCGACCGGAACAAACGCGGCGCCGGTCAAGGAAACGCCCCACAAGGCGACGATCGAGTCGATCGAGCGCGGAATCGCGATCGCCACAATGTCTTCGGCACCGATCCCTTCCGTGGTCAGACGGCGGGCAAGCGCCGATGCACGGGCGAAGAGATCTCGGTAGAGCACGGTGGTGTCACCGGATCGAAGGGCCACCGAATCGCCTGAACGGGTGGCGGTCCGCGTCAATATTTCGGCCAAGGTGCGCGAACTGGTCCACGCCGGACCTCGTACCGGCATCAGCGACGCCCGCTCGAGGGTGCTGAGGAAATCTAGGTCGTCGATCGCGGCGTCCGGATCTGCGGCGACGGCGCGGGCCACCGACTGCACACGCGCGGCGATCGTTTCCGCGGTGGCAATGTCGAAGAGCGCCTCGGCGAACCTGAGCGACCCGGTGATCTCGGTCTTCTCGGAATCGCCTGCCAGCAGGGTGAACTCGAGGTCGAACTTCGCGACGGACGGTTCGAGTGCTTGCGCTTCGAGATGCGCGTCGTGGACCGTGACCTGCGGCGAGACCACATTCTGGTGGTACGACAGCATGACCTGGAACAGGGGGTGTCGCGTAGTGGACCGGTCGAGATCGAGGGCGTCGACCAGCACCTCGAAGGGCAGCTCGGGGTGCGCGAAGGCGGCAAGGTCGCGTTCACGGACGACCTCGAGCAGGGAGGTGAACGACGCTCGGTGATCGACCGGCGTCCGAAGCGGTACCGAATTGACGAACATCCCGATCAGGGAATCCAGCTCGGGTCGCCCGCGGCCTGCCACCGGGGTGCCGACCACCACGTCGTCGGTTGCACCGAGACGCGCGAGAACAACCGCCAGGATCGCGTGTACGACCATGAACTGCGTCGAGCCACTGCGCCTCGCCAAGGCGGCGAGACGCTCCCCGGTCGCCGCGTCGATGACGATCGGCACCGATCCGACGGCGGTCGTGGAGACAGATCCGCGTGGGCGATCGACCGGTAGCAGTACCTCGTCCGGGGCACCAGCCATGGCAGTGGTCCAGAAGGTCAGTTCGCGGGCAGCCAGAGACTCCTGGTCGCCGACCTGTCCGAGCGAGTCTTGCTGCCACACCGCGTAGTCGGCGTACTGCACGTCGAGCGGTGTGAAAACCGGGGCGTCTCCGACGACGCGTGCGGAGTACGCCGCGACGAAATCTGCCGCAAAGGGAGTCAGGGACCAGCCGTCGAAGGCGATGTGATGGATGACGACGACCAGTACGTGAGCGCCGGCGTCCTCGCGCACCAGCATGGCCCGAATCGGCAGATCCGAACCGAGATCGAACCCACGCGCCGCGAACTCCGTCGTCGCCACGTCGACACCTTCGGATCCGCAGTAGCGCTCGACGGAGAACTGCACGTCGGAGAGCGCTCGGATGACCTGGCTCGGGCCGTCGGCGCTGTCGACGTAGATCGTTCGAAGCACCTCATGGCGTGCAATGACGTCCGTAAGCGCCTCCTCGAGTGCATCGCCGTGGATGTCTCCGGTGATGCGGATCGCGAACGGAATGTTGTAGACCGCGGACTGGGGGTCGAAGCGATTGACGAACCACAGGCGCTGTTGCGCGGCGGAGAGCGGTAGGCGGTCCGGCCGAGCACCGGCGCTCAGGGCAGGTCGATCGTCTGATGCTTCGGCGCTCGCCGCCAGACGTGCAGCGAGCGCTTCGACGGTCGGTGCTTCGAAGATCGAGCGCACGTCCACGGTGAGTCCCGTCGCTGCGCTCAACCGCGCGGACACCTGCGTCGCGACGAGCGAGTTGCCCCCGAGATCGAAGAAGCTGTCTCCAGCTCGGACCTCGGGTACGTCGAGCAGTGAAGCAAAAACGTCGGCAACGGTTCGTTCGAGTCCGGCCTCGGGTTCACGGCCCGTTCCGAGGATTTCGCGCGGTATCGGCGTCGGCAACGCTCTGCGATCGAGTTTGCCGACCGGAGTCAACGGAATGGCGTCGATCGGGGTGATCGACGACGGAATCATGTAGCGCGGCAGCGTGTCGGCGAGTCCCACGAACAGCGACTCGATATCAGCGTCGCCGCTCAGCAACACGTACGACGCCAGAGTGGTACCCGCGGCGGATTCGACGGGAATCGTCGTGGCGAACTGGACGAGGGGGGAATCCATCAGAGCAGCGTCGATCTCGCCGAGTTCGATGCGGAACCCGCGGATCTTGAGCTGATGATCGCTGCGGCCCACGTAGCGAAGGGTCAGGTCCTTGGTCCAGCGGACCAGGTCACCGGTTCTGTACATCCGGGCACCGGGCGTCGAGTACGGATGCGCGACAAACCGATCCGACGTCAGCGCGGGACGAAGGTGGTAACCACGTGCAAGGCCCGGCCCACCGATGTACAGCTCGCCGACGCCGCCGATCGGGACCGGTTGCAGCCGAGAGTCGAGCACCACGGCGTCGATTCCGCGGATGGGACCGCCGATGGTGATCGGCTCCCCCGGTGGGAGTGGGTCACTGATGGCAACCATGACAGTGGTTTCGGTCGGACCGTATCCGTTGTGCAGTCTGCGCCCGTTGCCCCAGCTCGAGACCAATTCCGGCGTGCACACGTCGCCGCCGACGACTACGCATTCCAGTGCCGTCACGCCCGCCGGATCGACGGTCGCCAGCGCAGCCGGAGTGATGAAGGCATGAGTGACCTCGTGGCTTCGGAGGAACTCGCTCAACGCCTCCCCTCCGTAGATGTCGGGAGGGGCGATCACCATCGTCGCGCCGGTCGAACCGGCGAGCAGTAGCTCGAGTACGGCGCCGTCGAAGCTCGGTGACGCAAAATGCAGAGTTCGCGACCCGGCGGTGATCCGGTACCGATCCTGTTGTTCGCGAGCAAGATTGGCCAAACCCGCGTGAGTGACGACGGTGCCCTTCGGCACTCCGGTCGAGCCGGAGGTGTAGATGACGTACGCAGCCGACGCCGCAGTGATCGACGCTGTTCTGTCAGCGTCGTCGATGGCAGCGTCGGAGTAGGCGGCACATTCTGCAACCGTGTCCGCGTCGCCGAGGTCGATCCAGACTGCGACGTTCCCACCGGCTGCCGGACCGGCCGCAACCTCGGCGGACCGAATTCCGATCCGCACACCTGAATCCGCGAGCATGTGCGCAACTCGATCTGCGGGATAACGGGGATCGACCGGGACGAAAACGCCACCGGCTTTGGTGACCGACCAGACTGCGAGCACGGAGTCGACCGATCGGGCAACTGCCAGTGCGACCGGTGTCTCGGGGCCGACGCCCAGGTCCATGAGGTATCGAGCGATCCGATTCGATCGACGCTCCAGCTCCCCGTACGAGAGTGAGCGCTCGGAGTCTTCGAGGGCGATCGCGTCGGGATACTTCCTCGCGGTGTCTCCGAGGATCTGCGCCAGCGTCAATTCGCCCACCGAAGCCACGCCGCGCCGCGGCAATATCGCGGCACTCTCCCGGGATCCGAGTACACGAAGATCACCAACCGGTGCAGTCGGTTCCGACACTGCCGATTCCACGAGGGTCACGAAGTTTCGCGCCAACGCTTCGACGGTCGCGCTGTCGAACAGGTCGGTGGAATAGGTGAACGTGGCATCGATCCCAGCTGCGGCCCCGGACTCGTGACGTTCGGTGACGGTGAGCTCGAGGTCGAACTTGGTCAGCCCCGTCTCGACTGCCCGCGCCGTCATCGACACCCCTGCCAGTTCGGCTGTGTGGGTGGTGGCTATCCGCGAGGTGATGGCCGCTTGAAAGACCGGGTGGTGTGCGGGCGAGCGGTCCAGTTCGAGCGCGTCCACGACGACGTCGAAAGGCACGTCCGCATTGTCGAAGGCATCCACGTCGACGGCCCTGACCTGCGACAGGTGTGCGGCAAACGTTACGTCCCGATCGACGACGGTCCGCAGGGCAAGAGTGTTGACGAACATGCCGACGAGCAGATCGAGAGATCTGTCCCCTCGCCCGGCCACCGGTGTTCCGATGACGATGTCGTCCGTGCCGCTGTACCTGGCCAGAAGCAGGGCGAAGCACGCGTGCAGGGCGATGAACGGCGTGGCGTCGTGATCGGCGGCAAGTACAACGAGCTTCTGATGCGTGGAAGCGCCGATTCTGATGTCGACTCCGGCTCCGCGCATGGTCGGGTCGAGTGCGCGCGGACGGTCCGTCGGCAGGTGGAGCTGCTCGGGTGCTCCTGCCAGCTGCCGCTTCCAGAACGTGATCTGTGAGTGGGCAAGCGATTCGGTGGATGCCTTGTCCCCGAGGTGTTCTCGGTGCCAGAGCGTGTAGTCGGCGTACTGCACTGGAAGCGGTGCCCACTGCGGGCTGTTGCCGCCGACGCGAGCGGCGTAAGCGCCGGTGAGATCAGCAGCCAACGGGGCGAGTGACCAACCGTCGGCCACCATGTGATGCAGAACCACTACGAGGACAGCTTCCTCCTCATCGCCTTCCTTCTCGGCGGCGACATTGATCAGCAGGTAGCGCACCGGACGTTCGCGGACCAGATCGAAACCGGCCGAAGAGAATTCGAAGATCACTCTCTCGAGGCTTCCGCGTTCCACGTCGATCGACTCGAGCCCTGCGATCCCCTCGCCCAGGCCCAGAACCTTCTGCGTCGCGTTGTCCCCGACCTGAGGAAACACGGTGCGTAGTGACTCGTGACGTGTCACGACGTCCACGATCGCGGCACTGAGTGCGTCGGGATCGACGGCGCCGCGCAACGACACCGCCAGTGGAATGTTGTACGCACCTGATTCCGGTGCCACGCGGTTCAGGAACCACAGTCGCTGCTGCGCGGGAGCGAGAGGCAGTACAGCCGGCCGGGCCACGACCTGAATACCGTCGGCGTCCGGGGTCTGTGCCGCACGCTCGATCGTCGCCGCGATCCCAGACACCGTGGGATGGTCGAAGAGTGCACGCAGCGGCATTTTAACCCCGGTGGCTTCGGTCAAGCGCGCTACCGCCGTCGTCGCTACCAGCGAGTTTCCGCCCAGATGGAAGAAATTATCGTCGAGTCCGAGCGGTCCACTACTCAGGATGTCAGCCAGAACCGCCGCAACCTTGCCCTCGGTCGGGGTCGTCGGGGGTCGGAAGACCTTGGTGGAGGCCAGGATAGGCGAAGGCAGCGCACGCCGGTCCAGTTTTCCGTTGGTGGTCAACGGAATCGAATCGAGGACCATGAAGGCATCGGGAACCATGTAGGTCGGGAGGGCTTCGGCGGCGTGAGCTCGGAGGGCGTCGGCGTCCACGACGTCGGAAGCGGTCACATAGGTCACGAGAGCGCCGCCCGCCGGCGTCGGAGCCACGACGGTCACGGCATCGTCGATTCCCGGCGCGCTGAGGATGACGGAGTCGATTTCGCCGAGTTCGATCCGGAATCCGCGGATCTTGACCTGCGCGTCGCCGCGTCCGAGGTACTCGAGTTGTCCGGGCGCAATCCATCGTGCGCGGTCGCCGGACCGGTACAACCGTCGTCCGCCGGCATTGAAAGGATCGGCAACGAACCGGCCCGCGGTGAGGTCTGGACGGCCTAGATAGCCACGGGCGAGTTGACCGCCCGCGACATAGATCTCCCCCGCGATCCCCACCGGGACCGGGGAGAGATGCTCGTCGAGCAGGTACACACGAAGTCCGTCGATCGCGTCACCGATCCGGCTGCCGGTCAGCGCACTCGCGCTCGCCCGGTCGAGTTCGAGATGGGTGACGTGCACCGTCGTCTCGGTGATGCCGTACATGTTGACGAGTGCAGGCGCGGATTCCGTGTGACTTTCGTACCCCGGGTGATTGTCGTACCAGCGCCCGAGTCGACGCAGGTCCAAGGCTTCGCCACCGAAGATCACGTACCGGAGCCGGGTCTCCGAATCGGCCCGAAGGTCGGCTTCGATGTACTGGTAGAAGGCCGAGGGCGTCTGATTGAGCACGGTGACGCCTTCTGCGGCGACCAGCGCCCGGAAGGCGTCAGGGTCGCGTGATACCTCGTGATCGACCAGGACCAGCGTTCCGCCGTGGAGCAGCGCGCCCCACAGTTCCCAGACCGAGAAGTCGAAGGCGAACGAGTGGAACATCGTCCACACGTCGTTGCCGTCGAATCCGAATTCGACGTGCGTGTTCTCGAACAATCGCACCACAGCGGCGTGGGTGACGGAGACACCTTTGGGTCGGCCCGTCGACCCCGAGGTGTAGATCACGTACGCCAGATTGTCGGCTCCGTGTCCGCGCGGGCGCTCATCGGTTTCCAGACTCTCACCGGAGTATTCGTCGGATTCGACGCCGACGACCACCACGTCAGAGTTCGGGAAGGCGGAGTTCGGGAAAGTGGAATCGGAGATGACGCACACCGGTTGCGCATCCTCGACCACGTATGCCAAACGCTCGGCGGGGTGTGCACGATCGAGTGGGAGGTATCCGCCGCCGGCCTTCACTACCGCGACAGCGGCAACGATCATGTCCACGGATTTCGGCAGCATGATTCCGACCAACGACTCGGATTGCACGCCATGATCGACGAGCTTGCGCGCCAACTGATTCGATCGTCGATCGAGTTCGCGGTACGACACGCGCTCGCTACCTGCGACAACGGCGATCGCTTCCGGGGTCGCCCGAATGCGGTCGGAAAGGATCTCGGAGAGCGTTCGGACCGGGGTAATCGGCAGAACGGGCGGCACCAGCGCCTGGCGCGCGTCCGGGCGCAGTAGATCCACTGAGCCGAGCGCCGAGTGCGGAGCACCGACCATCGCGGTCAAGATTCGTAGATAACGGTCGGCGAGGTCCTCGGCTTGCTCCTTCGTGCCGAGCCAATCCAGAACACCGGAGATCGGCTGATCGAAATCGGCATGCTCACCAGTCGGAATCGCCAGGGAGACAAACAGTTCCGGCACGGTGGCCAGATCCGATCCGATAGGCGCACCGACCATGAGCCCCGGAAATCTCGGGTGAGCATCCAGCGGCTCCTCGAAGCAGACCATCGCCCGGAACAACGGGCCCGTCTCGACCCAGCGGCCGTCACCGAGTGCGGCGGTCACCGAAGACAGAAGAATGTCTGCGTGTTCGAGAGCTTCGATTGCGACGGTGTCCACCGCACCGACCAGGTCGGTGAGCGTCATGGTGTTCGACACCGTCGAGCGAAGCACCAACTGGTTGGCGAACATCGAGACGAAATCGTCCGGATTGGAGGCGCCGTATCCTCGGACCGAGACGCCGATCGACACCTCGTCAGCCGAACCGACGCGGCGCAGCAGTCCGGCCATCGCAGACTGGAACAGCACGAACAGACTCGTGTTCATCGTCGTCGCCATCGTCTCGAGGCTCCGGCAGAGGCCTGCCTCGATCTCGAGGGGCGTGGACGTTCGACCGGTTCCGGCGACGACCGGCAAACCCAGTTCCTCGGCGGGGTTCGACAAGGTCGCAGACCAGTACTCGACGTTGCGGGCGTGTTGAACTTCGGCGATCCATTTACCCGCGGCGTCGGGGTCGATATCCATCAATCGAGTTCCCGATTCCGCAGCGCAGAACAAGTCGAGGAACTCGAGGAAACGCCGGTGGTGACGCGAGATGTCCTCGTTGGTGTACAGGTCTGGATTCGCGGCGAAGTCGATCTGGATCTCTTCGGCTGCGGAAGTCTGATAGACGTTGACGGAGAGGTCTTCGATCGGCCCGGTCGAGATCACGTTCAGTTCGCCGTGCGCGTCCCCGAGAGTGATTCCGGAATGGAACAGCATGAGGTTGATCAACGGCCCGTGGAAGCCTCGTCCGTCGGCGATGCTGTGATCACCGGCGTTGAGGTCGCGTCGTAGGTCCTCGTGGCGGTATTTCTGATGACGCAGTGCGCCGGTGAGTTCGATCTTCACCTCGTGCAGCAAGTCCCCGACCGCGAAATGCGGATCGACGCTCGCACGTATCGGAACGACGTTCGACATCATTCCGCCGGACCGGCGAGCAGCTTTTGTCGTCCGCCCCGAGACCGGCAGGCTGAGGACCACGTCGCGGGTCCCGGTGGCCCGGGCGAGGTAAGCCGCCAGTGCACCGATCACCACTGACGACGTCGTCACATCGTGGGCGGCGGCCAGCCGTTCGAGGGAGCTCCGCATTTCCGTAGGTACCGTCGCCGACCGTAGGCGAGACCATGCCTGCGACGGAGCAGTCGAGGACGCGAGCGAGGTTCCGCCCGGTTTGTCGGCCATCTTGGTGTTCCAGTAGTCGCGATCGCGTTCCCACCGGGTTGAGCCCAGATAGTCGGCCTCTGCCTTCACCAACGATTGGAGGGGGGCAGTTACCGCTGGGGGAACTGGCAGATCGCGCACCACAGCGGTGTAGATCTCGGCTGTGCGGTTCATCATCGACATCGCGCCGAAACCGTCGAGCGCTACGTGATGAATACGGCTGTACCAGTAGTAATGGTCGTCGCGAAGCACCAGGACTGCCAGCCTGACCAGGCGATCGGTGAACGGATCGATGGCAGCAGTGTGCTCTCTGCGCATCCATTCCTGCGCTGCAGATTCCGGATCCGATTCGGCGCGAAGATCGACCACGTCGAGGGAGTCGTCCATGTCGAGATCGAGCCACTGACGCGCAACCCCGTCCACCTCGACCAGGCGCAGATATCCGGAGCCGATCTCACGGCCGGTCTGTTTGCTGGCAGCGGTCAGCAGCTCGATGTCGAGTGGGCCGTCCACGTCCACGTACTGAGCGATGCTGACGGGAATCTCGGGTCGAAGCTGTTGTGCGACAAGCAGGGAAAGTTGCGCGGCAGAAAGAGGGAAGGTGAGTTCGTCGTCCGGACGAGCTGCGGAAACGATTCCTCGGTCGGGACTGCCATCCACACGAATCTCCCTCTTACAACTTGATCATGATGCAAACAGGTTTATGCGTCCGCTGGACGCTTCGAACTGATCGGGGCACTTCGAAAATGAGACGAATACTTTGGAAAGCTCGGGTGGAAACTGGCAAATCGCCCGCCGGAGATCACATCGTGACAATCAGCTGCGATGTTACCGATCAGTCAGCTTCCAGCAAATATTCATCAAACAACCATTTGGGACTATTGTCCTGAATATCATGGCTAAAACGGCCCTATATAACAAACCGAAGCGCCGGTACCCGACGAACGGGCACCGACGCTCCGGTGAAATGTATTCAGTTGATCGTGCCGAGGTTGCTTGTCAGACCGTGAAGCCGAGTGCGCGCAGTTGCTCGCGTCCGTCTTCGGTGATCTTGTCCGGTCCCCACGGCGGCAACCACACCCAGTTGATCTTCATGTCGGTACACAGATCGCTACGCACAAGTGCGCCGCGCGCCTGGTCCTCGATCACGTCGGTCAACGGGCACGCCGCCGACGTCAAAGTCATGTCGATCGTGACGACACCGTCGTCTTCGAAGAGTCCGTAGACCAAGCCGAGATCGACGACGTTGATTCCCAGTTCGGGATCGACGACGTCGCGCATCGCTTCTTCGAGTTCGTCGAGTCGCTCAGGCGACGGGACAGTGCCACTGCCCTGTGCGCCACCGAATTCCGCAGTGGAATCGGGATTCGGATTCACCGGAGCGCCGACCTCGGCGTCCTGCACTGGTTGTGTCTCGGTCATGATCCCTGTCCTTCAGTCGTGTCGACCAATTCACTGCTGCTGTCCGCCGTCGTCACAGCACTGCCGTCGACAATCTGGACTACAGCATCCTTGAATGCCATCCATCCGAGCAAGGCGCACTTCACGCGTGCCGGATACTTCGAGACTCCGACGAACGCGATACCGTCGCCGAGAACGTCCTCGTCCCCCTCGACGGTGCCCCGACTGCTCACCATCTCGTTGAACGCCGTCACCGTCTTCAGTGCGTCGGTGACCTGCATCCCGATGACGAGGTCGTTGAGCACCGACGTCGACGCCTGGCTGATCGAACAACCCTGACCGTCGTACGAGACGTCGGAGACCGTTCCGTCCTCGGAGATCTGGACGCGCAACGTCACCTCGTCGCCACACGTCGGGTTGACGTGGTGCACCTCGGCGCCGAACGGCTCACGGAGTCCGCGGCCGTGCGGATGTTTGTAGTGATCGAGGATCACTTCCTGATACATCTGCTCCATGCGCATGATTCAGTTCAACTCCCCTGCGACACCGAAAAATTCCTGCGCACGCTTGATCGCGGCAACGAGAACATCGATTTCCGCGGTGGTGTTGTAGAGCGCAAACGACGCACGGGCCGTCGCAGCGACACCGAACTTACGATGCAGCGGCCACGCACAATGGTGTCCGACGCGAATCGCGACGCCCTCGTCGTCGAGGATCTGTCCTAGGTCGTGGGCGTGAATACCGTCCACGACAAAGGAAATCGCTCCGCCGCGGTTCTCGGACGTCTGCGGTCCGATGATGCGCAGACCTTCGATCGCCGACAACTTTTCGAGAGCAGCCTCCACCAACACGTGCTCGTGCGCGGCGACTGCGTCCATCCCGAAGGTGTTCAGGTAATCCACGGCAGCGCCCAACCCGACCACCTGTGAGGTCATCGGTACGCCGGCTTCGAAACGCTGAGGCGGTGGCGCGTAAGTGCTGACCTCCATGGTGACCGTCTCGATCATCGAGCCACCGGTGATGAACGGAGGCATCGCTGCCAGCAGTTCACGACGGCCGTAGAGAACTCCGACCCCCGAAGGGCCGAGCATCTTGTGACCGGAGAACGCCGCGTAGTCCACTCCCAGTTCGTGGAAGTCGACCGCCATGTGAGGCACCGACTGGCACGCGTCGAGCACGACGAGTGCACCGACGGCGCGTGCTCGTCGCACCAATTCCTCGACGGGCGCGATCGCGCCGGTCACGTTGGACTGGTGGGTGAACGAAACGACCTTCACCGCGTCCGTCAGCTCCAGCGAATCAAGATCGATCCGGCCGTCGTCGGTGACGCCGTACCACTTGAGCGTCGCACCGGTTCGGCGCGCAAGTTCCTGCCAGGGAACGAGGTTGGCGTGGTGTTCGAGTTCGGTGATGACGATTTCGTCGCCAGGACCGACATGGCGGTCGAAGCGATCGTCACCGAGAACGTAGGTCACCAGATTGAGAGCCTCGGTGGCGTTCTTGGTGAACACCAACTCGTCCGAATCCGCACCCACGAAGGAAGCGATGGTGGCGCGAGCATTCTCGTACGCGTCAGTCGCCTCTTCTGCGAGCTGATGAGCACCCCGGTGTACTGCCGCGTTACACGTGGTCAGGAAGTCCCGTTCGGCATCGAGAACCTGGACCGGACGCTGTGAGGTAGCGCCGGAATCCAAGTACACCAAAGGTTTTCCGTCGCGCACGGTTCGCGCCAGGATCGGGAAGTCGGCCCGAACCGCTGTGACGTCGAGCTCGCGCACCGAGGTGGTCATCGTGATTACGCTCCCTGGGTAGCTGCGGTGTCCGCGGTGAAACGAACGTAGCCGTTGGTCTCGAGCTCGTCGGCCAGCTCCGGTCCACCGGACTCGACGATGCGGCCACCGACGAACACGTGAACGAAGTCGGGGTTGATGTAGCGCAGAATGCGCGTGTAGTGCGTGATCAGCAGAACGCCGCCGTTCTCGCGCTCCTTGTAGCGGTTGACGCCTTCGGAGACGGTGCGCAGAGCGTCGACGTCGAGGCCGGAGTCGGTCTCGTCGAGGATCGCGATCTTCGGCTTGAGCATGCCCAACTGCAGGATCTCGTGGCGCTTCTTCTCGCCACCGGAGAAGCCTTCGTTGACCGAGCGCTCGATGAACGAGGGATCGATCTCGAGCTCGCTGAGGGCTTCCTTGACTTCCTTGACCCAGTGGCGCAGCTTGGGAGCCTCGCCTCGCACGGCCGTAGCGGCGGTGCGCAGGAAGTTGGACATGGAAACGCCGGGAACCTCGACGGGGTACTGCATGGCCAGGAAGAGCCCGGCACGTGCACGCTCGTCGACGCTCATTGCGAGGACGTCTTCACCGTTGAGGGTGATGGAGCCGGACGTGACCTGGTACTTGGGGTGACCGGCGATGGCGTACGACAGAGTCGACTTGCCGGAGCCGTTGGGGCCCATGATCGCGTGGGTCTCCCCCGAGCGGACCGTCAGGTCGACGCCCTTGAGGATCTGGATGGGCTCGGCGTTGGCATCGGAGTTGGCGACCTCGACGTGCAGGTCACGAACCTCGAGGACCGAGGTGGTGGTGTTGTCACTGGTAGACATGAAATTCCTTCAAGATGAGGCGGGCGAGCGTAGCGACGGGGTGGTGTCGCCGGCGGGGCGGTCAGGAGCCGACGGCTGCGAGTTCGGCTTCGACTGCGGCTTCGAGGCGATCGCGCACCTCGGGAACAGCGATCTTGTTGATGATTTCGTGGAAGAACCCACGTACGACCAGACGACGAGCCTGATCCTCCGGGATACCACGAGCACGCAGGTAGAACAGCTGCTCGTCGTCGAAACGTCCCGTTGCACTTGCGTGGCCGGCCCCGACGATCTCACCGGTTTCGATTTCGAGGTTCGGAACCGAGTCGGCGCGGGCGCCGTCGGTCAGCACCAGGTTGCGGTTGAGCTCGAACGTGTCGGTGCCCTCCGCTGCGGCGCGGATGAGAACGTCGCCGATCCACACGGTGTGCGCGTCGGGCTTGCCGGATCCGGGATCTCCCTGAAGCGCACCCTTGTACACCACGTTGGACTTGCAGTTGGGCTGCGAATGGTCCACCAGCAGACGCTGTTCCAGATGCTGGCCGGCGTCGGCGAAGTACAGGCCGAGCAGTTCGGCGTCGCCGCCCGGTCCGTCGTACTTGACGGTGGCGGACAGGCGAACCAGGTCGCCGCCCAGGCTGATCGAGGTGTATCGAAGCACTGCGTCGCGGTTCAGGCGAGCGTGGTGTGACGCCACGTGAACTGCGTCGTCCGCCCAGTCCTGGATGGCCACCACGGTCAGCTGCGAACTGTCACCGAGAACGAATTCGATGTTCTCCGCGAAGGTTCCGCTGCCGCGCTGGTCGATCACGAACGTCGCCTTGGCGAACTGCGCCAGACGAATCTGGGTGTGTCCGTAGGCGACGTTGTCGACTCCGGGGCCGGTCATGGTGACCACGACGGGCTTCTCGACCTCGACCTCGGCACCAACCGAGATGACCGTTGCCGTCTCGAAGCTCGAATACGCCTGCGCTGCAATGCGATCAGCGGGAACGCCGGCTTTGCCCAAACGTGCGTCGTCACGGCCGACGGTCTCGACGGTGATGTCGCTTCCGCCGTCGACCTCGACGGTGACCTGTCCGTTGGCGACGGCGCTGCCGTCGTGCAATCCCCGGAGGCGACGCAGCGGGGTGAACCGCCAGATCTCGTCACGTCCGCCGGGAACCTCGAAAGCATTGACGTCGAACGAGGAGAACTGCTCACCCTTGTTCGTGATGGGTGAGCCTGTGGCTGCACCCTTTACAGGAGCGGTCGGGTTCTCCCCGGCAACAGCTCCGATGACTCCGGTCTCTGGCGTGGTCACTAACCCACAGCCCCTTCCATCTGAAGTTCGATAAGGCGGTTGAGCTCGAGCGCGTACTCCATCGGGAGTTCCTTCGCGATGGGCTCGACGAATCCACGCACGATGGTGGCCATCGCCTCGTCCTCGGTCAGTCCGCGGCTCATCAGGTAGAAGAGCTGATCGTCACTGACCTTGGAGACGGTGGCCTCGTGACCCATGGTGACATCGTCCTCGCGGATGTCGACGTACGGGTAGGTGTCGCTGCGGCTGATCTGGTCGACGAGCAGAGCGTCACACTTGACGGTCGACTTGGAGCCGTGGGCACCCTTGTTGACCTGCACCAGACCGCGGTACGACGCACGTCCACCGCCGCGGGCGACAGACTTGCTGATGATGGTCGAGGACGTGTGCGGCGCGAGGTGGAGCATCTTGGCGCCGGTGTCCTGGTGCTGGCCCTCGCCGGAGAACGCAACGGAGAGAACCTCACCGCGGGCGTACTCGCCCATCAGCCACACGGCCGGGTACTTCATGGTGACCTTGGAGCCGATGTTGCCGTCGACCCACTCCATGGATCCGCCTGCCTCGACCTTGGTGCGCTTGGTCACCAGGTTGTAGACGTTGTTGGACCAGTTCTGGATGGTCGTGTAGCGGCAGTGGCCGCCCTTCTTCACGATGATCTCGACGACGGCCGAGTGCAGTGAATCGGACTTGTAGATCGGCGCGGTGCAACCCTCGACGTAGTGCACGGAGGCATCTTCGTCGACGATGATCAGGGTGCGCTCGAACTGACCCATGTTCTCGGTGTTGATGCGGAAGTACGCCTGCAGCGGGATGTCCACGTGGACTCCCGGCGGAACGTAGATGAACGAGCCGCCCGACCACACGGCGGTGTTCAGCGCGGAGAACTTGTTGTCGCCGGCCGGGATGACCGATCCGAAGTACTCCTTGAACAGCTCCGGATGCTGCTTGAGACCGGTGTCCGTGTCGAGGAAGATGACGCCCTGCTCCTCGAGGTCCTCACGGATCGAGTGGTAGACGACCTCGGACTCGTACTGAGCTGCGACGCCGGCAACGAGGCGCTGCTTCTCCGCCTCGGGGATGCCGAGCTTGTCGTACGTGTTCTTGATGTCCTCGGGCAGGTCTTCCCACGACTCGGCCTGCTTCTCGCTGGACCGGACGAAGTACTTGATGTTGTCGAAGTGAATACCTTCGAGGTCGCTGCCCCAGTTCGGCATCGGCTTCTTGTCGAAGGTGCGCAGCGCCTTGAGGCGGATGTCGAGCATCCACTCGGGCTCGCTCTTCTTGGCGGAGATGTCCCGCACGACAGCCTCGGACAACCCGCGCTGCGCGCTGGCTCCGGCTTCGTCGGAATCGGACCAGCCGTAGCCGTAATGACCGAGGGACGCGATGGTCTCTTCCTGCGTGAGCGGCTCGGTGCCTGCTGCCGCAGTGGTAGTCGCCTGGTCTGATGTGACGGTCATGCGAGCTCCTTCCGGAGTCTTGTTTCTTGACGGCTGCTCGGGCTCAGCGAGGGCTGGTCGCTGTGGTCGAGCAGTTCTGACTTTGAAGAACTAGCTGAAAAATCTTTATTCGAACGCTGCACGGTGGCAACGCTCTGTAGAACACTCTGGTCCGGTCATCTACTCCCGGTGGACACGAGGGGCACGTGCGTCGTGCAGGCGCAGTCACCGTTGGCGATGGTCGCCAGACGCTGAACATGAGTCCCGAGCAATTGCCGGAATGCTTGCTGCTCTGCCTCGCACAGTTCCGGAAACTCTTCTGCCACATGGGAAACCGGGCAATGGTGTTGGCAGATCTGCACGCCGTTGCCGACCGGCCGGGTCGACGCCGCGAACCCCACCGCGTTGAAGGCTTCGGCGATTGCGTCCGCTGTCGCCTCGACGTTGTCGACATCTGTCGGATCAGCCGGTTCGACGTCTCCGACGATCGCCTGAACCCGACGCTTGGCGAACTCCTCGATTGCCGCGTCTCCGCCGATTTCACGGAGTTGCCGCATCGCGGCTCCCGCCAGATCGTCGTAGGTGTGGCCGAGGCGGCCGCGACCGGTCGCGGTGATCTGGAACTGCTTGGCGGGACGACCTCGTCCACGCTGACGCAGCGACGACGCCGAAGCAGTTCGGGCTTCGCCGGACTCGATCAACGCATCCAAGTGACGTCGGACACCTGCGGCACTCAAACCGAGGCGCGTGCCGATTTCGGAGGCGGTAATGGGGCCTTCTTCGAGTAGCAGCTTGACCACTGCCGCCCGCGTCTGACCTTCGACGCTCACTGTCACCGGATTTGCGGCAGCACTCGGCGAGGCCGCTACAGTGGGCTGACCTGCAACTTCCTTGCTTCGTGGGTCTGACGCATTTCTTTTCACAACACAAGTGTGACGGAATTCTTTTCGCAGGTCTACTAAGGGCAACCTGCATTACATTCGGGAATATCCGGACAACGTACGTTGTTTGTGCTTGTCTGTCCGGCTGGATGGAGCCGCTACGCTGCCTGGTGTGCCGCAGACCCCCGAGAAGACGACGACCGCCCGATCGGCGCGCGCGATCCTGCTGGAAAAACCCAAGGCACTCGCGCTTTCCACAATCGGCGTTCGACCTTTCGGATCCGCTCCCCGGCAGAGTATGGCCGCGGTGCTGCACGGCGACGAGGACGAGCGCCCGGGCCTGAACGCGAAGGAAACCGCACAACTGCGAGGGATTCGCCGATTCGGCGCAACCGGCGCGGTCTTGATGGCAGTCGGAGCGCTCGGCGCCGGCGCACAACCCGTCCTGCAGAATCCGACCGCAGGACTTCGAGTCCTCAGCCTTCCCGGACGTATGCCGACGGTCTCACTCACCATGACGATGACCGGAACCGTGCTCGTCGTTCTGGCCTGGCTGATGATGGGCCGATTTGCAGTCGGGGACATACGCAGCCGTTCCGGCGCACCGCGGCGCATGACCCGTTCCCAGTTGGACCGCACACTCCTGCTGTGGATCCTGCCGCTCTCGGTCGCACCGCCGATGTTCAGCCGCGACGTCTACTCGTATCTGGCTCAAAGCGAAATCGCGGCCCGTGGACTCGATCCGTACGCCATCGGCCCCAAGGCGGCACTGGGCGTCGACCACGTTCTCACCCGCACGGTTCCGACGATCTGGCGCGACACCCCGGCTCCGTACGGTCCGTTCTTCCTGTGGCTGGGACGCGGGATCAGCTCACTGACCGGCGACAACATCGTGGCCGGAATCTTCTTGCACCGCTTGCTCGCATTGGCCGGCGTCGCGCTCATCGTGTGGGCGATACCGCGACTGGCCAAGCGATGCGGTGTCTCTGCCGTCAGTTCGCTCTGGCTCGGTGCCGCGAACCCGCTGTTGCTCTTCCACTTGGTGGCCGGCATCCACAACGAAGCACTCATGCTCGGGTTGATGCTCGCCGGAATCGAGATCGCTCTTCGCGCAGTCGAAGGGTCCGGGCCCATCCGTGGGCGAGCGCTGTTCTATCTCGTTGCGGGATCAGGTTTGATCGCCTTGTCGTCGACCGTCAAAATTCCGTCCTTGCTTGCACTGGGATTTGTCGGCATGGCTTTGGCCCGGCGTTGGGGCGGAACCTGGAAAGCCTTGGCGGGAGCCGCGATTCTCCTGGGCATCATTGCCGCTGTCGTCACGTTTGTCATCAGCGTGGCCAGTGGGCTCGGTATGGGTTGGATCAACACCCTCGACACCGCCACCGCAGTCCGGAGTTGGATGTCCATCCCGACGCTCCTGGGTGTCGGCACGGGATTGGCCGGTGTACTACTCGGACTCGGCGATCACACGACGGCGATCCTCACTATCACGCGGCCCATCGCAACTCTCGTCGCCATGCTCGTCACCGCACGGATGATGATCTCGGTGTACATGGGCCGCATACACCCGGTCGGTGGACTCGGCATCGCACTCGGAGCGATCGTTCTCCTGTTCCCCGTCGTTCAGCCGTGGTACCTGCTGTGGGCGATCCTTCCGTTGGCGGCGTGGGCCACCGCGCCGATTTTCCGCATCCCTGCCGTCGTCTTCACCTCGATCGTCAGCGTCATGTTGATGTCCAACGGCGCCGAATACCTTCCGTTCATGATCGTGCAGGCCGTCATCGCGACCATCCTCACCGCCGGAACGCTCATCGTCTTCACCCGCAATTCACTCCCCTGGCGTAGCGACAAGCCAGTAGCGGAGATCACGAAAGGCGGACCGGTAGACGAAGACAACTCGGCGGGGGCTTACGCTGATTCCCCGTGACCTCGAGAGCCTCCAGATCGTCGACGCCGGCGGTACAGATCCAGGGTGTCGTCAAGTCCTTCGACGGTGTTCGAGCCGTCGACGGTATCGATCTCACTGTCGAGACGGCCCAGGTCGTTGCCCTGCTCGGCCCCAACGGAGCCGGTAAGACGACCACCGTCGAAATGTGCGAAGGTTTTGTCACCCCCGATGCCGGCACGGTTCGAGTGCTCGGTCTCGACCCCATCGCCGACTCCGGTGAAGTCCGCTCGCGAATCGGCGTCATGCTGCAGGGCGGCGGCGCGTACCCCGGGTCCAAGGCCGGGGAAATGCTCGACCTCGTGGCCGCATACTCGGCCGACCCGCTCGATCCCGCCTGGCTCCTTTCCAAACTCGGCCTCACCGATGCGCGCAAGACCCCGTACCGCCGCCTCTCCGGAGGCCAGCAGCAACGACTGTCCCTGGCGTGCGCGCTGGTCGGCCGTCCCGAATTGGTATTTCTGGACGAACCCACCGCCGGCCTCGACGCTCAGGCACGTCTACTCGTGTGGGAACTCATCGACGCTCTGCGACGCGACGGCGTGAGCGTCCTGCTCACCACACACCTCATGGACGAGGCCGAAGCGCTCGCCGACGAACTGGTCATCATCGACCACGGCAAGATCGTCGCGTCGGGAACGCCGGCCGAGGTCACCAGCAAGGGCGCCGAAGGACAACTCCGTCTGACGACGATTCCCGGTTTGAGCCTAGATTCGCTGGCCGGTTCACTCGCCGGGTTCCGCATCGAGGAATCCAACCCCGGCACCTATGTCGTCGAAGGTGCAATCGATCCTGCAACCGTGGCGACTGTCGCAACGTGGTGTGCCGATCAGGACGTGCTGATCAACGACATTCGCGTCGATCAACGGAGTCTGGAAGACGTCTTCCTCGAATTGACGGGCCGGGAACTGAGGGGATGACGGAGATCAAGGTCATGAACGAAACAGCGTCGAACGGCCAGAGCAGTCCCATCAGCGTTGCCAGAGACCGACGGCTCGCCGAGAACCGCTTCGAGCCAGGCACCTTCTCGCCGGATCCCCGCCCCAATTCGGCGGCCAAGATGCTGGCGGCGCAGACCAAACTGGAGCTGACTCTTCTGCTCCGCAACGGTGAGCAATTGCTGCTCACCATGTTCATCCCGATCACCCTGCTCATCGGACTGTGTCTACTTCCGATCGGCGATTTGGGCGATTCTCGGGTCGATACCGTGCTCCCTGGTGTCATGATGGTTGCCGTGATGTCGACGGCGTTCACCGGACAGGCCATCGCCGTCGGATTCGACCGCCGATACGGCGCGCTCAAGCGACTCGGTGCAACGCCGCTACCGCGGTGGGGAATCATCGCAGGCAAGAGCGCTGCCGTCATCATCGTCGTGGCGCTGCAGTCACTCTTGCTCGGCGCTATCGGTTTGGCATTGGGATGGCGTCCGTCATTCGTCGAACTTGTACTCGGCGCAGTGGTCATTGCCATCGGTACTGTCACATTTGCAGCGCTTGGCCTACTGCTCGGCGGTACTTTGCGAGCAGAGATCGTTCTCGCGCTCGCCAACATCCTGTGGTTCATCATGGTGGGCATCGGAAGTGTGGTCTTCGCCAGTGGTGAACTCCCGACCGCCGTTCACACGCTGGTCCGCATTGTTCCGTCCGGCGCTCTCGCACACGCACTCGAAGCGGCCCTCGACACCTCGATGGACTGGTTCTCGATTCTCGTACTTCTCATCTGGGCCGCAGTGGCCGGAGTCTGCGCAGCAAGGTGGTTCAAGTTCACGTGAGTACACGACGGACAGCTCAGATCGTCGGCTGTGTGGCCGCAACAGTCATGTTGTGTGCCGGACCCGCAACGGCGACCCCTTCGGTGTCCGGTCCACTCGCACCTGCAAATCCGCACCTCGGTCCCGTCGGTACTTCCACCATGCACGGTGACGCGGGCTCGTCCGACGTCACGCCGCTGCCCGGTCCAGGAACCGGCCCACACGAGGTGACAGCTTTCCCGATGATGGCCGCCTGCCCGACGGTCCTCCAGGGTTCCGACGGCATGATCGTCTCGCTCTGCACGACGATGATCGGCCAGATCCCGACCATCCATTTGATCGATCCGAAGGCCGACGCCACGCCGTTAGGTAGATCCGTAGCACAACTGCCGCTCGCGAAGGGCAGTCTGCTCGGCGGCGTCTACGCCTACCTCGACAACGAGAACCGTCTCGTCGCCGTCGACGGAAACCGTCAACTGGTCCGCATTTCCCATGCGCAGAATCCGGACGGCAGTTGGCGGCTGGAACTCGCGGATGTCATCGATCTCAGTGGTGCGGTTGCCGCCGACGACAACGTCACCGGCCTCGCTCCGGACTGGGAAGGCAATGTCTGGTTCGCCACCGGGCACGGCACCGTCGGGCACGTCGGCGCGGATCGAATCGCGCACAGCATTGCGCTCCCCGAAGGTGAACAGGTGCAGAACAGCATCTCCACCTCCCCGACGGGCACTGCCGTCGCAACGACCCACGCGCTCTACCAACTGAAGCGAAATGGCGACGAGGTCGTCATCGACTGGCGTCAGCCGTACGACCGCGGGCCGGCCCGTAATCCGGGTCAGCTCAGCTGGGGAACCGGATCGACGCCGACATACTTCGGCCCGTCGACGGGCAGCGATTTCTTGACCATCGTCGACAACGCCCACCCGACAGTGAGCTTGCATGTCTATCGCGCTGACACGGGCGCCGAGGTGTGCACGCAGCCGGTGTTGTCCGCTGCCAGCCAGGACGGCTCACCGAGCGGCAGCGAGAACTCCCCCGTCGGCATCGGTCATTCCGTCTACGTCGCCGGCACTTACGGATACCCGTACCCCACGACTCCTGAAGGTGCCGGTCCAGCGGTCCCCGCCACGGCACCCTTCAACGGCGGAATGACCCGCGTCGACATCGATCCGGTCGGTTGCCATGTCGTGTGGGACAACACGATTCGTAGCTCCGCGGTACCCCACCTCTCGACGGCTGACGGCTCGATTTACACGGTGACACGGGACGGTGCTCCGAACACCTCTCCGCTGGACGGTTACTCCTTCGCGGTGATCGACTCGAAGGACGGGGCGCAGATAGGTTCGACTCCCCTGCCGTCGACCATCCTCAACGACACCCTTCAGATGTCTGCACTCATCACCGAGTCGGGCGAGTACTTCCAGGGAACGATCTCGGGAATCGTGCGAGTTCGCGCGAACTGACGCGAGCTGGCCCCACGGCTGCGCAGTTCTGGTCTCGACGAGTCGGGGCAGGCGCGGAGCGAGGGGGCCCAACGACGCGGGGCAGGCGCGGAGCGAGCTGGCCCCAACGACGCGGGGCAGGCGCGGAGCGAGCTGGCCCCAACGAC
>NZ_JAMSKS010000017.1:0-110812 GCF_024436645.1 Rhodococcus sp. T9N | reverse complement strand
CCCAACGACGCGGGGCAGGCGCGGAGCGAGCTGGCCCCAACGACGCGGGGCAGGCGCGGAGCGAGCTGGCCCCAACGACACTGTGTAGTTGATGGGGAACTACGATCGTTGGCGTGGTGAATCGTGTGTATGCCGGATTTTTACGCTTGGTGGATCGACTACCTCTCCCCTCGCTGAAAACGCAGAAAATCATCGCGTTCATCGTGATCCTGACGCAGGGCGGCATCGCTGTCACCGGCGCGGTGGTGCGCGTGACGGACTCGGGACTCGGTTGCCCGACGTGGCCGCAGTGCTTCCCCGGTAGCTTCGTCCCGGTCGGCCACGGACAGGTCGCGGTGATTCACCAAGCCGTCGAGTTCGGCAACCGCCTGCTGACCTTCCTGGTCGTCATCGTCGCCGCTGCGATCGTGCTTGCGGTGACTCGCGCTCGCCGACGCAAAGAGGTGCTTGTCTACGCCTGGATGATGCCGCTCGGCACTGTCGTTCAGGCAGTGATCGGCGGTATCACCGTCCTCACAGGCTTGCTGTGGTGGACGGTCGCCATTCACCTGGTTGCGTCGATGCTGATGGTCTGGGTTGCCACGGTGATGTACGCGAAGATCGCGGAACCCGACGAAGCAACAACTCTGGTCGTGATGCCGAAGCCGCTGCGCTGGCTTACCGCGCTGTCAGGTGTCGCGCTCGCCGGCGTTTTGGTCGCTGGAACTCTCGTAACGGGCGCAGGCCCGCACGCCGGCGACAAGGGGCTGGACCGGACGGTGCCTCGCCTGGAGATCGAGATCGTGACGCTAGTCCATCTGCACTCACAGCTTCTGGTCGGATATCTCGCGCTGGTCGTGGGTCTGACCTTCGGCCTGTATGCGGTCGGGACATCCGCAGCCGTGAAGATCCGTCTGAAGGTCCTGCTGGGACTGATCCTCGCGCAGTCGCTCATCGGTGTCGTGCAGTACTTCACCGATGTGCCGGAAGTTCTGGTGATCATGCACGTCGCCGGTGCGGGACTGTGCACGGCTGCGACCGCAGCAGTTTGGGCTGCGGGTAAGACCCGCCAGTACACGCCGACCAATTCGCCCATACCAGCTGTCTGACGCTTCAAGACACGTGTGGGGCGTAGGAACACCAAAAGGTGTTCCTACGCCCCACACGTCATTTCAGGATTCGTTGCGAGCTTTCGGGAACCGAGTCTGGTTGGCGACCCAACCGGCCATCTTCTTGAAATGGCCTTCCTGCGGGGTGACGATGCTCGTCAGTTCGCGCTCCCACTCGGCGACGGTGACGTTGTCGAAGGACGCGACGACCGCGTTTGCCGTGGCGAGGTCCTCGACGACCTGATCACCGAGGATGCCGTCGGCACCTACGAGGGTGATGCGAACGCCGGCCAGGCCGACCGGCTGGATGACGGCGCTGGCGGAGCCGCCGTGCTCGGCGACGAACTTGGTGATGGCGTTCACCGTGGACTTCGGCAGTTCCGGCGCGGACGGGGTGGCGTCCGACTTCTCGGTATCGGTGCTCATGACTCGACAATACTGGTCGGTAGCCCGGAAGCGACACCAGGCATGGACTGAGCGTCGGCCGCCTCGGGTGTAGAACAGAAACCATGCGAGCCATCTACGTGACCGAGACCGGCGGACCAGACGTTCTGACTCTGACCGAACAACCCGAACCGACACCCGGCCCAGGCGATCTACTCGTCAAGACCGAAGCGATCGGCATCAATTTCATCGACACGTACTTCCGAATGGGCCAGTACAAGCGTCCGCTCCCCTACATTCCCGGCGACGAGGGCAGCGGTGTTGTCGAAGCTGTCGGCTCCGACGTCAACGAATTCTCCGTGGGCGACCGGGTCGCGTGGGCCGCTGCCACTGGCAGCTATGCCGAGAAGGTGGCTGTTCCCGCCGCAGTCGCCGTGAAAGTGCCTGACGGTGTCCCTGCATCGGCCGCAGCGTCGGCGCTCCTGCAGGGGATGACGGCGCACTACCTCGCGAAGTCGACGTATCCGATCCAGAGCGGCGACACCGTGCTCGTGCACGCAGGCGCGGGCGGCGTCGGGTTGATCCTGACGCAGATAGCCGTCAGCCTCGGGGCGAAGGTCATCACGACTGTGTCATCGGATGCAAAGGAAGAACTCTCGCGCGGCGCGGGTGCCTCGGAGGTTCTGCGGTACGACGAGGACATCGCAGCGCGAGTCCGGGAGTTGACCGGCGGCGAAGGAGTAGCGGCGGCATACGACGGGGTCGGCGCGACAACTTTTGATTCGAGCTTGGCTTCCGTGCGCATCCGCGGCACGGTCGCTTTGTTCGGTGCGGCCAGTGGACCGGTTCCGCCGGTTGATCCGCAGCGGCTCAATTCGTCGGGTTCGCTGTTCCTGACGCGTCCGACGCTCGCGCATCACATTCGCACTCGAGAGGAACTGACCTGGCGTGCCGGCGATGTCTTCGACGCCATTGCGGCCGGGAAACTCGATATTCGCGTCGGCGCCGAGTATCCCCTCGCCGATGCGGCAACAGCGCATCGGGATCTGGAAGGTCGAGCAACGACCGGGTCGATCGTTCTGATCCCCTAGCGAAGTGCTGTGCGCCTTTATTACCCGCCCGCGTTTAATAATGGCGCACAGCAGAATCAGCTGAGCATGTCGCTGATCGTCTGGAGTCCGAGAACCGAGTCGACGGCGAGGCCGACGAACACGATCGCAAGATAGTTGTTGGACTGCAGGAACAAGCGTAGCGGTTTGACCTGAGCACCACCGCGAACGCTGCGGTACAGCTGATGTGCCATGAGCAGGAACCACGCACCGGCAACGATGGTGATGGCGGCGTAGATGACTCCCGATGCGGGCACGAGGACAAGCGTCGTGACGACCATTGCCCAGCTGTAGAACAGAATCTGCTTGGTGACGTGCTCTTCGGTGGCGATCACCGGAAGCATGGGAACACCGGCAGCTTTGTAGTCCTCTTTGTATCGCATCGCCAGCGCCCAGGTGTGCGGCGGCGTCCAGAAGAAGATGATCAGGAACAGCACGACGGGCTGCCAGCTCAGCGACCCGGTGACAGCGGCCCAGCCCACGAGGACGGGCATACATCCGGCTGCGCCACCCCAGATGACGTTCTGCCAGGTACGACGCTTGAGAACCATCGTGTAGATGAGGACGTAGAACGCGATCGTGATCACGACGAGGATGCCGGCTAGGAGGTTGGCTCGCCACCACAGCCAAAGGAACGACGCGAGTCCGAGAAGGAGCCCGAAGACGAGCGCGTTGCGCGTCGGCACCGCCTCGCGGGCCAGCGGACGCTTCGCCGTGCGCTTCATGACCTTGTCGATGTCGGCGTCGACGACGCAGTTGAGCGAGTTCGCACTCGCCGCGCCCATCCAGCCACCGAAGAGGGTGCTGAGGATCAGAACGATGTCGACCGTTCCGCGATCGGCCAGCAGCATTGCCGGAATGGTTGCCACCAACAGCAATTCGATCACTCGCGGCTTCGTGAGCGCGATATAAGCCAGAACCTTGCCCGTTGCGCGACCCCACACCGTATCGGTATTGGTCGCCCGCGGGGCGGCACCTGGGCTGCCGAAGCCATGTCCGCTCGGCTGTTGCCCTGTCCGCACGTTCTCTCCTTGCACCACGCGTTACCGCACTAACTCTTCACGACACACTGCTGACACTGTTCTCTACTACGAACGATGGTAGACCGCAGCCATTGAGGAACCGAATCGACCCGGACAGCCAGGACCATTAGGCTGGGTTACGCAGTGGAGGGACACCCCACCCTCGCAATCCACGTACACCATGTCAGGAGACATCTGCCAGTGTCGATCACAGACGAGATCCACGTCCTCACGCAACCCGTCCACCCCTCGGACTGGACCGACCTGGACACCAAGGCTGTCGATACCGCCCGCGTGCTCGCCGCCGACGCGGTTCAGAAGGTCGGCAACGGCCATCCCGGAACTGCAATGAGCTTGGCGCCGTTGGCATACACCCTCTTCCAGCGCGTCATGCGCCACGATCCTTCGGATGCAGAATGGGTCGGCCGTGACCGCTTCGTTCTCTCCTGTGGCCATTCATCCTTGACGCTGTACACCCAGCTCTACCTGTCGGGCTACGGCCTCGAGCTCGCTGACCTCGAAGCTCTCCGCACGTGGGGCGCACTGACCCCCGGCCACCCCGAGGTCGGCCACACCGTCGGCGTTGAGATGACCACCGGTCCGCTGGGCCAGGGCCTTGCGTCCGCAGTCGGTATGGCGATGGCTGCGCGTCGTGAGCGCGGACTGTTCGATCCGGAGACCCCGGTCGGCTCCTCCCCCTTCGACCATCACATCTACGTGATCGCGTCCGACGGTGACATCGAAGAAGGCGTCACGTCCGAGGCCTCGTCCCTCGCCGGGGTCCAGGAACTGGGCAACCTCATCGTCTTCTACGACGACAACAAGATCTCCATCGAGCACGACACCACCATCGCTCTCGGCGAAGACGTCGGAAAGCGATACGAGGCGTACGGCTGGCACGTTCAGCACGTCGAAGGTGGCGAGAACGTCTCCGGCATCCTCGACGCGGTTGCCGCGGCCAAGGCCGTCGTCGATCGTCCGTCCATCATCTTGCTCCGCACCATCATCGGTTTCCCGGCTCCGAAGAAGATGAACACCGGCGACGTCCACGGCTCCGCTCTCGGTGCCGACGAAGTTGCAGCGGTCAAGGAAGCCCTCGGCTTCGATCCGGCCAAGTCCTTCGACGTCGACGCCGACGCTCTGGCTCACGCCCGTGAGGTCGTCTCCCGCGGCGCCGACGCACGCAAGGCATGGCAGGTCGAGTTCGACGCGTGGGCTGCACGTGAGACCGAGCGCAAGGAACTCTTCGACCGCCTGTTCGCCGGTGAGTTCCCCGCCGGCTGGGCCGACGCTCTCCCGACCTACGAGGCCGACGCCAAGGGCGTTGCGACTCGCAAGGCCTCCGGTTCGGCGCTCAACGCGCTCGGACCGATCCTGCCCGAGCTGTGGGGCGGCTCCGCCGACCTCGCCGGTAGCAACAACACCACCATCAAGGGCGCAGATTCGTTCGGCCCGTTCTCCATCTCCACAAACGACTGGAATGCGCAGCCTTACGGCCGCACGCTCCACTTCGGCATCCGCGAGCACGCGATGGGCTCGATCCTCAACGGCATCGCGCTTCACGGACCCACCCGCCCGTACGGCGGAACCTTCATGGTCTTCTCCGACTACATGCGTCCGGCGGTTCGCCTGGCCGCACTGATGAAGACTGCCGTCACCTACGTCTGGACCCACGACTCCATCGGTCTCGGCGAAGACGGCCCGACCCACCAGCCGGTCGAGCACCTCGCTGCTCTTCGTGCGATCCCGAACCTCGCCGTCGTCCGCCCGGGTGACGCCAACGAGACCTCTTTCGCATGGCAGGCAGCACTCGAGAACAAGACGGGCCCGACGGCTCTGGCACTCACGCGCCAGGACATCCCGGTTCTCGAAGGCACCAAGGAGAAGGCTGCCGAGGGTGTCAAGCGCGGCGCTTACGTCCTCGTCGACGCAGCCAACGGTTCGCCGGAGGTCATCTTGCTGGCGACCGGTTCCGAACTGCATCTGGCCACCGAGGCTCGCGAAACCCTCGAAGCTCAGGGCGTCGCAACCCGCGTTGTTTCCGTGCCGTGCCTCGATTGGTTCCTCGAGCAGGATCAGGCGTACCGCGACGAGGTCATTCCGCCCGCCGTGCGCGCGCGTGTGTCCGTCGAAGCCGGCATCGCGATGCCGTGGTGGCGCATCCTCGGCGACGCCGGTCAGGCCGTCTCGCTCGAGCACTACGGCGCTTCCGCCGATTACAAGACCTTGTTCCGGGAGTTCGGCATCACTGCCGACGCGACTGTCGAAGCCGCGCAGCGCTCCCTCGCAGCTGTGAAGGGATGATCTCGATGACACAGAACGTGAATACCGAAAAGCTCTCCGCTGCAGGCGTTTCCATCTGGCTCGACGACCTCTCGCGGGATCGCATCCAGTCCGGCAACCTGCAGAACCTCATCGACACGAAGTCGATCGTGGGTGTCACGACCAACCCGTCGATCTTCCAGGCGGCACTGTCCAAGGGATCGGCGTACGACGCTCAGGTCCGTGAGCTCGCACAGCGCGGCGCCGATGTCGACGCCACCATCACCGCGGTGACCACCGACGACGTGCGTGCTGCGTGCGACATCCTGGCTCCGCAGTTCGAGGCGTCGAACGGCGTCGACGGCCGCGTGTCCATCGAAGTCGATCCTCGCCTGGCACACGACACCGACGCCACCGTCGCGCAGGCGATCGAGCTGCACAAGATCGTCGATCGCCCGAACGTCCTGATCAAGATTCCCGCGACGCTGGCAGGCATTCCCGCCATCGCCAAGGTGATCGGTGAGGGCATCAGCGTCAACGTCACCTTGATCTTCTCGGTCGAGCGCTACGAGGCAGTCATGGGCGCATACCTGGAAGGTCTGGACACCGCCAAGGCTGCCGGCCGCGACATCTCGTCCATCGAGTCGGTCGCCTCGTTCTTCGTCTCCCGCGTGGATTCCGAGATCGACAACCGCCTCACGGCAATCGGCACGCCGGAAGCCCTCGAGCTTCGTGGCAAGGCTGCACTCGCAAACGCACGTCTGGCGTACAACGCGTACCAGCAGATCTTCGAGGTGCAGCCGCGCTTCCAGGCTCTTCTGGCCGACGGCGCCAAGGCTCAGCGTCCGCTGTGGGCGTCGACCGGCGTGAAGAACCCGGATTACCCCGACACTCTCTACGTCACCGAGTTGGTTGCGCCGAACACGGTCAACACCATGCCGGAGAAGACGCTCGACGCTCTCGCCGACCATGGCGAGATCACCGGCGACACGATCTCGGGCACAGCTCAGGAGTCACAGGCGGTCTTCGATCAGCTCGCTGCAGTCGGCATCGATCTTGCGGACGTGTTCAAGGTCCTCGAGACAGAGGGCGTCGACAAGTTCGAGGTGTCCTGGAACGAGTTGCTCGACGCAACCGCCGAGCAGCTCCGCGCAGCAACCCAGAAGAGCTGAGCCTGTGAGCGATTCCGCGGCGGCATCAGATTGGGTGAATCCCCTTCGGGACAGCACCGACAAACGGCTTCCGCACATTGCGGGGCCCTGCGCCCTGGTGATTTTCGGTGTTACCGGCGACCTTGCCAGGCGCAAGCTCATGCCCGCCATCTACGACCTCGCCAACCGTGGACTGTTGCCGCCCGGATTCGCTTTGGTCGGGTTCGCCCGGCGTGACTGGACGGACGAGGACTTCACGAACGTCGTCCTCGAAGCAGTCAAGGACGGCGCTCGCACCAAGTTCCGTCAGGACGTCTGGGAGAGGCTCGCCGAAGGTATCCGGTTCGTGGAGGGCAGTTTCGACGAGGCCGAGGCCTTCCAGAACCTGTCCGACACGTTGGCCACGCTCGACAACGAACGTGGTATCGGCGGCAATCACGGTTTCTACCTTGCGATTCCGCCCAACGCGTTTCCTCAGGTGCTCGAGCAACTGTCGGCGTCGGGCCTCGCGCAGGCCGAGGACGGTCAGTGGCGACGAGTCGTCATCGAGAAGCCGTTCGGCCACGACCTCGAGAGCGCTCGCGAACTGAACGCCGTCGTCAACAAGGTGTTCCCCGAGGACACGGTCTTCCGTATCGACCACTACCTCGGTAAGGAAACCGTCCAGAACATTCTGGCTCTGCGCTTCGCGAACCAGTTGTTCGATCCGATCTGGAACGCGCACTACGTCGACCACGTTCAGATCACGATGGCCGAGGACATCGGCCTCGGTGGACGCGCGGGGTACTACGACGGCATCGGCGCGGCCCGTGACGTGATCCAGAACCACCTGCTGCAGTTGCTCGCGTTCACGGCGATGGAAGAACCCATCAGCTTCGAGCCGCTCAATCTGCAGGCGGAGAAGATCAAGGTCCTCTCGGCTACTCGCCTTGCCGAGCCCCTCGACGAGACCACCGCCCGCGGCCAGTACGCGGGCGGCTGGCAGGGTGGGCTGCCGGTGGTCGGGCTCCTCGAAGAAGACGGCTTCGCAGCGGACTCCATCACGGAGACCTTTGCCGCCATCACCCTCGAGGTCGACACCCGCCGCTGGGCGGGTGTGCCGTTCTACCTGCGCACGGGCAAACGACTCGGACGCCGTGTCACCGAGATCGCGGTGGTGTTCAAACGTGCACCGCACCTACCGTTCGACAAGACGATGACCGAAGACCTCGGCCAGAACGCTCTGGTCATCCGCGTGCAGCCCGACGAGGGCGTCACCATGCGGTTCGGCTCGAAGGTTCCCGGATCGAGCATGGAAGTCCGTGACGTCAACATGGACTTCTCGTACGGCCAGGCTTTCACCGAGTCGTCTCCGGAGGCGTACGAGCGGCTCATTCTCGACGTGTTGCTCGGCGAGCCGTCTCTGTTCCCGGTGAATGCCGAAGTCGAATTGTCTTGGGAGATCCTCGATCCCGTCCTCGAGCACTGGGCTGCCGGCGGTAAGCCGGAACCCTACGAGGCCGGAACGTGGGGACCACCGTCTGCGGACGAAATGATGCAACGCACCGGACGCGAATGGAGGCGACCCTAGTGATTCTCGATTTGCCGTCCACCACCACGGTCCAGGTCAGCAAGAAACTGGTCGAGGTACGTAAGACCGGCGGCGCTGTCACCTTGGGACGAGTGTTGACGCTCGTCGTCTGCACCAGGGACACCGGGAATGCCGAGGAAGCCATCGAGGCCGCCAACGAAGCAAGCCGCGAGCACCCTTGCCGCGTCATCGTGCTTCTGCGTGGCGACGAGCAGAGTGAGCCCAGGCTCGATGCTCAGATCCGTGTCGGCGGGGACGCCGGCGCCTCGGAGGTTGTCGTGTTGCGTCTCTACGGTCCGCTTGCGGATCACGAGAGCAGCGTCGTCATCCCGTTCCTGCTCCCCGATACACCGGTAGTCGCGTGGTGGCCCCTCGAGGCACCCGAGA
Organism: Rhodococcus sp. T9N; assembly: GCF_024436645.1. Classification (NCBI taxonomy): domain Bacteria; kingdom Bacillati; phylum Actinomycetota; class Actinomycetes; order Mycobacteriales; family Nocardiaceae; genus Rhodococcus; species Rhodococcus sp. T9N. The sequence continues at coordinate 101,839 of NZ_JAMSKS010000017.1, read as the reverse complement.
TTCCGGCCAAGGATCCCGTCGGGAAGCTCGCGATACGGCGCATCACCGATGCCACCGGCGCCCCCGATCCGACCGCCACCATCAAGGGGCGACTCGCGTCGTACACCGCCGGCGATACCGATCTCGCCTGGAGTCGCGTCACCTACTGGCGCGCGCTCCTCGCGTCGGCTCTCGATCAGCCGCCGCACGAGAAGATCACCTCAGCGGTGGTCTCCGGTCTCAAAACCGAACCGGCACTGGATATTCTCGCCGGTTGGTTGGCGGCCAAGATCGACGGTCCGGTCATTCGGCGTACGGGTGAGCTGACGGTCGAGTTGAAGCTCGAGACCCGCAGTATCTCCATCAGTCGTCCGCAGGAGGGCACGACCGCTACGTTGATCCGCACCGGTCAGCCTGACGCGCTGGTTTCTCTGGGTCGTCGAGAGACACGCGATTGCCTCGCCGAGGAATTGCGTCGGCTCGATCCGGACGAGATCTACGAAGAAGCTCTGGCCGGATTGGAGAAGGTGACCTATGAGTGATGTTGTCGTGGAGAAGTTCTCCGACGCCGGCCAACTTGTCGACGCTGCCGCCGCACGCCTGGTCACGACCATCGTCGATGCCCAGAAGGCTCGCGGGTTTGCGTCCATCGTGCTGACTGGCGGTGGAACCGGCATCGCACTTCTCGAGAAGTTGCGTGAAGCTACCGGCGACATCGACTGGTCGCAGATCGATCTGTACTGGGGCGACGAACGGTTCCTGCCGTCCGGCGATCCCGAGCGGAACGAAGTGCAAGCACGTGAGGCGCTTCTCGATCATGTGCCGGTCGATCCCGACAGGGTACATGCGATGGCCGCATCCGACGGTATCTACGACGGTGATCCACACGGGGCGGCGACGGCGTACGAACAACTGCTGGGCGCTCAGGCACACGGGAATCAGGTTCCGACGTTCGACGTGCACCTGCTCGGTATGGGCGGCGAAGGACACGTCAACTCGTTGTTCCCGCACACCGACGCTGTTCGCGAAGAAGCGCGTTTCGTAGTCGCGGTGACGGACTCCCCCAAGCCGCCACCGGTGCGGATCACCCTCACGTTGCCTGCTGTTCGGCGAGCCAAAGAGGTCTGGCTGCTCGTCTCGGGTGCTGCAAAGGCCGAGGCTGTTGCCAAAGCCGTCGGAGGTGCTTCGGCCGACGACTGGCCGTCCGCCGGCGCCACCGGTTTGGTTGCGACACGTTGGTTCCTCGATACGGACGCTGCCTCACAGCTTCCCTGATCTGATTTCACAGATCTGATTCACACAGGTCGGGAATCGTCTTCCGGCGATTCCCGGCTTGGTGGTACGTCGACGACTTTCTCACCGTGGCGACTTTCGACTACCCGCCGAGTCCGGATCCGATGCGAATTTCCTTTTGACGGAACGGAACTCAATCCCGAGATCCCGTTTCTCCAACCGGCACTGCGCCCCACACAACGATTCATCTCTCCCCCTGCCTCCTTCATCCGAATGATTACTACCTTGGACGCCGCGAAGTAAGGTTCGGTTCCGCAGATCGCGTTCACTCTTGAACGAAGCAATCCAGGCGAGAACAATCGAACAATGTCGTGGACACCGAATCCGGACGCACTTCGCGGGCGAGTGGCTGTAGTTGCCGGGGCGACGAGGGGCGCCGGACGCGGAATCGCCGCGGCCTTGGGCGAGGCCGGTGCAACCGTCATCTGCACTGGCCGGAGCACATCTGCCGGAATTCTTCAGTCGGACTATCCGCGCGGAGAGACCATCGAAGAGACGGCAGAGTTGGTCACCGAACTGGGCGGCGTCGGCGTGCCGATTGCCGTCGATCATCTCAAGAGCAAACAAGTGGCTGATCTCGCCGAACGCTTGCGAATCGACTATCACCATATCGACATCTTGGTCAACGATATCTGGGGCGCGGAATTACTCAAGGGTGGGCCGGCGGAGTGGAACACGCCGGTATGGGAACACGATCTGGACAAGGGGTTTCACATCTTGCGTCTGGCGATCGACACCCACATCACCACGTCGCACCACCTCCTGCCGCTCATGACCGATCGGCCAGGCGGACTGGTCGCCGAAATAACCGATGGCACTACCGAATACAACGCATCGAACTATCGAATCTCGGTGTTCTACGACTTGGCCAAGCTGTCCGTGAACAGGCTCGCATTTTCGCAAGGCCACGAACTTGCCCCGTTCGGCTGTACTGCCGTCGCCATCACTCCCGGGTTCCTGCGATCGGAGATGATGCTCGACAATTTTGGTGTCGGCGAATCGAATTGGCGTGACGCTTTGTTGCCGGAGCGGGATGGTCCGACTGCGCCCGCGGGTTTCGCACGCTCCGAGTCACCGAGATTCATCGGACGTGCGATCGCGGCCATCGCTGCCGATCCGAATCGACAGCGATGGAATCAGCGACGGTCAGTTCAGGCGAACTCGGAACGGAATACGGGTTCACCGACGCGGACGGCAGCCGCCCCGATTTCTGGCGGACCAAATGAATCCGGCTGCGATTATGATCCGCGCATGGCCGAATTCGCGACGATCGACGAATACATCGCTTCGTTTCCCACCGACGTGCAACCAGCCCTCGAGAGTATCCGCGAGACGATTCACAACACGGTTCCAGGCCTCGATGAGACCATCAGCTATCAGATGCCGACCATGACGGTGAACGGAAAGAACCTGATTCACTTCGCAGGCTGGAAAAACCACATCTCGATGTACCCGCTCCCGGCGGGTGACGCCGAGTTCGAGAAGTCCGTCGACCCTTACCGGGCTGCGAAATCAACCGTGAAGTTCCCGCTGAACAAACCGATCCCTCTCGATCTCGTGGCTCGGATCGTCGAATTGCTCGCGCAGCGCCACTAACGTCCGTTCTCGTCGGAGCCTTGTGAGAACGTATGGCCGTGCAGAGACAACCCATCCGGCGCATCAAGGCCGGGCCATCGTCGGGCGCCGACGTAGGCAGCTGGCCGATGACGGTGCCTGCAGTCGCGCAGATCGTTCAGGACGGTCTCGAGCTACCACCGGGTGTCACCATTCTGGTCGGCGAAAACGGAGCGGGAAAGTCGACCGTCATCGAAATTATTGCCGCCGTTCTCGGTCTCAACGCCGAAGGCGGGTCGACCAATACGCGGCATCAGACTCGATCGAGTGAACCGGGCGGCCTCGACCTTGTGATCGAGCGGAGTCCCGGAGCATCGAAGTGGGCGTACTACCTCCGAGACGAAACCCTGCACGGTTTGTACACGTACTTGGAGGACAACCCCAATCCCAAGCGACCTGAACCGCTTTACCATCACCTCTCCCACGGTGAGGCGCTGCTCGAGATCCTGTCGTCGAGGACCGCCGACGGCGGCTTCTATCTCGTCGACGAACCCGATGCCGCACTCTCCTTCCAGGGGACCCTGACACTGGCCGCGCTGCTCGGCGAGTTGGTGGAATCCGGCGCGCAGGCGGTGATCGCGACGCACTCGCCGATCATCGCGGCGCTGCCGAACGCCAACCTGCTCGAGATCGGCGAATGGGGAATCCGAGCCTCGAGCTGGGAGGACCTCGATCTGGTCTCGAACTGGCAGCGGTTCCTTCACGACCCGCACACGTACCTGCGCCATCTGATCTAACCTGGAACTCCACCCCAGGAGGCCTCCATGGCATACGACAAAGCGCTGGCTGAGCGTATCCGCGATGCGCTCTCGGGCGAGGACGACGTCGAGGAAGTAAAGATGTTCGGTGGGCTGAGCTTCATGGTGAACGGGAAGCTGGCCGCCAGTGCGAACTCACACGGCAACATCATGGTTCGGTGTGACCCCGATCGAGTCGACGAGCTTCTGACGCACAAGGGTGCAAGCTGGCCCGAGATGCGGGGTAAGCCGATGAGCAAGGGATGGATCGTCGTCGACCGAACCGGGACGAGTTCGAACGTCGAATTCAACGCGTGGATCAAGGAAGCTCTGGACTTCGTTCACTGACAGCTGGGGTGCGTTGCCGAAGATATCTCACGAGACTGGTGTGGCCGCGGGCTCTCGCGTCGATGAGAGACTGAACCGTGCCCGATCGACCTGAGATTGTCTGTATCTGCGGCTCTGCGCGATTCGCTGAAGAGATGCGGGAGGCGAACCGCGACCTGACGTTCGCGGGCGTGATCGTCGTCGCGCCGGTTGAAGCAGACGAGGCGGTCTCTGTCGAGCAGAAGAACCTGCTCGACGCGCTCCATCTGCGCAAGATCGACCTCGCCGATCGGGTTCTGGTCGTCAACCCTCGCGGATACATCGGTGAGTCCACGCGCCGAGAGATCGCGTACGCGCGCGCCGCCGGCAAACCAGTGTCGTTCACGACGCCGTTTGAACAGTAAGCGCCTCGTCGGTGCGGGCCGCAACGAATATTCTCACGCCGAGTTGCTCGAGCCCTAGCGCCGGTTCGATCAATTTCGCTCGATTCGGCAAAAGTGAACTGGGCGGCCCTTAGACTCCGGAAAAGCATTGGATTGGGCGGCTCGACGCCGCGGAGGAAAGGTGGTCCGTCCCGTGACGTTCACACCCAATCAGCCGGATCACCAACGCGCCTTCGGGTTTCAGACGCCGTCGACCCGCGCAATTCCCTCCCTCATGCCCGACCGTTTCGGACCTAGCCTCATCGGATCGCTCTGGGCGTGCGCCGGGATCGTCGCCGGAAGCCTCGGCCCGTGGACGTCATCCTCTGCGCTGGACCACAGTGGTGTCGACGAATGCGGAGCGATCACTCTCGTCCTCGCTCTGTGCGCGGTGACCGCGTTGATCACCCTCATGGTTCGAGACGTCACGCCCGAGATCAAGAATCACTGCACCGGCCCTTTGGTCGGAATCGCGGTATTGATCGTTGCCGTCGGAAACGCCGCGTCCATCGTGCGACGTAGTACCGAGTTCGCAGGGCACACTGCCGGACCGTCCATCGGGTGGGGACTGTGGGTGGTCATCGCGTCCGCAGTGATCCTGTGCATCACGTCGTCGACCGTCGCGCACATGATCAGGTTTCAGGCAGCAATGATCACAAGGTCTTGATCAGACCGCCGTCGATCACGAAATCCGCGCCTGTCACGTTCCCCGCACGATCGCTGGCGAGGAACAACACCAGGTCGGCAACCTCTTCGGGGAAGGTGAACCGCCCAGTCTCGGCTCCGGCCGCGGCGCTTTCGACGATGTCGTCGGCGGCTGATCCACTCGCCTTCGCCAGAGTCGAGGCCACTCCGTGCTTGCCGAGCCACAACTCCGTTTGCACCGGGCCAGGGCTGACGGTATTGACGCGGATCCCCTGCCCGCCCAGTTCTTTCGACAACGACTTCGAGAAGTTGGTCAATGCCGCTTTGGCGGCGCTGTAGTCGATCACCGTGGGGTCAGGTAAGAATGCGTTGACCGAACTGATCGTCACGATGCTCCCTCCACCTCGGCGGATCAACTCCGGCAGCGCAGCGCGAACAGTGCGTACAGCAGACAAGAACGTCAGATTGAACGACGCCGCCCACTCTTCGTCCGTGATGGCCGCGAAACCGCTGGTTCTCGGGGTGACGGCGCCGACGTTGTTGACCAGGATGTCGACGCCGCCCCTCGCTGCTGCAACCTCGAGCAGTCGGGTTGATCCTTCGACACTCGCGAGGTCGACGCCGACAAAGGTGACGGCGCCGCCGGACTGCAGCGATTCGAGTTCCGGCGAGAGCGTCCGCGAGCCCGCGACTACGTGGACTCCCTCGGCCACCAGGGCCCGAGTGATCGCCAACCCGATACCTTTTCCCGCGCCGGTAACGACGGCAGTTCGTCCGTCCAATTGCAGATCCACTGCGGTCCCCGTTCGGTCCGGTGCGCAGCGTTGGGTGTGCGTGCGACAGCTCTAGAGTCGCCGCACGCACACCCTGGTAAACCTGCAGAACCAGCCGCTGTTACCTAGCCACTGTTACGAAGCGCAGTGGCCAGGCCGTTCATCGTCAGCTGGATACCCCGACGCACCTGATCGCTCTCGTCGCCGGAACGGTACCGACGGATCAGCTCGACCTGTAGATGGTTGAGAGGTTCGAGGTACGGGAACCGGTTGTGGACCGAACGCTCGAGGCCCGAGTTGTCGGCAAAGAGGTTCTCGTTGCCCGTGATTGCCTTGTACATGCGAATTGTGCGTTCGTGCTCGTCGGTGATCATTCCGAAGACTCGATCGCGCAGTTCGGCGTCGGGCACGAGGTCCGCGTACCGGGCCGCCAAACCGAGATCCGACTTCGACATCACCATGGCCATATTCGAGAGCACGGTTCGGAAGAACGGCCACTTCTCGTACAGGGCCGTCAACGTGGCAAGCCGAGTATCGTCTCCGTCTATCCATCTTTCGAACGCGGCGCCGGTTCCGTACCAACCCGGAAGCATCACGCGAGACTGACTCCACGAGAGCACCCAGGGAATCGCTCGCAGGTCGGAGATCGCCTTGGTCTGCTTGCGCGAGGCCGGACGAGAGCCGATGTTGAGTGCCCCGATCTCGGCGACCGGTGTCGACGCTTCGAAGTACTGCACGAATCCTGGTGTGTCGTGCACCAATTCGCTGTACGCGGTGCGGGCGAGGGCCGCGAGCTCGTCCAGTACCGCGTAGGCAGCGTCGGCATCGCTGCCGAGTCCTTCGACGTCGAGCAACGTCGACTCGATAGTCGCGGCGATGAGTGTTTCGAGGTTGCGATGTGCCAGACGCGGTTCGGCGTACTTGGCCGCAATCACCTCACCCTGCTCGGTGATTCGCAGAGAACCAGCGACTGCACCGGGAGGCTGAGCCAGAATCGCTTCGTAACTCGGTCCGCCGCCACGTCCGACGGTTCCGCCGCGGCCGTGGAAGAGCCTCAACCTGATTCCGCTCTTACGCGCGGCATCGACGAGGTCGAGCTCGGCACGGTACAGCGCCCAGTTGGCTGCCAGGTACCCGCCGTCCTTGTTCGAGTCGGAGTACCCGAGCATCACTTCTTGACTGTCACCACGGGAACGGACGATCGCACGATAGATCGGGATGTCGAGCGTCGCCAGCAATGTGTCGGCGCCGCCCTGCAGATCCTCGATCGTCTCGAACAACGGCACGATGCCGATCGGGCACGAGGGCTCGCTACCGACGCCCGGATCGAGCACCCCGACCTCTTTGAGCAGCACTGCAGCCTCGAGCATGTCACTGACCGAGGTACACATGCTGATGATGTAGTTGGGTACCGCACCCGCTCCGAGAACCCGCACTGCCTTGGCACCGGCCGCCATGATGGCCAGTTCCTTGGTGGTCAATTCGCTGAACTCGGCGTCCGGCGAAGTCAGTGGTCGCCGCGTCGTCAACTCGGCCGACAGCAATTCGACTCGATCGGCTTCCGGCAAGGACGCGTAGTCCGGGTGAACTCCGGCCCACGCCAGAAGTTCTGCGACGACGCTTTCGTGTACCTCGGAGTTCTGCCGCATGTCCAGACCGGACAGGTGAAAGCCGAACACCTCCACCGCTTCTCGGAGCCGATCGAGTCGATCGTCGGCGATGGTCTCGTCACCGAAACGACGCAACGAGGTGTCGATGATTCCGAGATCCCGCTGCAACTGTGCCGGGTCGGTGTACGCCTCGAGTCCGTCGTCGGACCCGTGGGCGGGCAACTCCCCCAGTACCGTCAGTGCTGTGGCGCTCAAGCGCCCGCGGATACCGCGAATCGCGCGACGGTACGGCTCGTCGGCCCTGAAGGCAGAGTCGTCGCCGGAGGTAGACGCCAGCAGATCGAGTTCGGGCGTGACGGAAACCAGCCGCGCCGACATCGACAGTTCACGCTCGAGATGTTCGAGTTCCTCGAGGTGATGCTCGAGAGCAGTCGCCGCAGCGCGCGACGTGGCGCGCTGGACGATTTCGCCGGTCACGTACGGATTGCCGTCTCGGTCACCGCCGATCCACGAACCCGGCCTCAGGATCGGTTCCGGCAGGAGCCCGGCGTCCGGCCAACGAGTGCGCAGAGCTTTGCGAACCTCGGCGTTGATCTTCGGAATCACCTCGAACAACGCTGCGTCGTAGTAGCGCAGGCCTACCTCGATTTCATCTTGGATGCGGAGGCGGCTGAGCCGGATCAGAGCCGTCTGCCACAGGGTCAGGATCTGACGGCGCAATTGCAGATCGACATCAGCGGTTTCTGCGACGCTCAGCGCCGTGCGCTCGCGGTATCGCATCAACTCGGTGATCCGACTCTGCGTCTCGAACACCGTACGACGTCGAGTCTCCGTCGGGTGAGCGGTGATGACGGGTGAGACCAGGGCGCCCCGCAGCGCTTCTTCGACGGTGGCCGAATCGATATCGGCTGCATCAAGTTTGGTGTACGTGGCCGCGAGAGTGCTGTCGCGGGGCGGTTCCCCCGCATTGACGTGGATGGCCCGTCGACGCTCGCGATGGATGTCCTCGGCCAGGTTGGCGAGCAGTGCGAAGTGACTGAACGCCCGGATGACGGGAATGGCGTCGTCCGTACTGATTTCGGCGAACAGCGACACCAGTTCGGCGCGATCGATCTCCGAACGACGGACTCGGAACGACTCGACACGGGCTCGCTCGACCAGATCGAACACATTGTCGCCGGCTTGCTCTCGCACTATTTGTCCGAGTATTCCGCCGAGAAGCCGGATGTCTTCGCGCAGCGGCTCGGTGGCCTCTCGCGGTGTTTCTCGATGCGACGCGGTTTCAGTCATCACACAATTATCGACCGAAACAAAGAACCCCGCTCGATAGGCGGGGTTCCGTGTATGAAATTCGTGTGTGAAATACTACCGGCTGTAAGTCATGAGGCGAGAATCAGGCGAACTTGATCTCCAGGCCGATGCCGACGATCGAAATGAGCCAGATCAACGCGGTGAAGACCGTCAACCGGTCGAGGTTCTTCTCGACAACAGTCGATCCGGACAGGCTGGACTGGACACCGCCACCGAACAGACTCGACAAACCGCCGCCCTTACCGCGATGCAGGAGCACCAAGGCGATGAGGAGCAAGCTGGTGATGACCAGCAGGATATCCAGGAACAGTTTCATGTCTGTCTACGTCCACCAATCCAATAGGGACAACTACAACCGATAACACCATACAGGCGCGCACAGATAGCCTGACCACATACCCGCCTCGCACATGACTTTGCACCCGGCCAGGCACGACTCTTGGTCAGTGGCATCAATCACACTGTCGAGATACCGATTCAGTAGTTTTTCAGTTGACGCGACTCTACCTCCGAAAGGCCGGCTCCATGCTTTCCGACACTGCCCTGCCCGACACACCACGTCTGGCTTCGATTCACAACTTCCGCGACGTGGCCGGCCCCGGGTACGTCACGACCAGCGGACAGGCGATGAGCCGCGGAGTCTTCTACCGTGCAAACGTACTGACGCCCTCGCCCGAGGATCTTGCAATCGTGGAATCGCTGGGGCTGACCGCCGTCTATGACGTGCGCTCCGAAACCGAGGCGAACGAAACTCCCGACATCGTGCCGGCGCCGGCGATGTACGCCCACATTCCCATCCTGTCCGGAAACATCCACGCCGAAGCGATGGCTCTCCGAACAGCGGACGCTGCAACAGCTTTCATGCAGAACATCAATCGCAGCTTTGTCGCAGACCCCGTCACTCGGAACGGATTTTCGCAGTTGTTCGCCGCCCTGGCGACCACCGAGGGGCCGCAACTCTTCCACTGCACGGCGGGCAAGGACCGAACAGGTTGGGCGGCAGCACTACTGCAGACACTCGCTGGTGTACCGCGCGAAACGATCACGGCGGACTACCTGCTCACGAACACGTACTCGGCCGAGTACATCGAGGCAACAGTCGCGAAGATCGCCGCTGCCACAGATGCAGACAAGGGCGAGGTGATCCGGTTGCTGCTTTCCGTCGACGCGAGTTACCTGGGCGCTGCCTTCGAGCAGGTCGAGCACCACTACGGAACCGTTGAGAACTATCTGACCGCCGGGTTGGAGCTTGCTCCCGAACTCGTCGGCGCTCTGGAAACCAAACTCCTGAGCTGACTCGCGAACAAAAAACTGCGGGCGTGTGACCTAGTCGGTCACACACCCGCAGTCTTAGTCTCGAGCAGTTTCAGCTCACTACCCGATCATCACGGGAGTGGACCGCCTGCAGCGATCGCAGACAGTGTCGCGAACTCGTCAGCCTTGAGTGACGCGCCGCCGACAAGAGCGCCGTCGACGTCGGTCTGGCCGACGATCTCTCCGACGTTCTTCGAGCTGACGCTACCGCCGTACAGAACGCGAACGCCGGCCGCGACCTCGGCGTCGGCAAGTTCGGCCACTGTTGCTCGTACCGCAGCACACACTTCCTGTGCATCGGCGGCAGAAGCGACACGGCCGGTGCCGATGGCCCAGACAGGTTCGTACGCGATGACGATCTTGGAGATCTCCTCCGCGCTCAGGCCCGCCAACGAACCCTTGAGCTGGTCGACGTTGTAGGCGACATGCTCGCCCGCTTCGCGGATCTCGAGGCCTTCGCCGATGCACACGATCGGCGTGAGGCCGTTCTTGAGAGCAGCCTTCGTCTTCGCGAGGACGGTCTCGTTGGTCTCACCGTGAAGGGTGCGACGCTCGGAGTGACCGACCACGACGAAGGTGCAACCGAGCTTGGCCAGCATGGAGCCGCTGATCTCGCCCGTGAACGCACCCGAGTCATGAGCCGAGACATCTTGCGCGCCGTACGTGAGGAGGAGCTTGTCGCCCTCGATCAGCGTCTGGACGCTTCGGATGTCGGTGAACGGCGGGATGACCGTGACGTCCACTTTGTCGAAGTACTTCGCAGGCAAAGAGAAAGCGATCTTCTGCACCAGGGCGATAGCCTCGAGGTGGTTCAGATTCATCTTCCAGTTGCCGGCGATCAACGGCTTACGTGCCATGTCGGATCAGCCTTCCAGTACTGCGATGCCAGGCAGCTCTTTGCCCTCGAGGTACTCGAGGGAAGCGCCACCACCGGTGGAAATGTGCGAGAAGCCCTCGTCCGGGATACCGAGCTGACGAACGGCTGCTGCGGAGTCGCCGCCGCCGACGACGCTGAAGGCGCCCTTCTCGGTTGCCTCCACGATTGCCTCGGCGACACCGCGGGTGCCTGCCTCGAACTTCGGGAACTCGAACACGCCCATCGGGCCGTTCCAGAACACCGTCTTGGCGCCGGTCAGGATCGCGGCAAAGCGCTTGACCGACTCCGGTCCGATGTCCAGACCCATCCAGCCGTCGGGAATCTTGTCGAACGGAACGATCTTCGACTCGGCATCGGCCGAGAAGGAGTCCGCGACGACAACATCCTGAGGGATGTGGATGACGTCGGCGTACCGGTCGAGGAGATCCTTGCAGGTCTCGATCATGGACTCTTCGCACAGCGAATTGCCCACGGACACACCCTGAGCCGCGAGGAACGTGTAGAACATTCCGCCGCCGATCACCAGAGTGTCGACCTTCGGCGCCAGTGCCTCGATGACGGCCAGCTTGTCCGAGACCTTGGAGCCACCGAGCACCACCGCGTACGGACGCGCCGCGTCCTGCGTGAGCTTGGCGAGCACCTCGACCTCGGCGCCGACCAGGTATCCGGCGTAATGCGGGAGCAGCTTCGCGACGTCGAAGACCGACGCCTGCTTACGGTGAACAACACCGAATCCGTCGGAGACGAATGCGCCGTCGTCACCGACCAGCTCGACGAGAGCCTTGGCGAGCTTGACCCGCTCGGCTTCGTCCTTGCTGGTCTCGCGAGGGTCGAAACGGATGTTCTCGAGCATCAGGACGTCACCGTCGGTGAGTCCTTCGGAACGAGCCAGCGCGTCCTGTCCCACGACGTCACCGGCGAGTTGCACGTTGCGACCGAGGATTTCGGCCAACTTCGCGGCAACCGGTGCGAGGGAGAACTTGGGATCGGGCTGACCGTCGGGGCGCCCGAGGTGCGCGGTCACGATGACCTTCGCTCCACCCTCGGCAAGTGCCCGCAGGGTGGGAGCGGACGCGACGATGCGACCCGGGTCCGTGATTTCTCCGCCATCCAACGGGACGTTGAGGTCGGAACGCACCAGTACGGTGCGCCCTTCGACCCCAGCGTCCAGCAGATCCTTCAGCGTCTGAACTGCCACTGTTATCGAAACTCCGCTCAGAGAGACTTGGCGACGAGGCCGATGAGGTCGGCGAGGCGGTTGGAGTAGCCCCACTCGTTGTCGTACCAGGAGACGATCTTGACCTGGTCGTCGATGACCTTCGTCAGACCCGAGTCGAAGATCGACGAGTGCGGGTCGGTGACGATGTCCGAGGAGACGATCGGTGCGTCGGTGTACTTCAGGATGCCCTTGAGGGGTCCTTCGGCAGCAGCCTTCATCGCAGCGTTGATCTCGTCGGCGGTGGCCGACTTCTTCAGGTTCGCGGTGAGGTCGGTGACCGAGCCCGTGGGGATCGGCACGCGCAGTGCGTAGCCGTCGAGCTTGCCGAGCAGCTGCGGGAGAACCAGGCCGATTGCCTTGGCTGCACCGGTACCGGTGGGAACGATGTTGAGGGCAGCTGCGCGGGCGCGACGGAGGTCTGCGTGCGGAGCGTCCTGCAGGTTCTGATCCTGGGTGTACGCGTGGATCGTGGTCATCAGACCCTTGACGATGCCGAACTCGTCGTCGAGAACCTTGGCGATGGGGCCGAGGCAGTTGGTGGTGCACGACGCGTTGGAGATGATGTTCTGGCTGCCGTCGTACTTGTCGTCGTTGACGCCCATCACGATGGTGATGTCTTCACCCTTGGCCGGAGCCGAGATGATGACCTTCTTGGCGCCGGCTTCGAGGTGTCCCTTGGCCTTTGCGGCGTCGGTGAAGATGCCGGTGGACTCGACGACGACGTCGACGCCCAGCTCGCCCCAGGGAAGTTCGTTCAACGGGCCACGGTGTGCGAGGGCCTTGATGCGCTGATCGCCGACGACGATCGTGTCGTCACCGTCGAGCGACACGTCGTACGGCAAACGGCCGAGGATGGAGTCGTACTTCAGCAGGTGAGCGAGCGTCGCGTTGTCAGTCAGGTCGTTGACTGCCACGATCTCGATATCGGTGGTTCCGAGCGCCTTCTGCGCATCCACCGCCCTGAAGAAGTTACGTCCGATACGGCCGAAACCGTTTACGCCAACCCGGACAGTCACAATTCGCTCCTTTGACCATGATTCTGGTGTGCAACTTGACCCACGCATACTCCGAATCCGTGTGTGCACGACGCGGACGTGGGGTTCATCGGTCGATGTGACTCATACCCTAATGCGCGTGGCCCGAACGTGCGCAGCCCACCCTGACGGAGGGCAGGTCACCCCTCTTCGAGTAGCTCCACATTCACTGCGGATTCGGTGTCGGGTATGCCCGTTTCCTTGGCCTTGCGATCAGCCATGGACAGCAGGCGACGGATACGTCCGGCAACGGCGTCCTTGGTCATCGGCGGGTCGGCCAACTGGCCGAGTTCTTCGAGGGACGCCTGCCGATGCTCGACGCGCAGTGCACCCGCCGCCGCGAGGTGATCGGGCACGTCCTCACCGAGGATCTCCAACGCACGCTCGACGCGCGCAGCAGCCGCAACGGCAGCGCGAGCAGAGCGTCGCAGGTTTGCGTCGTCGAAATTGGCGAGACGATTGGCGGTGGCGCGGACCTCGCGTCGCATCCGCCTCTCCTCCCACACCAGGCGTGTGTCCTGGGCTCCCATTCGGGTCAGGAGATCGCCGATGGCCTCACCGTCGCGGATCACCACACGATCCGTTCCGCGAACCTCACGTGCCTTCGCCGAGATCCCCAGACGCCGCGCAGCTCCAACCAGAGCAAGTGCAGCTTCCGGGCCGGGGCAGCTCACTTCGAGCGCCGACGAACGGCCGGGTTCGGTCAGGGAACCGTGCGCGAGGAACGCACCGCGCCACGCTGCTTCGGCGTCGCCGACACTTCCGCCGACGACCTGCGCAGGTAAGCCGCGAACCGGGCGCCCGCGAAGATCGAGCAGTCCCGTCTGGCGCGCGAGGGCCTCACCCTCCTTCGCTACACGCACGATGTAGCGAGCGGACTTTCGAAGCCCGCCCGCACTGAGTACGTGCACGTCGGCACTGTAGGTGAACAGGTCGAATATCTCCCGGCGCAGACGTCGCGCCGTGGAGCCCAGATCCACCTCTGCTTCGACGACCACCCGGCCGCCGACGATGTGGAGCCCACCGGCAAAGCGCAGCAACGCGGAGACCTCTGCCTTGCGGCAGCTGACCTGAGTCACCACTAACCGGCTCAGTTCGTCCTTGACCTCCGCTGTCATTGCCACGAAGCGTTCTCCCTCTGTTCTTCGGATTGCTGTTCTTGCAGGGAAGACTGTGTCGAATCCCCTACTGCCGCACTGCTCGACAGTTCAGCCAGTACATCGGCCAGTTTTGCCGGATCGTGTACATGCGCTGCGCCCGGTGAGGTGTCCGCGACATCCGCGTACCTGACTTCGGCTGAAAATTGATCCGCCGCACGCTGCAGATGTTCACGTTCACGCCCGGCCGGTACCGACGCCGAGTCGACCACCACGTAGTCGACCCGGAAATCGGGCACGTGTTGGGAGAGTACGTGCAGGTGACGCTCTGCGGAGAATCCGGCGGTCTCCCCCGGCTCGGGTGCGAGATTGAGCACCAGTACCTTTCGAGCCTTCGTCGACGACAGTGATTCGACGAGTTCGGGTACCAGGACGTGTGGGATCACGCTCGAGAACCACGATCCCGGGCCGAGAACCACGAGATCGGCACGATCGATCGCAGTCACGGCATCGGGGCACGCGGGCGGATTGGACGGGAGCAGTCTCACACGCCGAACCTTGCCCGGGGTCGTCGCGACGGCAACCTGTCCACGAATGCAGCGGCTGACGCGGGGGTCCTCCTCGAGTCCCTGAACGTCGGCTTCGATCTCGAGCGCGATCGGCGACATCGGCAGCACACGACCACGGATTCGCAGCAGTCGCGCCATCTCGTCGAGCGCGGCGACCGGATCGCCGAGCACCTCGGTCAGTCCGGCCAGGATGAGATTGCCCACCGAATGCCCGGCAAGTGCGCCGACACCGCCGAAGCGATGCTGAATGGTCCGAGTCCAGTCGACTATCTCGGGTTCGTCCGACGCGAGAGCAGCCAGCGCCATCCGGAGGTCTCCAGGCGGGATGACGCCGAGTTCGGCGCGCAGCCGGCCCGACGAACCACCGTCGTCGGCGACCGTGACCACGGCGGTGACGTCGACCGTCAAGCGTCTGACGGCCTGGAGCGTGGCGAACAATCCGTGCCCGCCGCCGAGCGCGACGATGGCCGGCCCTTCGGGTGTCTCCCGCGAGCGATGTGTCGGTTCACTCATTCGCGCCCCAGATCCCGGTGCACGATGCTGACCGAGATGTCGTCCTCGGAACCCAAACGCCTCGCGAGAGCTTCGGACATGGCTACGCTTCGGTGCTTACCGCCGGTGCATCCGACCGCAATTGTCATGTAGCGCTTTCCTTCTCGTCGATATCCGGCGATCGTCAAATCCACCAGATGTCGGTAGGTGTCGAGATAGTCTTCCGCGCCCTCGCGGGACAACACGTAGTCGCGGACGTCGGCATCCTGACCGGTGTGCGGGCGAAGTTCAGGGATCCAGTGGGGATTGGGCAGGAAACGAACGTCACAGACGAGATCGGCGTCCATCGGCAGGCCGTACTTGAATCCGAACGACTGGACCGTCACCTTCATCGTGCGGTTGGCATCGTTTCCGAACGCCGTTTCGATCTTCTGACGCAGCTGATGCGCCTTCAGTGCCGACGTGTCGATGACCAGATCGGCGGCCGCCTTCACCACGGCCAACTGCCGACGCTCGGCTGCGATCCCTTCGGACAACGTGCCGTCGATGCCGTCGTTCTGCAACGGATGACTGCGGCGCACCTGTTCGAACCGTCGGATCAACACGTCGTCCGACGCTTCGAGGTACAGCACCCGAGTATGGATCGGTTCCGCCTCGAGTTCGGTGAGCACCCACCCGAGATCGCCGGTGAAGAGTCGACTCCGCACGTCGATCACGACGGCCAGACGATCGACCGGCGGATCGGAGGTCAAGCTCAGACCGACCATTCGGGAAATGAGCTCAGGTGGCAAATTGTCCGCGACATACCAGCCGAGGTCTTCGAGCACCTTGGCAGCGGTACTCAAACCTGCTCCGGACAATCCCGTCACCAGCAGGAAATCCATCGTTCGACTGTCTTTGGCGCTGTCGGTAGTCACTGTGCACTCGGCCCCGTCGTCGGCATGGACAATTCTCGCGACTCGGAGCCCTCGTCACCGCTACCGGATTCGGCGCTGGGCGCGTCAGCAGACGTAACAGACGATTCGGATTCCGTGTCCAGCTCATCATCCCCTACCGCGGCTGGCAGCGCTCGAGCTTCAGCACCCGCGTCGGCTGCAGCCGAATCCGTGCCGAGTGCGGCCAGAACTGCTGTGGCGGTGGTCTCACCGATACCGGGGACCTGCATGATCTCCTCGACCGTTGCCGTTTTCAGCTTCGCCACGGAACCGAAGTGAGCCACCAGAGCGGTTCGACGAGTTTCACCGAGCCCCTTGACCGAATCCAGAGCCGAAGCCGTCATCCGCCTCGAGCGTTTGCTGCGATGGAACGTGATCGCGAAGCGGTGGGCTTCGTCTCGGATGCGCTGCAGTAGGTACAACGACTCGCTCGTCCGAGGGAGGATGACCGGATCTTCTTCCCCCGGCACCCATACCTCTTCGAGTCTTTTGGCCAACCCGACTACCGCGACGTCAGTGACCCCCAGCTCGTCGAGGACCGCCGCTGCCGCCGTGACCTGAGGGGCGCCGCCGTCCACGACGAACAGATTGGGCGGATAGGCGAACCGCCGAGGCCGGCCCGTCGCCGGGTCGATCGCCGCTTCGGGAGCCAGGTCCCCACCGTCCGAGTCCATGGTCGACGCCGACGCCGCGAGGACGCCCAGGTCGCGGTTGTGGCGCAGGAACCGCCGACGCGTGATCTCGGCGATACTCGCGACGTCGTCGGAATGACCGTCGCCGGCAGCTTCCTTGATCGCGTAATGGCGGTAGTCCGACTTACGCGGGAGCCCGTCCTCGAACACGACCAGTGACGCCACGACGTCGGTTCCCTGGACGTGACTGATGTCGATGCATTCGATTCGTAGCGGAGCCGAGTCCAGGTCCAGTGCTTCCTGGATGCCCTGCAGCGCCGCGGAACGCGAAGTGAAATCGCCGGCGCGCTTGAGCTTGTGCTGCGCCAGAGCCTCTTTCGCGTTTCGCTGGACTGTTTCGGCGAGGTCTTTCTTGTCGCCGCGTTGCGGAACCCGCAGTTGCACTTGCGATCCCCGAAGCTTGCTCAGCCACGCCTGGATCTCGGTCGCGTTTGCCGGCAGAACCGGCACCAGAACTTCCTTGGGAACTGCGCTGATCCCGGCCTCGGAACCCGCTCCCGGGTCGAGGGCCGCCTGCTCCCCGTAGAACTGGGTGAGGAACTGCTCGACCAGGATCGGCAGGTCGGACTCGGCGTCGAGTGCGGCCCAGTCGATGGCGTCGCCTGCCTTCTCCACGACCCATCCACGCTGACCCCGCACGCGTCCGCCGCGCACGTGGAACACCTGAACGGCGGCTTCGAGATCATCGGTGGCAAAGGCGACGAGATCGGCGTCGGTGCCGTCACCGAGTACGACGGCCTGCTTCTCGAGCGCCTTGCGCAAAGCCCCGATATCGTCACGCAGACGGGCTGCGGTCTCGAAGTCGAGGTCCTCGGAAGCCTGCTGCATGCGCTTTTCGAGATCTTTGACCAACTTGTCCGTGCGGCCGGCGAGGAAGTCGCAGAAATCTTCGACGATCTGACGATGCTCCTCGGCGCTGACTCGCCCGACGCAGGGCGCCGAGCACTTGTCGATGTAGCCGAGCAGACACGGACGACCGATCTGGTTGTGCCGTTTGAAGACTCCGGACGAGCACGTTCGTGCGGGAAAGACTCGTAGCAGCAGATCGAGAGTTTCGCGGATCGCCCAGGCATGGGAGTAGGGACCGAAGTACCGGACACCCTTGCGCCGCGGACCGCGGTAGACGAACAGTCGCGGGAACTCTTCGTTGAGCGTCACCGCGAGAACCGGATACGTCTTGTCGTCGCGGTACCGGACGTTGAACCGCGGATCGAATTCCTTGATCCAGTTGTACTCGAGCTGAAGCGCTTCGACTTCGGTACTGACGACGGTCCACTCGACGCTGCCGGCGGTGGTCACCATCTGCCGAGTACGGGGATGAAGTGTCGTGACGTCCGCGAAGTACGAGTTCAAACGTGAACGGAGGCTTTTCGCCTTTCCGACGTAAATGACCCGACCATGCGGATCGCGAAATTTGTAGACGCCCGGCGCAGCCGGAATGGTTCCGGTAGCGGGGCGGTAAGTCGAGGGATCCGGCACGGTTTCAGGTTAGTCGCCGCCACCGACCGACTCGGAAACGCGCAGGATGCGGGCACCGAACCGGTCGGAAGACGTCAGTTGCTCTTGTGCGCGACCGGTGCGTAGCGGTCGGCCAGTTCGCGGAACTTACCGACCGTGTCGACGGCGTACTCGCGGTCGTTGGACTGGATCGCCATCACTGCCATGTACTCGTCGTCGGGCAACTCGATGCGTGCCCAGGCGGCACCGTCGGGGAACGAGAGTCCCTCGAACAGATCCCAGTCGACGATCTTCTCGCCCAGGATGTTTCGTACGGCGATACCCTGCTTGCCCACCTTGACCCGGGGCCGCGTCAACATCAGCACACCGAGAGCCAGAATGGTGCCGATGCCTGCCATCGCGATCTGGTCCGCGGCACGGAAGTACACGCCGGTGGACCCCTGGCGGAGCAGGAGTGCAAGTGTGACGTGAACGATCACCAGGAGGACGGCAACTCCGATCGCGTATCGCGTCGACTTACGCGGTGACGCGATCAGTTCCCAGTTCTCGTTGTCGCCGGGTGTACTCATCGAAACGAATCCTCGGTCCATGGTGCTCGGAGATGGCGCAGGGTCACTGCGGTGTCCAGTGCGGCGGCGCAGGCCTGTGCGCCCTTGTCCTCGACGCTACCCGGCAGACCCGAACGGTCAAGAGCCTGCTGCTCGGTGTCGGTGGTCAGGACACCGTTCCCCACGGGGGTGCTTTCGTCGAGCGAGACGCGTGTGAGGCCCGCGGTGACCGCGTCGCACACGTACTCGAAGTGCGGCGTACCGCCGCGGATGACAACACCGAGTGCGACGACGGCGTCGTGCGTGCGCGCCAATGCCTGCGCAACGACCGGCAGTTCGATCGCGCCGGCGACACGGACCAGTGTCACGTCCTTGATCTGTGCCTCCTGCGCGACGCGCTGCGCGCCGGCGATCAGAGCCTCGGAGATCGTCGCGTGCCACTGCCCGGCAACGATCGCCAGCTTCAGATCCTTGGCCTCGGCGATCGCGAGCTGCGGCTGACCTTCCCCGCTCACAGTGCGGTTCCCGGCTGTGCGGTGTTCTGGTTCGCCTCGTACTCGTCCAGTCCGATCAGATCGTGCCCCATCCGATCGCGCTTGGTGCGCAGGTAGGTGAGGTTCTCCGCATTCGCGCGCAACGGCATCGGAACACGATCGGTGATCTGCAGGCCGTAGCCGTCCAGACCCACACGCTTGGCCGGGTTGTTGGTCAGCAGACGCATCGACGAGATCCCCAGATCGACGAGGATCTGGGCACCGATGCCGTAGTCACGGGCGTCCGCCGGTAGGCCGAGTTCGAGATTGGCGTCGACGGTGTCGGAACCGGCGTCCTGGAGCTGGTAGGCCTGCAGCTTGTGCATGAGACCGATGCCACGACCCTCGTGCCCGCGCATGTACAGAACAACGCCGCGGCCCTCCTGGGCGACCATGTCCAGTGCGGCGTCGAGCTGCGGGCCGCAATCGCACCGCAGCGAACCGAAGACGTCGCCGGTGAGGCACTCGGAGTGAACGCGGACGAGCACGTCGCTACCGTCTCCGTCGGGGCCTGCGATGTCGCCACGCACCAGCGCAACGTGCTCGACCTCGTCGTAGATGCTCGTGTAGCCGACAGCGGTGAACTCACCGTGGCGGGTGGGGATGCGGGCCTCGGCGATGCGCAGCACGTGCTTCTCGTGCTTGCGACGCCACGCGATGAGGTCCGCGATCGAGATCAGAGCAAGGTTGTGTTCGTCGGCAAATACTCGCAGCTCGTCGGTCTGAGCCATCGCGCCTTCGTCCTTCTGGCTGACGATTTCGCAGATGACGCCGGCAGGACGCAGGTCCGCCATGCGGGCGAGGTCGACTGCAGCTTCCGTGTGGCCAGGACGACGCAGTACTCCGCCTTCCTTCGCGCGGAGCGGAACGACGTGACCGGGGCGAGTGAAATCGTTGGCACCGGATTCGGGGTTGGCGAGCAGACGCATCGTCGCAGCGCGGTCCGACGCCGAGATGCCGGTACCGATTCCCTCACGGGCGTCGACCGTGACGGTGTACGCCGTGCCGTGCTTGTCCTGGTTGGTGGCGTACATCGGGGGCAGGCCCAGCCGATCGCAATCGTCACCGTCGAGCGGCACGCACAGGTAGCCGGAGGTGTACCGGACCATGAACGCCACCAGTTCCGGGGTGGCTTTCTCGGCGGCGAAGATGAGGTCGCCCTCGTTCTCGCGATCCTCGTCGTCCACGACGACAACAGCTTTACCTGCAGCGATATCTGCTACTGCGCGCTCGATACTGTCGAACCTGGTCACGTGCTCGCACTCCAAAGTCTTGACTTTTCACATCATCGAATACAACAAGTGCATCCGACGGATGCACTGACAACCCTACGACCAATCGGACGGGTCCGATCAGCCTGGTCCTACCGACCGGCAGAGTGAAGCCGCTCGACGTACTTCGCGATCACGTCCACCTCGAGGTTGACCGGCGTACCGACCACAGCGGTTCCGAGCGTCGTCAACTCGAGCGTTGTCGGGATCAGCGAGATCTCGAAGTACTCGAACCCGCGGTCTCCGCCCAGCGCGGAGACCGTCAGCGAGACTCCGTCGACGGTGATCGAACCCTTCTCCACGACGTAACGGGAAATGGAGTCGGGCAGTGCGATCCGCACTACCTCCCAGTTCTCGGACGGCGAGCGGGAAATGACGTGGCCTGTTCCATCGACATGCCCTTGAACCAGGTGGCCGCCGAGTCGGCTGTTCAGCGCCGCGGCACGCTCGAGGTTGACGCGAGAGCCGACATCCAATTTCGCCAGGCTCGAGCGGTTCAGGGTTTCCTGCATGACATCTGCGGTGAACGAACCGTCGGCAAGCACGTCGACCACCGTCAGGCACACTCCGTTGACCGCGATCGAATCACCGTGGCCGGCGTCGGAGGTGACCAGTGGCCCGCGCACCGTGAAACGTGCAGCATCGACCAGTTCTTCCTTGGCGACGATTTCGCCGAGTTCTTCCACAATTCCTGTGAACACGCGCCCTACTCCTCGTTCCCCGGAGCAGAACTCTCCGGAACCAGACTCAACAAAATATCGGGGCCGATCGTTACCGCAGACTCCAAACGGAATCGGTGGGCGTCGGTGATGGTGTGCACTCCGGCATCGACGAGTGCGGAGGCGCCCGCGCCGAGCAGGATCGGAGCGATGTATGCCTCTATGACGTCGACATATCCGGCGGCAAGGAATGCTCCGGCCAGACGGGGCCCACCCTCGAGAAGTACGTCCGTGTACTCCCCCAACGCCTCGACTACTTCGTCGATGTTGTCGGTGTTGAGCACCAGAGTCGGTGCGGTGTCGTCGAGAATGCTTGCCGTCGAGGGTATTTCGCGCTTTCCGACGACGACGCGAACGGGTTGGTGCGCCGCGAGCTCACCGGTGGGCTGACGTGCGGTCAGCCACGGATCGTCGGCGAACACGGTGCCGGTACCGACCACGATCGCATCGATCTGCGCTCGCTGCGCATGCACGCGCGCCCTCGCCTGCGGACCGGTGATCCACTGACTCGTTCCGTCCTCGGCGGCGCTGCGTCCGTCCAGACTGGCCGCGTACTTCCACGTGATGTGCGGGCGACCGGTGCGCTGTTTGTGCAGCCAGGCCCGCAGTGGACCAGCTTCCACCTCGGGTGCTCTCAGTCCGGCCGTGACGCTGATTCCAGCGCGCATGAGCGTCGCTGCGCCGCCGGAAGCCTCGGGATTGGGATCACCGACGGCGTAGACAACCGCCGAGACTCCGGCATCGATCAATGCCTGTGAGCAAGGGCCGGTTCGCCCCTGGTGATTGCACGGTTCCAGTGTCACCACTGCCGTACCGCCACGCGCTGCATCGCCGGCCTCGTCGAGAGCCACGACCTCCGCGTGCGGTCCACCGGGCGGTTGCGTCATACCGACGCCCGCGATGGTTCCGTCGGCAGCGAGGATGACCGCGCCGACCGGTGGGTTGGGGCTGGTGAATCCGCGCGCGGAATCAGCTGCGGCCAGCGCGATCTGCATCGCGGCGTCGAGATCAGCCGTCGACGCCTGTCCACCCTTTGCCATCGAGCGGCTCAGACCGACAGCGTCAGGTGCGGCGACGCCGAGGCGGCCTGCGCGCGCAGCTTGCGCACCGCCTCACCGGGATCACTCGCTCCGTACACCGCCGAACCGGCGACGAAGCAGTCGATCCCTGCTTCAGCGGCCTGCTCGATCGTGGAAGCGTTGATGCCGCCGTCGATTTCGACAAGGAGCGTCAGCTCACCCGAGTCGACGAGCTTTCGAACTGCGCGTGCCTTGTCGAGCACCTGAGGCATGAAGGACTGACCACCGAATCCGGGTTCGACGCTCATGATCAAGAGGGTGTCGAAGTCCTTGAGGATTTCCAGGTAGTCGTCGATCGGGGTTCCAGGCTTGATGCTCAGCCCCGCCTTGGCACCAGCTGCACGAATATCGCGGGCAACCGAACGCGGATCGTCGGTGGCCTCGGCGTGAAACGTGACGTTGTACGCACCGGCCTCGGCGTACGGCGGCGCCCAGCGCTCCGGATTCTCGATCATGAGATGGCAGTCGAGCGGAATATCCGTCGCCTTCAGCAGACTCTCGACCACCGGCAGACCCAGCGTGAGATTGGGAACGAAATGCGCGTCCATCACGTCGACGTGAAGCCAGTCGGAGCCGGACACGGCAGTCGCTTCATCAGCGAGTCGAGCAAAATCTGCGGACAGAATGGACGGTGCAATCATCGGGGAAGCCACGACGCCGAGTTTAGCTGTGTCTCATTGCCGACCGTGCATGCACATCGGAGCCGGTGCAATCAGATCAGTTCTTGACGACGGTGTGGAGCTTTCGCACCTTGGCCGGTGCCTTGATCCGCCACGCGTCTTCGAGCATCTCACCCAACTGCACCTCGTCGATCAGTTCGAGGTGCACGAGGATCGAGCCGTGCCCGTGATAGTGATCGGTGGTGAAGAAAGCCGCCTCGCCACTGGCGAGTAGCGCCTCCTTCTCGTCCAGACCGCACATCACGACCAAAGCGCCCTCCGCTTCGGTGCGGAGCCGCGCAAAAGTCTTACCTGCCACCTTGAGTGCCGGGGTGTTGTACGAGGTCGACTCTTCCACGGAGGGAAGAGCCGAACCGAGTACTACAACCTGTTCCCACGTAACCATGTAGGCACCATACGACTACCGATGCCCAGAAGTCATCCGATCAGGCCAGCGGCTTGCGCAAAGCGGCCATGAACATCGCATCGGTCCCGTGTCGGTGCGGCCACAACTGAACCGACGATCCGTCGCCGACGTCTGGGACACCTGGCACCAATTCCTTGGTGTCGAGTTCCACGACGCCGTGACGTCGCACTGCATCGGCGACCACTGCCAGCGTTTCCGACAAGTGCGGCGAGCACGTGGAGTACAGCACCACTCCGCCGGGGCGAACCAGTTCGATTGCGGCAGCAAGCAATTCACGCTGCAACTTCACGAGCGGGGCCACATCGGACGGCTGCCGACGCCAACGTGCCTCTGGGCGCCGACGCAGCGCACCCAACCCGGTGCAGGGAGCGTCGACGAGGATGCGGTCGTATCCGGGTTCGAGCCCGGATTCGCGGCCGTCCGCCACGTGTACGTCCACGGGAAGCTCGCGAGTGGTCTTGCGGATCAGTTCGGCGCGATGTTCGACGGGCTCGACGGCGTCGAGTCGCCCGCCTTCGATACCGGCGAGAGCGCCGAGAAGCGCTGCCTTACCGCCCGGACCTGCGCAGAGATCGAGCCAGCGTCCGGAGTCTTCACCTTCGAGAGGAGCAATGCTGAGGGCGCGGGCCACCAGCTGACTGCCCTCGTCCTGCACGCCCGCCAAGCCTTGGCGGACCGCCTCGAGCTGTCCGGGGTCACCGCCGTCGAGATGCACGGCGTACGGCGAGTACGGCCCGATCTCGCCGCCGGTCACCAGTGCAAGCTCCTCGGCGGAGATCTCGCCGGGGCGGGCGACGAGGTGTACGGCAGGGCGGGCGTCGTCGGCGATCAGGACGTCTTCGAGTTCACCGGCAGCAGCGCCGAGCGAGTCGGCAAATACCTGCGCGATCCACAGGGGGTGAGCGTGCTCGAAGGCGAGCCGGCCGACCGGGTCCTTCGGGGCCAGCAGCTCGACCCACTCCTCCTGGGTGCGTTCGGAAACACGGCGCAGGACCGCATTGACGAATCCTGCTCGGCCCTGGCCGTTTTCGGCGCGGACCAGATCGACCGAAGTTGCGACGGCAGCGTGCGGTGCGACACGAGTGCGCAGCAATTGGTACGAGCCGAGTCGGAGAACATCGAGCAGCGTTCCGTCGATCTCTTCGATCGGCCGACCCGCTGCATGCGCGATCACCGCATCCAGCAGCCCCTGAGCACGTGCCGCGCCGTACGCCAGTTCGGTTGCCAGCGCAGCGTCGCGTGCGTCGAGTTTGCGGTCACGCAGGAGCCCTGGCAGAACCAGGTTCGCGTACGCGTCACGCTCACGGACCGCGCGCAGGACGTCACGCGCCGCCAGACGCGGTTGATCGAGCCCGGCGGTTGCCGGATCAGGCCGCTTGGCCTGCTTCGGCTTGGTGTTCTTGCCGCCGCCGCCGGTCTTGGCTCCGGGACCCTGTGTCCGCCGTGCCGGTCGTCGTGATTCGGTCACTGTGCTCGTACCTCCGCGTCGAGTCGGGCACCGCGTGCCCAGTCCCCTGCCGACATCAATTTCTTGCCCGGGGGCTGAATCTGCCCGAGTCGCACCGCGGTGGTCGCGGTACCGATGTACAGACCATCCTTGCGTACCGAGATCTCACCGACTGCCAGGGTCTCGTCCGTGACGGTGATCGGGCCGACCTTGACTCGAAGATCACCGATCATCGTCCATGCCCCGGGCGCGGGTGTGACGGCCCGGATATGCCGGTCCACTGTGGGAGCGGGCAGTTCCCACCGCACGCGGGCCGCGTCCACCGTCACCTTGGGGGCATACGAGACGCCGTCGGCAGACTGCGGAACCGCGTTGATCTCGCCGGCCTCGAGTCCGTCGAGTACCGATTCGAGCAGGGCAGCGCCGTTTTCCGCGAGACGTCCGAGCAGGTCGCCCGCCGTATCGGTGTCGCGAATCCGCTCGGTCATCACTCCGTACACGGGGCCGGTATCCATGCCGGCTTCCAAACGGAACGCGCTGGCGCCCGTCACCTCGTCGCCGGCACTGATCGCGGCCTGCACCGGCGCGGCGCCGCGCCACGCGGGAAGCAACGAGAAATGCAGATTGACCCAACCGTATTTCGGAATGTCGAGGACGTTCTGCGGCAACAGGTTTCCGTAGGCGACGACGGGTGCACAGTCCGGTTCGAGGCGGGCGAGTTCGGCCGCGAAGTCGGGATCGGACGCCTTGGCCGGCGTCAGCACCGGGATGCCGTGCTCGTCGGCAAGCAGACCGATCGGCGATCGGGTGACTTTTCGACCGCGGCCCGCCACAGCGTCCGGACGCGTGACGACGGCTACCACTTCGTGGTTGGCGGATTCGATGAGCCGACGCAGTGAAGGAACCGCGGGTTCGGGTGTTCCGGCGAACACGACGCGCATGTCAGCTCTCCCGTTTCGTTGGGCTCTTCGGACTCTGATCAGCCGATCGGCCTGTCGAACGCGGTGGACTGCAACTCACGAAAATGCTCCCGGATGTGTCGGTGGGTGGAACTGTCAGTCTAAGGACTGCGAGAGCTACGACCTACCTCGCGCCACACCGAACCACTTTCTCAGCAATTTCTTTGATCAGAACCCTGCACATTCACCGGTCCTCGGTATTGACTGTTTCTGTCGTCGCCACTCGGCGGAGGCTGATACGGGATACACCGATCACACGGAGGAACTTAGATGGCAGGCATCGACAGTAAGTTCGACAAGGCCTACGCAGGAAAGTCCGTCGAAGAATTGGCGGACGCCCCGGTCGCGGCACTCAACGGCGTAAGCGATTCGGACGCAGAACATTTGAAGGCAGCGTTCAACATCAAGACCGTCCGCGACCTCGGAACGAACAAGTTCTTCCTGTGGGCGCAGGCCACTGCCAAGCTCGCCGAGTAAACATCCCGACCCACGTGATCTCGGTGCTCACGAGTTAGCAGCTCACGAATTTGCAGCTCACGAATTTGCGTCGATGACCACTTGCGGAATATCCGTGCCGAGCGGCACCACGCTGCACGAAGCGTGCCGCTCGGCATCGGGGTCGAGGACCGTCCGGATGACGTCGATCACGTAGGGGTCGTACGGCATGCGGAAGTGGCCGGTCAGGTTAGACGGGCACAGATCCTGGAGGACGATGTTTTCTGCACCGGCACCGCGGAGCGCGATGTTCGAGGACGGCTGGATCATCTCGTCGACAGTGGACCCGATGGTCGTGTAGCGCACTCCGGGTACGGTGTCACCGCCGGCGTTGAGGGCGTTCAACATATCCGACCCCTGCATCTGCTCACGGACAGCTCGAGAAAAGACGTCTTCGACAAAGTCTTCTCCGCCGGGGATCGCACGCACAATGGGAACCAACCCGAACATCACCCCGCCGTAGGTCGGCGAAGCCAAACCGACCCAATGATCGACGTAGGCGTCGCCGCCCATCTTGTTGACGTAGTACCGCGTCACCGTCGCGCCTTGCGAATAGCCGATGACGTCGACCTTGTCCGCGCCGGTCGCGGTCAGCACCTGATCGACGAAAGAACCGAACGCGGTGGCACTACCGACTATGTCGCCGACGCCGTAGGTCTCGTGTGCGACGTCCCCGTCTTCTTCTTTGATCGCACCGCCGTAATTGAGGGCGAAGACGCAGTAGCCGTCAGCTGCCAGTGCCGGCGACATGGCCGCCCAATCCGCGTACGCCTCGGTGTCGGTTCCGTGGGCGAGTACAACCGGTCGGGGATGCGTGGCGGAAGGCTCACAGCCGAAATCGTTCGATCCGGCAGGTGCGGATCCTGGATGAGCATGAGCGAATGCGGTGGCTACCGAACGCGACACCTGGCCTGGGCCGATGACGAGGGGAACATCCATCGCGTCGGCACTCGCAGACGGGAGCGTCGGTGCTGCAGCCGATATCGCCGGCGGTGCTCCGATCAGCAGCGCCACTGCTACCGAAAATGTCAGTCCCACAGACCGTTTGACGCCAGACATTGTTCCTGCTCCTGCTCTGATCCTACGAGGGAGCTGACCGTAACACCAGAAACTTCGAGGCGCATACCCTACCGAACAGTAGGTATCCGACGTCTCAATTGCCACCTTCATCGGCGTCATCACCGGCAAGCACTCGGTAGAGCGATTTGCGCGCCTCGACAAGCACGTCGGCTGCGGCCTTGACCTGCGCTGGTGTGCCTACAGCAGCCACTTGACCGGCCGCGCCCATCAGCTGGCCGATCAGTTCTCGAAGGTCCTGCTCCGGCTCCCCTACGCTGAGACGAACGTCATCCCACGGCGCCCCGAGATCGGCGCGATGTTCCTCGACGTACGCGACGCCTTCTTCTGTCAGCTTGGCGGTTTTGCGGCCGGCAACCTTTTCGATGATCACCAGTCCTTCGTCCTCGAGTTGGGACAGCGCGGGATAAATGGA
Organism: Rhodococcus sp. T9N; assembly: GCF_024436645.1. Classification (NCBI taxonomy): domain Bacteria; kingdom Bacillati; phylum Actinomycetota; class Actinomycetes; order Mycobacteriales; family Nocardiaceae; genus Rhodococcus; species Rhodococcus sp. T9N. The sequence goes on along the minus strand of NZ_JAMSKS010000017.1, from coordinate 73,812 downwards.
GCCCGGACTCGGCTTCCAGACGCCGCCGCTGCGCTCGACGATCTGCTGAATCAATTCGTAGCCGTGCATCGGCTCTTCCGCGATCAACAGCAGAATCGCAGCGCGCACATCTCCTCGACGACCTCGTCCGCCACGTCCTCGCCCGCGACCGAACTGAGCGCCCGGACCGAAGCCGGGGCCGGGTCCGCCGTCTGGACCGAAACGCCCCCGCCGATGGCCTCTGCGTGGCATGTCACCGAAGCCCGGCCGCTCGTGCGGTCGACCGCGTCGTCCACCGTCTCGATCGCCGGGACCATCGCCCGACGCGCCGTCGTCCGTCGGCACCCACATCACAAATGGTGGCCGTTGCTCACGGCCGAAACCGCCGAAGAAACCGCGCCGGCCGAACATCCCCTCGTTCGGGAAACTTGCATCCATCGTCGAACCTCCATCACTATCGTTGATAGTTCGACGATATATCGTCATATCGGGTAGCGCAAGGATTCCTCCGACAACTCGAAACTTAGCCGATGCGGCGTGGGTCGATCTGAATGCGGACCGGACCCGAAGACTTCCGCGCACTGCGCGCGGCCCTCGCATGTGCCAGAGCGTCCGCAAGGCCGCGACCGTCCTTGCGTGGAACGCGGACCAGCATTCGCTCCGGCGCGACACCGCTCTCGTCCTCACCGGAATACGGAAGCCTCTCCCCCGCAGGCAGTTCCACTGGTCCGAGCAGTACAGCACTTGCCGGCAGATCAGCCGAGTCCACCAACTCCGCAATTGCTGCGGATCCACCGTCGATCGCAGCCATGTGAACGGCCGGAGGAAAGCCGACCTCGTCCCGTTCCTCGAATTGAGACTGTGCGTGCCCCACTGGATCCCATCGGACCAACGCCTGCACCGTCGGGATACCTGAGTCTGCGACAACCACAACTTCACCGCCTTCGGACAGCGGAATCACCATGGCAGCAGCCGACATCCAGCGTCTGAGCGTTTCCTCGGCGGCGCGAAGATCGGGCCGGCCGAGCAGTGCCCAACCGTCGAGCAAGAGCGCGGCGCCGTAGCCGCCGGTCATCACCGGCTCCGCACCCACTGTCGAGACCACCAACGCGGGCCCGTGTGGCAGTTCCTTGACCACATCACTGCCCCCGGACAGAACAACTTTCACACCGGGAAACGCCCGCCCGAGTTCTTCGGCGGTCCGGCCGGCACCGACCACCACCGCGCGCAACGCTTTCGCCCCGCACGCGTGACATCGGTAGGCGGCATCGGCAACCCCGCACCAGCGGCACGCCGGTGTCCCGGCGCCGTCGGGACCTGCCGCAGCGGGAAGAGCCAGTGGGCCGTTGCACCGACGGCACCGTGCCGGGGCACGGCACTTTCCGCAGGCCAGGGTCGGTACGTACCCCCGCCGAGGCACCTGCACCAGGACTCCGTTGCCCTCACCCAGAGCGCGCCGGGCGGCCGCGAATGCAATAGCGGGCAAACGAGCCGCTCTGGCTCCCGGATCGCGGGCCAAGGCTTGATCGCTGTCGGCGAGCGCGGTGATCTTGGGTGCGTGGGCACGAACGACGTCCCGCGTAGCGACCAGATCGTGCGCCCATCCCGAGTCGACGAGTACCTGCGCTTCTGCCGTACGGGAGAACCCACCGATCACGACGGCGCACCCGGCGACGTAGCCACGCAGGACGGCAACTTCGCGGGCATGTGGATACGGCGACCGCGGCTCGGACAAGTTGTCGTCGCCGTCGTCCCAGACGACGACAAGACCGGTCTCGGCCGTCGGCGCAAAAACAGCACTCCGCGTGCCGACGACGATCCGGGCGGTCCCGCGCAGTGCAGCGAGCCACCTTCGGTATCGCATGGCCGGCCCCAGGCCCGCGGACAGACCTACCACCGCATCCGCTCCGGAGAGTTCGGTACAAGCGGCGACGACGCGGTCCAGGTCGCGTTGATCGGGCACAACCAGGATCGCGGATTTACCACTTGCCGCTACGGCCCCGGCCAGTTCGGCCAGGCGCAGTGGCCAGTTTTCACCAGGCAACGCCTGCCAGACCGCACGTGGGCTTTTCGACTCGCGAATGGCGGACAGGAAGGCGTCACCGAATCTGTAGAGATGCCAACCATTTTCGATCGGTTCAGGAGCGGACGGCGGCTCGGCGGGCCCCCACGGTTCCGCCTCGACCTTCGCGTGCCGCGGCGGTACCGCCAAACGGAGAACATCGGCACGGGTTCCGGCATAACGCTCCGCCACACGATCGACGACTTGCGCGATTTCGGCCGTCAAGACCCGCTCGGACGAGATGACGCGTTCGAGCCAGCCGAACTTCCCCTGATGGTCACTGGTCGCCTCGCGCGAGACGATGAAACCGTCCACCAGACGACCAGCGAAGCGGATGCGCACCCGGACTCCGGGCTGCGCATCCGCTTCGAGTTCACGAGGAACGAGGTAGTCGAATTCACGGTCGAGGTGAGCGAGCGGGAGCATCGGCAGCACCCGGGCGACCGGATCGACTTCTGCCGCTACTCTTTCCGCGCCCACCCGCGCCCCGTCTGTACGTCAGTGATCAGAGACCAGCTGCGCTACGCAGCTTGTCGGCGCGATCGGTGCTCTCCCACGGGAGGTCGATATCGGTGCGACCGAAGTGACCGTATGCCGCCGTCTGCGCGTAGATCGGGCGCAGCAGGTCGAGGTCGCGGATGATCGCTCCCGGACGCAGGTCGAAGATCTCGGTGATCGCCTTCTGGATCCGTGCCGGATCGGTCTTCTCGGTGCCGAAGGTTTCGACGAAGAGTCCGACCGGAGCTGCCTTGCCGATGGCGTAGGCGACCTGAACCTCGATGCGGTCGGCCAGACCTGCGGCAACAGCGTTCTTGGCCACCCAGCGCATGGCGTAGGCAGCGCTGCGGTCGACCTTTGACGGGTCCTTGCCGGAGAACGCGCCGCCACCGTGGCGAGCCATTCCGCCGTAGGTGTCGACGATGATCTTGCGCCCGGTCAAACCGGCGTCACCCATCGGGCCACCGAGGACGAACTTGCCCGTCGGGTTCACCAGCAGACGAACATCGGAGGTGTCGAGATCGGTGAGGTTGACGTCGGTCAGCACCGAGTGAAGCACCTTCTCACGAAGATCGGGCGTCAACAGGTTGTCGAGGTCGATGTCAGCGGCATGCTGGGTGGAGATGACCACGGTGTCGAGACGGACAGCCTTGTCACCGTCGTACTCGATGGTGACCTGGGTCTTGCCGTCCGGGCGCAGGTACGGCAGCACGCCGGACTTACGGACCTCGGTCAACCGGCGAGAGAGACGATGAGCCAGCGCGATGGGCAGCGGCATCAGTTCCGGCGTGTCGGTGGTGGCGTAGCCGAACATCAGGCCCTGGTCGCCCGCACCCTGACGGTCGATCTCGTCGTCGCTGATTCCGTCGACGCGAGCCTCGTGCGAGTGATCGACACCCTGCGCGATCTCGGGCGACTGGGCGCCGATCGCGACGTTGACGCCGCACGAATTTCCGTCGAAGCCCTTTGCGGAGCTGTCGTAGCCGATTTCGAGGACTGTGTCGCGCACGATCTTCGGAATGTCCGCGTACGCAGTGGTCGTGACCTCACCGGCTACGTGAACCTGGCCGGTGGTGACCAGTGTCTCGACGGCCACGCGGGCGCGCGGGTCCTGGGTGAGCAGCGCGTCGAGGATCGAGTCGCTGATCGCGTCACAGATCTTGTCCGGGTGCCCCTCGGTGACGGACTCGCTGGTGAATAGCCGACTGCCGGACTTGCTCACAGATCTCCCTCTCGACGACTGAGTTCTTGACTACAGCTTATTGAAGTATCCGAATCACCGTTCGGTGACCGTTTTGTCATGCTTTGTTAGCTGGGGGCTGAGCCGACGATAACGGTTGGACCGCCTGCGCAACACCCTTGTACTCACCCGATTATCGTGGGGTAACTCTCACCACCGGGCGCGTGTCGCTACTCGGGAAAGAGCTTGACCAGGGCGTCGAGTACTCGACTGGCCATCAAAGCCTTGGATCCGTGTTCGAGAGCGGACTCCGAGCCGTCGGAACCGAGCAACCAACCGTCGTTGTGATCGACCTCGAACGCCTTGCCCTCGCCGACCGCATTGACCACGAGGAGATCGCAACCTTTGCGGGCAAGCTTGGAGCGGGCATAGGTGAGAACGTCACCATGGGCGTCACCGGTCTCAGCGGCGAATCCGACGATCACCGTTCGAGCATCCAAGTCGCCGTCACGACGCGCTTCGACGAGACCGGCGAGGATGTCGGCATTTCTGGTGAGGCTGATCGAGTCGGGTTCGTTTGCGCCCTTCTTGATCTTGCTGCCTTCGACGGTGGTGGGGCGGAAGTCCGCGACAGCCGCAGCCATGACGACTCCGTCGTGTCCCGGTGCGTGCTTTTCCACTGCCAACCGGAGATCTTCGGCCGTCTTGATGTGCACGACGTCGACAGCGGCGGGGTCGGCGAGATCAGCCGTGTACCCGGCGATCAGTGTCACGTGCGCGCCGCGTTGCGCGGCAAGACGGGCGAGCGCGTAGCCCTGCTTGCCCGAGCTGCGATTACCGAGAAAGCGCACGGGATCGAGCGGCTCGCGAGTACCGCCGGCGGTGACCAGAATGCGGCGACCCTCCAGGTCGCGCGGCAACGCGTCCGAGCGCTCGAGGAGCAACGATGCCAACCCGACGATCTCGTCGGGTTCGGGAAGTCGACCGGCTCCGGTGTCTTTCCCGGTCAAACGCCCGGAGGCAGGTTCGATCACGTGGACGCCGCGCGAACGCAGTGTCGCCACGTTCGAGACCGTTGCGGGGTGCTCCCACATCTCGGTGTGCATTGCTGGGGCGAAGACGACCGGACAGCGCGCGGTCAACAAAGTGGCCGTCAACAGGTCGTCTGCGCGACCCATGACCGCTCGCGCCATCAGATCAGCGGTTGCCGGCGCGATGACGACCAGATCGGCTTCCTGTCCGAGACGGACATGCGGAACCTGCGGGACGTCGTTGAAGACGCCGGTGTGAACCGGGTTGCCGGAGAGTGCTTCGAACGTCGCGCGCCCGACGAACTCCAGAGCGGATTCAGTCGGAATCACGCGGACGTGATGACCGCTCTCGGTGAAGCTGCGGATGATCGAGCACGCCTTGTACGCGGCGATACCCCCACCGACACCGACGACAATGCGCTTACGTATCGATGTGGGCGCGTCGGACACTCCCCCGACACCCGAACGAGGTTCGGGTGCGGCAGATGTGGTGCTCACTCGCCTTCGGTGTGCTCGAGGAGATCAGCGTGGATTTCACGCAACGCGATGGACAGCGGCTTTTCCTGCAGACCGGGCTCGACCAGAGGTCCGACGTATTCGAGGATGCCGTCACCGAGCTGGTTGTAGTAGTCGTTGATCTGGCGCGCGCGCTTGGCCGAGTAGATGACCAGGGCGTACTTGGAAGAGGTGCGTTCGAGCAACTCGTCGATCGGCGGGTTGGTGATGCCGAGCGGGGTGTCGTAGGCAGGCAGAGCGCCCTGACCTGCTGCGGACGCGGCTGAAGTGCTGCTCACTCTTGTGTCTCCTGAATTAGATCTTCATTGAAGAACTAGTTTTATCGATCCGGATATCTGAGAAACGGGGTGGAAATCGGTTCCCGAAGGGTGCGGAATCAGTTCCCAACCAACAAGGATACCAACTCATCGCAAGCACGGCTTACATCCTCGTTCACGATGACCGTGTCGAACTCGTCCTGTGCGGCCAATTCCACTCGGGCCGTCTCGAGTCGGCGCGCCACGACGTCTTCCGTTTCGGTTCCACGTCCGGTCAGCCGTTGCACCAGAACGTCCCAGCTCGGTGGAGCCATGAACACCAACAGAGCCTCGGGCATCGCCTTGCGGACAGCTCGTGCTCCGGCGAGATCGACCTCGACGAGAACGGGCTTTCCAGCTTCGAGCGCTTCTTCGACCGGAGCTGCGGGGGTGCCGGAGCGCTGCAGGCCGCCGTGGATTTCCGCCCATTCGAGAAGTTCACCGGAGTCGATCATCCGTTGAAATTCTTCACGGGAGGTGAATCGGTAGTCCTTGCCGTCCACTTCACCTGGACGGGGATCGCGAGTGGTCGCCGAAACACTGAAAACGAGTTCAGGCAACCGAGTTCTCAGCTCGCGAACGACGCTGGACTTACCGACAGCCGAAGGGCCGGCCAGTACAACCAGCCGACCCCTCCGCACTGCGGTCTTACTCTCTGACACTGTTGCGTCAGCAATCATCAGACACTGCCGCGTCAGCAATCATCACTTGTCGGCTCAGGCCTCGAAGTCAAACTTGGTGAGCAGAGCCTTGCGCTGCCGATCACCGAGGCCACGAAGGCGACGGGTCGGTGCAATCTCCAGCTCGGTCATGATCTCCTGAGCCTTGACCTTGCCCACCTTGGGCAGCGCCTCGAGCAGTGCCGAAACCTTCATCTTGCCCAAGATTTCGTTGTCTTCGGCGTCCTTGAGGACCTGCTTGAGGTCGGTGCCGCCACGCTTCAGGCGCTCCTTGAGCTCAGCCCTGGCCTTGCGGGCAGCAGCTGCCTTCTCCAAAGCAGCAGCGCGCTGCTCATCAGTCAACTGGGGAAGGGCCACGGTTCCTCCGTCTCGTCGTGTGCAAATTTTGTCTATTCCGCTGATAACCAGCAGCGATAGCGACCGTACTCACGCCTGGCGCGAATTGCTAACCCACCCCCCGCGGTCCGATGCAGATCGCGGTGGGTTATGCGCGTCGAATCGATGTCACGGATCGTCACCGTTTTCGGCTGGATCGAGACGAATTCGACGCCACACGAACGTGCGTACAGTACCGAAATAGACTGTAACACAATGTATTTCGACCCATAGCGTGCGACACCCCCGTGCGAGTGTGCGAAATCGTTACCTGCGGGAATGAACGTGGTCGCCGACACATCCAAAATTTTCGAGCATTTTCGGCGCCTATGCGCGTGTCGCGGCCCGTTTTCAGGTCTGCAGCGACGATTTCGGATCGCCGGCGTCGACCGTCTCGGGTTCGATGCGACTCACGCCGGGGGCGGCCAGAGCGAGCACTACCGCGAGGCTCGCCCAGAGCAATGAATTCTCCAGCACGAAGCCGACTACCGGGATATCCATGTCCGCGCCGACTCGAGGAAGCCGAAACAGCACTACGACAGCGGTGAGACCGATCGCGATCCAGGACCACACAGGGACCGATCGAGTGCCCTCCCCCACGCCAGACTTGATCGGAACGAGGAGTACACCGACCGCCGGCACCAACCACACGAAATGGTGCGTCCAGGCAATGGGAGTCACGATTGCCGCCAGCAGAGCCACCACCGTGAAACCGGCGAGATCGCCCCGCAGGCGCTGAGCGCGCCGCGTCGCGACAATTCCGAGGACACCCAACACCGCACAGGCGACGAGCCATGCCGGACCCACCAGGCCCTCGGGAAGTAGCCGCAAGGCCATTCCACGCACGGACTGGTTACCGAACACGGACGGGTCACCGACGGCGACGCGCCCCGAGAGTGAGGCGATGTCGCCGAAGTAGTCGATCGTCTGGCGTGGGAGAACCGCAAAGCCCAGAGCCGTGGCGCCGAGGAAGCCGGCGAGGCCGCCCGCAACTGCTTTCCAGCGCCCGGTGATCACGTAGTAACCGATGTAGACGAGTGGCACCAGTTTGACCGCGCCGGCGATCCCCACCAGCACGCCCTCGGGAATCCACCGTGGTCGAGCCAGCACGTCGATCAAGCACAGGAGAGTCAGAAACAACCCGACCTGGCCGTACCCGAGGTGATCGGAGATCGGCGATGCCGCCGTCCACAGGACCAGGAAACCCACGTAGACGACGACTGGCCGCTTACGTGTGAACGGGACTTCGCGATAGCTGAGCACGATGATCGCGGCCAGCATCAGGAGGCTGACGAAACTCCATCCCCACTGGACCGCACCCCAGGAACCCAGGGCGACTGGAACGGCGACGAGCGCAGCGAAGGGCGGATACGTGAACGGCAGTCTCGCGTTGAACGACTCGTCGTACAGGTTCGAGCCGTCGAGGACGGCCTGACCCGCTGTCCGGTACACGGCGAGATCGTCGCCGTGTACGCCGGTGACGGATTGGAACCCGGTGGCCAGCAGCGCGCACGCCGCGACGAGAAGTCCGATCTGCCACCAACGATTCACCGACGGACGGTACCACCGGGTTCCACCGCTCGAACGAGCCTCGAGGTCACTCACGGATCAGTTCGCCAATGCGGCTTCGATCTCGTCTCGGTCACGCATTGCTGCCTCCCGAAGTGCCGATACCGAAGGACCATGCTTGAGCACCCCACGGGAAGTGTTCGGCAGCAGGAGCTCGGTCGATCCCGCGAAGATGTCTGCGAGATCCGCTGCCGTCGCACCCTGAGCGCCGAGTCCCGGAGCGAGAATCGGGCCGTTGAACTGCGACAGGTCCAGACCGTGGTCCCGAGTTGCACCGACCACCAGTCCGACGGTGTCACGGCCGTCGCCGTTCGCATCGACCGCAGCGTCGACGATCGACTGAGCCACGCTCACACCGTCAGTCGACGACTGTTGAAGTACGCCGCCTTCCGGATTGGAGGTTCGTGCCAGGACGAAGATCCCGCGGGCGTTCTGCCGTGCCAGTTCGAGTGTCGGAGTCAGCGCCCCGAATCCCAGGTACGGCGAAACGGTGACCGAGTCGGAGGCCAACGGCGAATCACCCAACCAGGCTTGCGCGTACGCGTCCATCGTCGAACCGATGTCACCGCGCTTGGCATCCGCGACGACCAGAGTTCCCGCATCGCGAAGAACCGAGATGGTCCGCTCCAACACGGCGAAGCCGGCGCTGCCGTAAGCCTCGAAGAACGCGACCTGAGGTTTGACCAGTCCGACCTCACCGGTGAAGGCCTCGACGCAGATCTCGGCGAAAGTCTCGAGACCTTCGGCCGTACGCGGCAGTCCCCACGCGTCGAGAAGCGCGGGATGCGGGTCGATACCGACGCACAGCCGCCCCCGGTCCGCGATCGCGGACCGGAGACGCTGCCCCCAACTGTGACTCACGACTGCTGTGCCGGCTGACGAAGACCTGCGTGCAATTCCTGCAGGGAGTGAACTCCGATGTCGCCGCGAATGGCTGCTTCGATGCCCTGCACGGCAGCCGAGGCGCCCTGCACCGTCGTGATGCACGGGATGTTCGACGCAACCGCTGCGCTTCGGATCTCGTAGCCGTCGACACGCGGGCCGTTGTTGCCGTACGGCGTGTTGATGACCATGGCGACCTCGCCGCTGCGGATCTGGTCGACGATGGTCTCGGCACCGGCCGGAACATCTTCACCCGACTGCTTGTACACCTGCTTGCACTCGATACCGTTGCGCCGCAAAACATCTGCGGTTCCTTCGGTGGCAAGAATGGTGAATCCGAGGTCTGCCAGGCGCTTGACCGGGAAGATCAGCGAACGCTTGTCCTTGTTGGCGACCGAGACGAACACCGCGCCCGTGGTGGGCAACGAACCGTAGGCGGCAGTCTGCGACTTGGCAAAAGCCGTACCGAAGTCGAAGTCGATTCCCATGACTTCACCGGTGGACTTCATTTCCGGGCTGAGCAAGGTATCCACGCCGGTACCGTCGGCGCGGCGGAAGCGGTTGAACGGCAACACAGCTTCCTTGACCGCGATCGGTGCACCGGCCGGGGTGTTTCCGCCGTCGCCCTTCGCCGGCAGAATGCCGCTCGCACGCAGTTCCGCGATGGATTCGCCGAGCATGACGCGGGCGCATGCCTTGGCCAGCTGGACGGCCGTCGCCTTGGACACGAACGGAACCGTGCGGCTGGCGCGGGGATTTGCTTCCAGCACGTAGAGGATGTCGTCCTTGAGGGCGTACTGGACGTTGAGCAGGCCCTTGACGCCGATGCCCTTCGCGAGAGCCTCGGTGGAGCGGCGGACGTTCTCGAGATCCGCCCGGCCCAGAGTGATGGGCGGGAGCGCACACGCCGAGTCACCGGAGTGAATGCCGGCTTCCTCGATGTGCTCCATGACGCCGCCGAGGTACACCTCGGTGCCGTCACACAGAGCGTCGACGTCGATCTCGACCGCGTCTTCGAGGAAGCGGTCGACCAGGACCGGACGATCGTCGGAGATCTCCGTGGCGCGCGAGATGTAGTCGGCGAGGGAAGCCTCGTCGTAGACGATCTCCATGCCGCGTCCACCGAGCACGTACGACGGACGCACCAGCACCGGGTAGCCGATGCCTGCTGCGATCTCGCGGGCGCCGTCGAACGTGGTGGCGGTACCGAACTTCGGTGCGGGCAGACCGGCTTCGGTCAGTACGCGACCGAATTCGCCGCGGTCCTCCGCCAGGTCGATGGCTGCGGGGCTGGTTCCCACGATGGGGACGCCGGCAGCTTCGAGACGCTTCGCCAGTCCGAGCGGGGTCTGGCCGCCGAGCTGGACGATGACGCCGGCAACGGTGCCCGACTGCGCCTCCGCGCGGTAGACCTCGAAGACGTCCTCGAACGTCAGCGGCTCGAAGTACAGGCGATCAGCGGTGTCGTAGTCCGTGGAGACGGTCTCGGGGTTGCAGTTGACCATGACGGTCTCGTACCCGGCCTCGGACAGCGTCTGCGCCGCGTGGACACACGAGTAGTCGAACTCGATGCCCTGACCGATGCGGTTGGGGCCGGATCCGAGGATCAGAACCTTGGGTCGCTCGGTCTGCGGAGCAACTTCGGACTCGGCCTCGGGATCGAGCTCGTAGGTCGAGTAGTGGTACGGCGTCTTGGCCTCGAACTCTGCGGCGCAGGTGTCGACGGTCTTGTAGACGGGGCGCACGCCCAGCTGATCACGCAGAGCGCGAACGGCGTCCTCACCTGCGTGCGTGTCACCACCGAGTTCGGGGCGCAGAGCCGCGATCTGGCGGTCCGAGATGCCGTGGTACTTGGCCTGACGCAGGGAAGCCTCGTCGAAAGACTCTGCAGCGCGCAGCTTTTCACCGAGCTCGTGAATCTGCTGGAACTGGTCGAGGAACCACGGATCGATCTTGGTGGCGTCGAAGAGCTGCTCGACAGTTGCGCCGAGCGCGAATGCCTTCTCGATGCCGTACATGCGGCCGTCCTGCGGAACGCTCAGATCGGCGAGCAGTGCATCCAGGCTCTCCGTCTCGATGTCGGCGCCGGTCCAGTAACCCGCACGCTTGGTCTCGAGCGAACGCATGACCTTGCCGAAAGCCTCGGTGAAGTTGCGGCCGATGCTCATGGCCTCGCCCACCGACTTCATCGTGGTGGTCAGAGTTCCGTCGGCACCGGGGAACTTCTCGAAAGCGAACCGCGGAGCCTTGACGACGACGTAGTCGAGCGTCGGCTCGAAGCAAGCCGGGGTTTCCTTGGTGATGTCGTTGACGATCTCGTCGAGCGTGTAGCCGATGGCAAGCTTGGCCGCCATCTTCGCGATCGGGTAACCGGTCGCCTTCGACGCCAGAGCCGACGAGCGGGAGACACGCGGGTTCATCTCGATGACGACCAGGCGGCCGTCCTTCGGGTCCATCGCGAACTGGATGTTGCAGCCGCCGGTGTCGACGCCCACCTCACGCAGAATGTCGATGGAAAGGTCGCGCATCGCCTGGTACTCGCGGTCGGTCAGCGTCATCGCCGGGGCGACGGTGACCGAGTCTCCGGTGTGGACACCGACCGGGTCGACGTTCTCGATGGAGCAGACGATCACGACGTTGTCGCGACTGTCGCGCATGAGCTCGAGTTCGTATTCCTTCCAGCCGAGGATGGATTCCTCGATCAGGACGTTCGCCGTCGGCGACGCGGCCAGACCGCCACCGGCGATGCGGTTGAGATCGTCGACGTCGTACGCCATGCCGGAACCGAGGCCGCCCATGGTGAAGGACGGACGCACGACAACCGGGTAGCCGAGTTCGGCGACCGTGGCGTGTACTTCGTCCATCGTGTAGCAAACTGCGGACTTCGCGGATTCGCCACCGACCTTGGCGACGATGTCCTTGAACTTCTGGCGATCCTCGCCGCGCTGGATGGCATCGAAGTCGGCGCCGATCAGTTCGACGTCGTACTTCTCGAGGATGCCCTGCTCGTGCAGCGCCACTGCGGCGTTGAGCGCAGTCTGACCGCCGAGCGTCGCGAGGACGGCGTCGATCTTGTTGCCCTGCAAGGCTTCCTTGGCGATGACCTTCTCGAGGAACTCGGCCGTGATCGGCTCGACGTACGTGGCGTCGGCGAACTCGGGGTCCGTCATGATGGTGGCCGGGTTGGAGTTGACCAGGCTGACGCGCAGGCCCTCCTCCTGGAGGACGCGGCAGGCCTGGGTGCCCGAGTAGTCGAACTCGCAGGCCTGACCGATGACGATCGGACCGGAGCCGATTACCAGGATGTGCTTGAGATCTGTACGGCGTGGCATTAGTTCTTGACTCCGGTTTCTTTCCGTGCGGAGAGCAGGCTGGTGAAGCGGTCGAAGAGGTACGCGGCGTCGTGCGGGCCGGCTGCCGCCTCGGGGTGGTACTGCACCGAGAAGGCCGAATCGTCCAGCAGGCGAACACCTTCGACGGCTCCGTCGTTGGCGCAGGTGTGGCTGACCACCGCGCGGCCGAACGGGGTGTCGAATTCCTGACCGGCTTCGCCTTCGAGCGCGAAGCCGTGGTTCTGAGCGGTGATCGCGATGCGACCGGTCTGATGCTCGATCACCGGGATGTTGATGCCGCGGTGGCCGAACTTCATCTTGTAGGTGCTCAGGCCCAGGGCGCGGCCCAGGATCTGGTTGCCGAAGCAGATACCGAACAGCGGCAAGCCCTGTCCGATGACCTCTTTCGTGAGGTGGACTGCGCCGTCGGCGGTGGCCGGGTCACCGGGACCGTTGGAGAGGAACACTCCGTCGGCCTTCAGGTCGAGGATCTGTTCGAGACTCGCGTTGGACGGCAACACGTGGACGCGGATACCGCGCTCGGCGAACATGCGCGGGGTGTTGGTCTTGATACCGAGGTCGATGGCGGCAACCGTGTACAGCGCCTCCCCGCCCTTCGGCTCGACGACGTAGCCGCTGGTGGTGCTGACCTCACCGGCAAGATCGGCGCCGAGCATGGTCGGCTGATCCTGAACCCGTCGGACCAGTTCGTCATCGGCGGCGATGGCTTCACCGGAAAAAATTCCGGCCTTCATCGAACCGCGAGTACGCAGGTGGCGAACCAGGGCACGAGTGTCGATCCCGGCGATTCCGACGATGCCCTGCTCTTCGAGCTTGGCCTGCAGCGAACCGGTTGCACGCCAGCTCGAGGTGACGCGCGAGGGGTCACGAACGACGTACCCGGCAACCCAGATCTTGGCGCCGGCACGCTCGCCGGTCGGTCCGACCGACTCGTCGTCTTCGTCGTTCCAGCCGGTGTTGCCGATCTGCGGTGCGGTGGAGACGACGATCTGGCGGTGGTAGCTGGGATCGGTGAGCGTTTCCTGGTAGCCGGTCATTCCGGTGCTGAACACCGCTTCGCCCAGGGTCTGTCCAACCGCACCGAAGGTGGTTCCGCGGAACACCCGTCCGTCTTCGAGGACCAGTACTGCGGGGCTGTTGTCAAAGCCGCTCATGCGTTCTTTCCGTTCTGCTCGATGTCGCCAGAGCTTGCGTCTTCGTTGTCATTCGTCTTGTTCGAAGCGGTCTTGTTCGAAGCAGTCACCGGCTTGACCCAGTCCGGATAAACCGTCTTGTCGTCACCGCGCACGCCCGTGTCGATCTCAGTTCCGCTCGGCAATTCCCAGCGAATCACCAGGACGCCGTCCTTGCTCATGACCTTGCCGGCAAGACCGTTCTCCGTGCGGATCGCGCGGATCGACTTCTCCGGAATCCAGATGGCCGACGCGCCGTCACGCTCGACCAGAATTCCGCCGCTGTAGCGGCTGATCTCGCAGGTGGCGCGGAAACCGAGGTCGCCGACGGCGATTCGGTCCTGCCAACTGGGTGCGATGGTGCTGCCGACGTACAGGCCGGTGGTCGGCAGGACGAGCAGTTCACCCAGGGTTGCCGGTACCGTCGGCAGTTCGCCGATCTTGTCTTTCTGGCGTCGAGCGCGTCCACGCCAGCCGACGTACATCAGGCCGATCATCGCGACCCAGAAGATCGCCAGACCGATGATCCACAGTGCTCTGTCCATGACGCGCTACTCCTCGCTACTCCGCAGCCGCACATTCCCGTCGTGTGCGGTGATGCGGCCACGTAACAGTGTGGTCGTGACCCGAGCGGGCAATGTCATCGACTCGTACGGAGTGTTATGCGCGACACTCGCCAGGTCGGGACCGTGGACCGTCCACTCGGCCGACGGATCGACCAATGTCAGGTTCGCGGGCTCCCCCACCTCGATGGGACGGCCCTGATCGTCGAGGCCCACGATTGCCGCGGGGCGCTCGCTCATGACCCGGGCAACACCGCGCCAGTCCAGCAGGCCGGGCTGGACCATCGTCTGCACGATGATCGAGAGTGCGGTCTCGAGGCCGAGCATTCCAGGGCGAGCGGCTGCGAACTCGCAGCACTTGTCCTGCTCGGCGTGCGGAGCATGGTCGGTCGCGACGCAGTCGATGATTCCCTCGGCCAGACCCTTGCGCAGCGCGGCAACATCACTGGCCTCACGTAAGGGCGGGTTGACCTTGTTGATCGCGTCGTACGTCTCGAGCCGTGAATCGTCGAGGAGCAGGTGATGCGGGGTGACCTCGGCGGTGATCGAAATCCCTTGGCTGCGAGCCCACTTCACGAGTTCGACGGTTCCGGCGGTGGAGGCGTGGCAGATGTGAACGCGGGCGCCGGCGTCACGCGCGAGCAGTGCGTCGCGGGCCACGATCGATTCTTCGGCTGCTCGCGGCCACCCGGCCAGGCCGAGACGCGCGGCCGTGGGGCCCTCGTGGGCGACCGCACCGACGGTCAAACGCGGCTCTTCCGCGTGCTGGGCGATCAGGACGCCCAGTGAGCTGGAGTATTCGAGCGCGCGACGCATGATCAGTGGGTCGTAGACGCAGTGGCCGTCGTCGGAGAACATCTTGACCTTGCCGACGCCTGCGGCCATGGTCGCCATCTCGGCGAGTTGCTTGCCTTCCAGGCCCGCTGTGACTGCGCCGACGGGGTGGACGTCGACGAGGCCGACTTCCTGCCCGCGTCGCCAGACGTGATCGGTGATGACCACCGAATCGGCGACGGGACTCGTGTTGGCCATCGCGAAGACCGCGGTGTATCCACCCAGAGCCGCTGCCGAGCTTCCGGTTTCGATGGTCTCGGTGTCTTCGCGGCCGGGCTCACGCAGATGTGTGTGCAGGTCCACGAAGCCGGGAAGCAGGATCTGCCCGCCGGCATCGATCACCTCGGATGCCGTGGCCGGATCGAGGTCCACGCCGATCTCGAGGATCGTGCCGTCGCCGACGAGTACGTCGGTGGGCTCACCTTCTCCGTAGATCAGGACTCCGCGGAGCAGGACACTCACGGGTGATTCTCCGTTCTCGTTTCTGGTCACAGCGCACCGTCCTCCGACCCGACCAGCAGTCGGAACAAGACAGCCATGCGCATGTGTACGCCGTTGGTAACCTGTTGCAGTACAGCAGTTTTGGAGGAATCGGCAACGGCGGATGCAATCTCCATGCCGCGCAGCATCGGGCCGGGGTGCAGGACCACCGCGTGATCGGCCAGCATCGCCAGCCGCTTCTCGGACAGGCCGTAGTTGATCGAGTACTCGCGCTGCGACGGGAAGAAGCCACCGTTCATGCGTTCGACCTGAACCCGCAGCATCAGCACCGCGTCGAGTCCGGGCAGTTCGGCGTCGAGCGAATGCGAGACCGTGACCGGCCACGTGTGCGCACCGACCGGCAGCAGTGTCGGCGGCGCAACAAGAACAACCTCAGCACCGAGCATCGAGAGCAGCAGTGCGTTGGAGCGGGCGACACGGCTGTGCAGGATGTCGCCGACGATGGCGATCCGCTTGCCCTCGATGTCGCCGAGACGCTGGCGAAGGGTCAAAGCGTCGAGAAGCGCCTGAGTGGGGTGCTCGTGCGTGCCGTCACCTGCGTTGATGACTGCCGGGCCACCGTCGTCGACCGCTCCGGTCCACTTTGCGATCTGGTGGGCGGCGCCCGAAGCCGGGTGGCGCACGATGAGTGCGTCGGCACCGGCCGCGCGCAGGGTCATCGCGGTATCGCGCAGGGATTCACCTTTGGACACCGAGGAACTGGATGCGCTGACATTGATGACGTCGGCACTCATCCATTTGCCTGCCACCTCGAAAGACACCCGGGTGCGCGTCGAGTTCTCGAAGAACACCGTCATGACCGTGCGTCCGCGCAGCGTCGGGAGCTTGCGTACCTCTCGTCCCAGAAGTGCCTGCTCGAACCGTTCTGCCTCGTCGAGAAGTTCTACCGCGGACTCACGATCGAGGTCCGCGATGGAAAGTAGGTGCTTCACGCGTTCTTACCCCCGGAGATGACTACCGCTTCCCTGCCGTCGTGCTCCTGGAGGAGAACCTTGACGTCCTCGGACCTCGCGGTCGGGACGTTCTTGCCGACGTAGTCGGCGCGCAGCGGGAGTTCGCGGTGACCACGATCCACGAGCACTGCGAGTTGGACCGCGCGGGGGCGGCCCAGATCGCGCAACGCGTCAAGTGCCGAGCGCACGGTGCGACCGGAGAAGAGGACGTCGTCCACGAGAACGACCAGCGCATTGTCGACGCCACCCTCGGGGACGGACGTGCGCTCGAGCGGGCGGTGCGGCTTGTTCCGGAGATCGTCGCGGTAGAGGGTGATGTCGAGAGATCCGATGGGAAGACGCACACCGGAGAATTCTTCGATCTTGGCGCGCAGTCGCGTGGCTAGGGTGGTTCCACGCGTCGGGATACCGATCAGGACCACACGAGGGGCAGTTCCCTCGGGTCCGTCGAGTGCGGTCTTCTCGATGATCTCGTGAGCGATCCGCGCGATGGTCCTGCCCACATCCTGGGCGGACAACAATTCGCGGGTTTCGCTGCCTGCCTCGGCACCGACCGGCGCCTTCGAGTTACCTGGACCTGCAAGATCGGATGGGCGAGACCCTTCGGGCACGCTCATGCAGCGACCTCCTTCTCCGCCTCACTGGACGGATCGTTAAAGGATGTCTGACGGTCCCCACCCTATCAGCCGACAGACCTGATCCCGCCGTGCGAGCAGCGACTCCGACCGGTTGTGTGCAGACACACAACGCGCTCGGTGACACTCGCACGGCGGTGGTGGAACAAAACTTGCTACTCGGTACCCGAATCCGATTCCTGCGCGCGCTGGGAGGTCGCGGCCGCAGCCGATCGAACCTGCGGCGCAACGAGAACGACCTGGCCGAGGATTCCGTTGACGAATCCCGGAGAGTCGTCCGTCGAGAGCTGCTTCGCGAGTTCGACGGCCTCGTCCACGGCGACAACCGGCGGAACGTCCGTCGCGTGGAAGAGCTCCCACACGGCGATCCGCAGAATCGCACGGTCGACGGCGGGCAGACGCTCGAGCGTCCAGTCCTGCAGATGCGAGGAGATGACCTGATCGATCCGGTCCAGATTCTCCGCAACGCCGGACACCAACGTGACGGTGTAGGCCGCGACGGGTGCTACCGCGTCGTCCTTGACGGACAGATCGGAACGCTCCGACGCCAGTGCGACCGGATCGAGGTCACGTGCCTCGGCTTCGAAGAGGAAGTCGACGGCACGCTTGCGCGCCTTGTGGCGTGCACCGAGTTTCTTATGTGTGCCGGACACTCAGGAATTCACACGCCCGAGGTAGTTGCCGTCACGAGAATCGACCTTGAGCTTGTCACCGGTGTTGATGAAGAGCGGGACGTTGATCTCGGCACCGGTCTCGAGGGTCGCAGGCTTGGTGCCGCCGGTGGAGCGGTCGCCCTGCAGGCCCGGATCGGTGTGCTTGACGACGAGCTCGACGGTGACCGGAAGCTCGACGAAGAGGGGAACGTCTTCGTGGGTCGCGACCTGGACTGCCATGTTCTCGAGCAGGAAACGCGACTGGTCGCCGACGGTGGATTCGCTGATCGACACCTGGTCGTAGGTGTCGCCGTCCATGAAGATGTAGTCGCTGCCGTCGTGGTACAGGTACGTCATGTCACGACGGTCGACCGTGGCGGTCTCGACCTTCACACCGGCGTTGAACGTCTTGTCCACTACCTTGCCCGAGAGCACGTTCTTGAGCTTGGTGCGCACGAAGGCAGGGCCCTTGCCGGGCTTGACGTGCTGGAACTCGATGATCGTCCACAGCTGGCCTTCGATCTGCAGAACCAGACCATTCTTGAAATCACTGGTGGAAGCCACTTGCTTCGCGTCTCCTAGGGGTCGGGAAACCGTCTCAGACGACGGTAAGGTCTTTTGCGGTCAGTGTGAGCAGCTCTGGCCCCTGCTCACGAACAACGAGCGTGTCCTCGATCCGTACACCTCCGCGCCCGGAGAAGTACACGCCCGGCTCGACGGTCACCGCCGCGCCGGAAAGAAGTGTACCGGTGCCGAGCTTGCCGATCCCCGGTGCTTCGTGGATTTCGAGCCCCACACCGTGGCCGAGGCCGTGCAGGAACAACTCGCCGTAGCCTGCATCGTCGATCACCGCACGGGCGACGGCGTCGACTGCCGCACATTCGACACCCGGCGCGAGCGCGTCGCAACCGGCAGCTTGCGAACGCGCGACGAGCTCGTAGATCTCCCGTTGCCAATCGGAAACGGACTCGAGCACGTAGGTCCGTGTCATGTCCGAGTGGTACCCACCGACCTGGGCGCCGAAGTCGAGTTTGACGAAGTCACCCGACGCCAGGATCGCATCGGTCGGTCGGTGATGCGGAATCGCCGAGTTGGCGCCGGCCGCCACGATCGTCTCGAAGGAAATACCGTCCGCCCCGTTGTCGAGCATCAGATTTTCCAGCTCGCGGCCGACCTCTCGTTCCGTTCGGCCAGGTCGCAGACCACCGCGAGCGATCAACTGCGCCAACGCGACATCGGCTGCGGTGCACGCGGCTCGCAACAACTCCACCTCGTACTCGTCCTTGACCATGCGCAATTGTTCGACGAGTCCGCTCACCGGTTCGAACCGGATCTTCGGCGCTGCTTCGGTCCAAGCCCGATGTTCGGCGAACGTCGCCACATGTGACTCGAACGCGAGAACGGGCGCCGTGGACTT
Source organism: Rhodococcus sp. T9N (assembly GCF_024436645.1). Classification (NCBI taxonomy): domain Bacteria; kingdom Bacillati; phylum Actinomycetota; class Actinomycetes; order Mycobacteriales; family Nocardiaceae; genus Rhodococcus; species Rhodococcus sp. T9N. Next base: position 54,663 of record NZ_JAMSKS010000017.1, on the reverse strand, counting down.
CTCGATCAAGTGCGCAGCACTCGAACGGGCGATTTCGGCCCGAAGGTCCGGCACCTGCTCTGACACCTGCGTGACGTAGCGGCCGTCGGTGCAAATCACCGTCTCACGCTCGTCGGACGCTGAATCGGATGCACTGACGACGAGCGCCGCATTGGAACCGGTGAAACCGGTGAGGTATCTGATGTTGAGGAGATCTGTGACGAGAATCGCGTCGAGTTCGCGCTCCGAGAGGAGGCGTCTGAGGGATTCACGGCGTGTTCTGAAGTCGACCGGCATCCCTCGAACCTACCGCCCGCGCAGACCTGCCGATCAACTCGAAACTCGCGGTTACAGCAATAAGTGTGGGTTAGGCCACAAGGTGTAATGGGTTCTAGTTAGGCTGTACCCATGAATGCGTGGTTGGTACGTGGCCTCGGCATGGCCCTGATACATGTTGTGTTTCGTGCGTTGCTCGGTGCAGCGATCGCACAGTGGCCACTTCAGGGGTCCACCCTGCGCTGGCTGTCCCTGTTGATCGTCATCGTCTTCGCCGCGATCTGGGGTGGTATCGACGGCATTCGTGACCGCCGGAATTTCCCCGAACCCGAGGACGGCGCCGATCTGACCATGCTGTGGCTCAAGGCCGCATTGGTCGGCGGGTTCGTCGCAGGCGCTGCCAGCTGGGCACTCAGCCTGGTCCCCTCCCTCGAACTCACCCAGCAGGGCTTGTTCTTCGAGGTGACCTCCGGTGCGGCGTTCACGATCCTTCTCATCTTCGTCCCCGCCATGATCGCCATCACCGTCGGACGCTTCTTCGTCAGCCGTGAACAGCGCAAGAACGGAACAGCTCCGCAGACCCCGTCCCACGAGCGTCACCACGAACCGGTGCCCGTCAGCGAGGGCTACGACTCCCCCACCGAGCAGCACGCATACAGCGGAGCCGCGATGTCCGTCGAGGAATCCGACGCCGATACCGCGGTCTTCCCGGCGATCGATCTGGGCAAGCGCGAGCAGTAACGCCCACCGTCCACACAACCGAATGCGGCCCCGAGGATATTTTCCTCGGGGCCGCATTCGTGTGGCTGTTTTTTCGACTTCCCTCGTTCAGCCTCGCTCGGCGAGGAACCTGATCGCCAGCGGATACGCGGCGACGCCGAGTCCGACGATCACTCCGGTCGCAATCGGACTCAGGTAGGAGTGGTGCCGAAACTCTTCTCGCGCATGAACGTTCGAGATGTGTACCTCGACGAGACCTGCGGTCAGTTCGGCGCATGCATCTCGCAGGACCACCGACGTGTGCGTCAAGCCACCGGCATTGAGGATCACCGGTTCCCCCGCGTCCGCCGCGTCGTGGATCCAACCGAGCAGATCGCCTTCGTGATCGCTCTGACGGACGATCACCTCGACGCCGAGCTCCTTGCCTGCCGCGACGCACAATTCGATCAGATCGTCGTGTGTGGTCGCGCCGTAGACCTCGGGCTGACGCTTACCCAGACGCCCCAGATTGGGTCCGTTGACGACGTTGATCCTCACAACAGGACCGTTCCGCCGGCCGGCCGCGCATCGCGGGCAATCGCGGAGTACGCCGCAACCAGCAGACTCGGATCCGGCCCCTCGAGGCGACCCGGCTTGGCCAGTCCGTCGAGGACCACGAAACGCAGCAGCCCGGCACGGTTCTTCTTGTCGGTCTGCATTCCCTTCATCAGATCGCCGAACGCATCACCGTCGTACGACGTCGGCAGCCCGACGAGATCGAGGATCGACTTGTGACGATCCGCGGTGGCGTCGTCGAGTCGGCCCGCGAGCCGTCCGAGTTCGGCAGCGAAGACCAGGCCGACGGAGACAGCGGCACCGTGGCGCCACTTGTAGCGCTCACGACGTTCGATCGCGTGGCCGAGGGTGTGGCCGTAGTTGAGGATTTCGCGCAGATCCGACTCGCGCAGATCCGCGGCCACGACCTTGGCCTTGACCTCTACGGAGCGCCGAATCAACTCGGGCAGAACAGTTCCCGACGGATCGAGAGCTGCCTTGGGATCGGCTTCGATGAGATCCAGGATCACCGGGTCGGCGATGAATCCGGTCTTGATGACCTCGGCCATGCCTGCAACGATCTCGTTGTGCGGCACAGTCTCGAGCGTCGCGAGATCGATGAACACCGCTCCCGGTTCGTGGAACGAACCGACGAGGTTCTTGCCCGCTTCGGTGTTGATACCGGTCTTGCCGCCCACTGCTGCGTCGACCATCGCGAGCAAGGTGGTGGGGACGTGAACTACCTTGACACCGCGCATCCACGTAGCCGCGACGAAGCCGGTGAGGTCGGTCGCCGCTCCCCCGCCCAAGCTCATGATCGCGTCGCTGCGAGTCAGGCCGATCCGGCCGAGCACGTCCCAGCAGAAGCCCGCGACAGCAAGATCCTTGCCGTCCTCGGCATCGGGGATCTCGATACGGTGGGCGTCGATTCCCTTCTCCGCCAACGCAGCCCGTACGGCCTCCGCGGTCTCTGCCAGCGGCGGCTGATGGAAGATCGCGACAGTGCGCGCGCCGTCGAACTCGGCAACGAGATCACCGAGCAGGCCGCGGCCGATCACGACCGGGTAAGGACTTGCGGTCTTCACCTCTACACGTACGGGTTCGGTCACTGCTCCACTACTCCGCTCCGGTTGTTCATTTGTCTTGAAGTTTCGACACCAGTTGCCCGACGACACGCGCCGGACTTCGGCCGTCGGTCCGAATCCGAATCGTGGCCGAACGCCGGTACAGCGGACGACGACGCCTCATCAACTCCTGGTACTTGACCTTGGGATCTCCGCCGGCCAGCAGCGGGCGATGATTGTTCGCCCCCGTGCGGCGAAGCCCTTCGGCGACACTGATCTCGAGGTAGATGACCGTGTGCCCCTGGAGCAGTTCGCGCGTGCGATCGGAGAGGATCGCACCACCGCCGAGCGAGACGATTCCGTCGGTGGCCTGCAACGCTTCGCGAACCACCGATTCCTCGATTTCACGAAACCGAGGCTCTCCGTCATGGGTGAAGATCTCCGGGATCGTCCTACCCGTGGTCCGTTCGATCTCGGCGTCGGTATCGACCAATTCGAGTTCGAGTGCCTGCGCGAGACGTCGACCGATGGTCGATTTGCCGGCACCGGGCGGACCGATGAGTACAGCCTTCGGCTTCATCGATACGTGAGTCCTATCGAGGCGGTCGGGCTGCGATGCCCTCGGCGTAACGACGGTAGTTGGCAGTGGTTTCAGCAATGGAATCACCACCGAACTTTTCGAGTGCAGCCTGAGCCACGACGAGCGCGACCATCGACTCGGCGACGACGCCGGCGGCCGGAACCGCGCACACGTCGCTGCGCTGGTGGATGGCAACCGCTTCCTCGCCGCTCTCCATGTCGACCGTCGCCAGAGCGCGCGGAACCGTCGAGATCGGCTTCATCGCGGCGCGAACTCGAAGAGCCTCACCATTGGTCATGCCACCTTCGATTCCGCCTGCGCGGTTCGTGGAGCGCACGATGCCGTCCGGGCCCGGGCGGATTTCGTCGTGAGCTTCGCTGCCACGACGTCGCGCGGTCTCGAAGCCGTCACCGACCTCAACGCCCTTGATGGCCTGAATTCCCATGAGAGCAGCAGCAAGTCGTGAATCGAGACGCTCGGCGCCGCTGACGAAGGTGCCGAGTCCGACCGGCAGGCCGTGGATGACGACCTCCACGACGCCACCGAGGGTGTCGCCGTCCTTCTTCGCCGATTCGATCTCGGCGATCATCGACTCTTCTGCAGCCTTGTCGAATGCGCGGACCGGGCTCGCGTCGATCGCGTCGAGATCCTTGCCCTCCGGCACGGGTCCGACGTACGGCTCGGAAGCACCGATGGAAATAACGTGTGAAACGACCTCGGCACCGAATACCTGACGCAGGAAGGACCGTGCGACGGTTCCAGCGGCCACGCGGGCTGCGGTCTCGCGAGCGCTGGCGCGCTCGAGGACGGGACGCGCGTCGTTGAAGCCGTACTTGAGCATTCCGCTGTAATCGGCGTGTCCGGGACGCGGGCGCGTCAACGGGGCATTGCGAGCCTGATCGGCGAGCAGGTCCGGGTCGACCGGGTCGGCGGACATGATGGTTTCCCACTTGGGCCACTCGGTGTTGCCGATCTCGATGGCCACGGGGCCACCGAGCGTAAATCCGTGGCGGACACCGCCGATGATGGTGACCTTATCGGCCTCGAACTTCATCCGTGCGCCACGGCCGTAACCGAGTCGACGACGGGCAAGTTCGGACGAGATGGCCTCAGAGGTCACTTCGACCCCCGCGACCATGCCCTCGAGCATCGCGACGAGGGCGGGACCATGGGATTCTCCGGCAGTTATCCAACGCAGCACGCCGACCATCTTTCCACGTCGCAGACCTCAGTTGTCACAGTGGTCCTCCCGGTGAACACAGATGGCCCACACGCACGAGGCGTGTGGGCCATCTCAGAGGTACCTGTGGGTCTAGAACAGGCGGAATCCTCCACCGTTTGCGTTGATGTCAGCCAAACCGATGTTGATGTCCGCCGAGTTGTCGGGAGCGTGGAACGGCGGCGGAAGCGGCTCGAAGCAGTACGGCGGGTAGCCGTTGCTGATCAAGCCCACCAGGCGGTCACCGACGACGAGCGGTCCACCGGAATCACCGGGAATCGAGCACGTGTGCTCGACGATCTCACCGTAGACGGAGTCGTAGCCCCAGGTGATACCGCACGTGTTGCCGGTCGAACGGCCTTCCTTGCACACGATCGTGCCCGGTGCCGGCGGGGCGCCGATTCCGTTGATCGTCGTGCCGCCGACGGTACGCAGCGGAGCTACCTTGGCGTCGTCGAGATCGATCACGGCGATGTCCGAGACCGGGCTCGAGTAAGAGAACCGACCGATGGGTCCGGCCTCGGGCAGGTACTCGGCGAACACCCGGTCCCCGACAACTCCGCAGTGTCCGGCGGTGAGTGCCACGAGAGAACCGGCGTTGTCGTAGCCGACCGCGGTCAACGTGCATGCTGCAACTCGGTCAGGATCGGAGTGATCCACGTCCGGCAGCAGGATTCCTGAGCCCCCGCCCAGTGCCACCGATGAAGGTGCAGGCGCGGCGCCGGCGACGCCCGCTCCTGCAGCCACAGCCGCCAAACAGGCTGCCGCAGCGACGAAAAGCCTTGTGCGCATAGGTTCCCCCGATAATCGAGTGCGAAACGAGATTCGTTTTGTCCCATTTCCGAAACCTCAGTGAACGTCAGGGTGTGGACATTCGGCAAGTCCGACTCGCCGCATACTGGGACCGCGCGCTGGCAATACCCGCATGTATGAAACCGACGGTTACGTCTTTCCTGCAGTTCACCGTCCGTCGTTGAACGGTCAATAACGCCAGACTTCTCGCGGATGTTGCACTCGTCACGTCAGCCAGGCAAACGCAATCGAACCGCAGGCTGCCAGGCACATCGAGGGTCCGTGCGCAATGGGCGAATTGTGGGCTACCAGCCCTCGTCTTCGCAGTTCCAGCGCGGTGCCGAGCGTTGCGGTGAGCACCGACGCAGACACCAACGACCACAGCCAGGCGTCCGCTCCCACCAATCCGGTCACGGCGCCCAGAGGAAGCGAGAGCTTCACATCGCCGACACCCATGGAACCAGGCGACATCACGTGCGCCAGGAGGTGGATTCCGGCGAGCAGTGCCGACCCCACCACCGCCACCCACACCGTTCCCGACACCGTCGCGTAGACCATCACGACGGCGTAGCCCGGCAGCGTGAAACTGTTGGGCAGCCGACGCACAGCCAGGTCGACAGTCGAGATCGCGACGCACCACCACACCACGGCGAGACCGGAAAGTAACTGCACCACCGAGGTATTCAGCGCACCGACGACAACCCAGCCTGTTGCGACGGCGCACTGCGGCACACAACAGAAAGTCACGACTGGTCGATAACCGTGTCGCCGCAACCAATTGTCGACGATCGCCCGAGCACCGAAACCAGCGATTACCCCAGCGCCTGCCAAGACCACCAACGTCCACATGGTTTCGAGCTTGGCGTCTGGCGTTCACCAGCGGCAGACTACGAATTGTCTTGTGGACTACCTCGACACTGTGAACAGAGCTAGGCGATAGCGGCTGCCATCGCCTCTCGCGGAGCGGGCTTGCCCGTGAACTGCTCTACCTGCCCGAAGGCCTGATTGAGCAACATCTCGAGGCCACCGATCACCGTGCCACCGGCCGCCTCGACAACCAAAGCAAGTGGCGTCGGCCAGGGGTTGTAGATCGCGTCGAGGACAAATCGCGCCTTCCCCAATTGCTGGGCAAAGGGCGCTGCCGCTTCCGCGGGAACGGTACTGACCAAGACCGAGGATTCGGCACAGATCCCGCCTAGCCGTGCGTCGTCGAAGGCGACCAGATCTATGTCCAACCCGACCGCGCCGCCGCATTCGATGGCACCGGATGCGCGCCCCGGATCACGCGCGACCACGGTGACTGTCCGAACTCCCATGTCGGCCAACGCGACCAATGCCGGCCGCGCGGTGCCGCCCGCGCCGACAACTACCGCCGAAGTGCCGCTGAGATCGCCGACACCGCCGGCGATCAACGCACCGCTGACTCCGTCGACGTCCGTGCAGTCGGCACGCCAACCGCCGTCGATGCGAACCAGGGTGTTGGCCGAGCCGATGGTCACCGCTCGCGGTGTGCGTTCGGTGGCATATTCGAGTGCTGCGATCTTGCCCGGCATCGTCACCGAGAGGCCGATCCATTCGGGGCCGAGTGAGTCGACGAGGGCAGGCAACTGCTCGCCGGTGCATTCGATCCGCTCGTAGGTCCAATCGCTCAGCCCCAAAGCCGCGTACGCCGCAAGATGCAGCAACGGGGACTTCGAGTGAGCGATCGGGCTTCCGAGAACTGCCGCCTTACGGGGCGTCGCGAGCGAAGTCGCGGTACTACCGTCCACTGTCGAGAATCCCACTTTGCTGTGCCAGTTCGATGTTGGCCAAATGCTCCTCGTAGCTCTTGGTGAAGAGCGTCTGGCCTTCCTTGTTGATCGTGACGAAGTACAACCAGTCACCGGCCGCCGGCGATTCCACGGCCTTCAGCGCGTCGATGCTCGGCGAAGCGATGGGCGTTGCAGGCAGACCCGGCATTGCGTACGTGTTCCAGGGCGTGACGCGCTCACGGTCGGCATCCGTGGTTGCGACCTCGGTGGTGTCGAGTGAGTAGTTGACCGTGGAGTCGAACTGCAGAGGCTGATCGACTGCGAGTCGGTTGACGATCACCCGCGCGACCTTGGCCATGTCAGCGGGCAACGCCTCACGCTCGACCAGCGACGCTGCCACCAACAACTGGTACGGAGACATTCCGACCCCGCTGCCGGCTGTCAGAATTCCCGTGGCCTCGTACTTGGCGGCGCTACCCTCGACCAACGACCGCAGGATCTCGGTGGGCGTCGCAGTGGGATCGAAATCCCAACTGCTGGCGGCGATCAGGCCTTCGAGCTGACGGTCCTTGTCCGGCACGCTCTTGACCGACGACATCGCCCATTCGGGCACGCCGAGCGAAGCCAGATCGGAAGATGCTCCCGCAGTGTTCAATTCGTCTGTCGAGACACATTTCTGAGCGGAAACCGGGCCGACACAACTCGCCTCGGAAATGAGGTTGTAGATGCCCTTCTTGAGCGAGCCGGTCTGCGCGTCCGAACTGTCGTGCAGCTGACGCCCTTCGGCGATGACAACACTGCCGACTCGGGAGTCCGGGGCAACCAAGGTGTCGAGTGCGCTCGCGGCGCTACTCTGCACCGGCACCTGGTAGAAGCCGGGTTGCACCTTCTGGATCTCAGACGGATTGGCGATCGCCGCGTTGTAGAAAGCAGCGGAACTCGCGACGACGTTCTTCGCCTCGAGCGTCGCACCGATCTCCGATGCGGTTTCTCCACTGTTGATCTGGATGACCACGGGTGCGCCGCCGGGGCCGGCAAAATCCTCCGCGGTCTTGTTGCGATCCATGTACCAGAGAGCGCCGTATGCACCGACACCGAGGACTGCGATCACCAACACCAGCAGGGCGAGAACGCCGACCTTCTTGCCACGCTTGGCGCGCTTGTTGCGCGCTTCGCGTTGCTTGCGTGCCTCGGCTCGCGACATGTGCGGCGGATCGATGTTCTGCGGCAGTGCACGCATGACCATGGTCTCGTCGTTGTCGAAGTCGAACGAACTGGTGGGCCGGCTTCCGCCGCCCTCATCCCACCGCGCGTTCACAGATCGCCCTCCAGTGCAGCGTCCTTCGACGACTCCCCTGGTTTCACAGCTCTACTCCGCTCGTCCAGCCAGCCTTGCAGGATTTCCACCGCCGCAGCCTGATCGATCATCGGTCGCTGGCCGCGTGCCTTGACTCCACTTTCGCGGAGATTGCGCGCAGCCGTGACGGTCGTCAGTCGTTCGTCGGACAGTCTCACCGGGATCGGTTCGACGGCCCGCTGCAGTCGTTTGGCGAATGCAGTCGCGATACCGGCGGCTTTACCTTGCTCACCGCGCAGCGTCTGTGGCAGTCCGACGATAACCTCAACGGCCTCGTATTCGGACACGATGGCGATAATGCGCCGGATATCCGGCGCGTCGGGCCCACGCTCCTTCGAGCGTGGAACCGTTTCCACCGGTGTCGCGAGGATGCCGTCGGGGTCGCTGGACGCGACGCCGATGCGAACACTGCCCACGTCGATGGCGATGCGCCGCCCGCGACCAGGGTCGTCGATGCCGGGGCGATCGGGACCCTGCTGCGTAGCCACCACCGTCAGCTGCCGCCCGCCAGCTCTCCGACTCTGTCCCGGATCGCATCGAGCGCCGCCGGGATTCCGGCGGAGTCCGAACCCGAACCCTGGGCCATGTCGGGCTTTCCGCCGCCGCGGCCGCCGATCTTGGGACCGAACGACGCGACCAGCTCACCGGCCTTCACACCGAGACCTTGAGCTGCCTTGCTCGAGGCGACCACGAACGGAACCTTGCCGTCGACGTCACCGAGCAGAGCTACGACGGCAGGTTCGGAGCCGAGGCGACCCTTGATGTCCGTGACTAGGCTGCGCAGGTCGTTTCCGCCGACTCCGGCGGGAGCAGGCTCGGCGATGACGAGGACACTGCCGATGCGCTTGGCCTTGGCGACGTACTCGCCTGCCGACGCCAGCACTGCCTTGGCCTTTGTCTGTTCGAGTTCCTTCTCGGCCACCTTGAGTCGCTCGACGAGCGCCTCGACGCGGGCGGGCACCTCTTCCGAAGGAACCTTCAGCGAGGAGGAGAGTCCGGCCAGGAGCGCGCGTTCCTTGGCGAGGTAGCGGTAGGAGTCCAAACCGACGTACGCCTCGACGCGTCGGATTCCGGAGCCGACCGACTGTTCACCGAGCAGCGTTACCTGACCGATCTGTGCGGAGCTTCCGACGTGAGTGCCACCGCACAGTTCCATCGAGAACGGGCCGCCGATTTCGACGACACGAACCTCGTCGCCGTAGTTCTCACCGAAGAGTGCCATCGCACCCATCGCCTTGGCCTTGTCGAGATCCGTGACAAATGTGTTGACCGCGTAGTTCGACGCCACGGCTTCGTTGGTGAGTGCCTCGATGTCCTGCTTCTGGGAGTCGGACAGCGCGCCCTGCCAGGAGAAGTCGAAGCGGAGGTAACCCGGCTTGTTGAGCGAGCCCGCCTGAACGGCGTTGGGGCCGAGCACCTGACGCAGCGCCGCGTGCACCATGTGGGTACCGGAGTGCCCCTGGGTTGCACCCTTGCGCCACTCGGCGTCGACGTGCGCGAGCACGACGTCGCCCTCGGTGATCTCACCCTTCTGCACCGTCACCTTGTGCGTCCAGACTTTCTTGGCGATCTTCTGCACATCGTTGACCTTGGCTTCGAGGCCCGGAGCGGTGAGCGAACCGATGTCGGCGATCTGTCCACCGGACTCTGCGTAGAGAGGGCTTCGGTCGAGGATGACCTCGACGTTCTGACCGGCCTTCGCGACCGGGACACGGACGCCGTCGACGATCAGTGCGAGGACGTGAGCCTCGGAGACGAGCTCGTCGAAACCGGTGAACTCGGTGGCTCCTCGGTCGAGCAGTTCCTTGTAGACCGTGAGGTCGGCATGGGCGTGCTTGCGCGCTTGAGCGTCGTCCTTGGCGCGCTTGCGCTGCTCGGCCATGAGCGTGCGGAAGCCGTCCTCGTCCACGGTGAGACCGGCCTCGGACGCCATCTCGAGCGTGAGGTCGATCGGGAAGCCGTAGGTGTCGTGCAGTGCAAATGCCTGATCGCCGGCGATGACCGACTTTCCGGACGACTTGACCGTCTCGGCAGCATTCTCGAACAGAGCAGAACCCGAAGCCAGCGTCTTGAGGAACGCGGTCTCCTCGCCGACGGCAACGTTCTCGATGCGCGTGAAGTCGGTTTCCAGAACCGGGTACGACGGCGCCATCGTGTCGCGGACGACGATCATGAACTCGCGCATGGTGGGCTGCTCGCTGCCGAGCAGTTTGGCCGAACGCACGATGCGACGCAGCAACCGGCGCAGGACGTAGCCGCGGCCGTAGTTGCCGGGGTTCACACCGTCGGCGATCAACATCGCTGCGGTGCGTGCGTGGTCGGCGATGACGCGGAAACGGACGTCTGAAGTGTGGTCGGTCCCGTAGACACTGCCGGTCAGTTCGGCGGCCTTGTCGATGACGGGGCGGAGAAGATCTGTCTCGTAGACGTTTTCGACGCCCTGCAGGAGGAACGCAACGCGCTCGACGCCCATGCCGGTGTCGATGTTCTTCTTCGGCAACGGTCCGAGGATCGGGTAGTCGCCCTTGTTGGTGCCCTCGCCGCGCTCGTTCTGCATGAACACGAGGTTCCAGATCTCGATGTAGCGATCCTCGTCGGCTTCGGGGCCACCCTCGACGCCGTATTCGGCGCCGCGGTCGTAGAAGATCTCCGAGCAGGGGCCGCACGGCCCGGGAATGCCCATGGACCAGTAGTTGTCCTTCATGCCGCGGCGCTGGATGCGCTCTTCGGGCACTCCTACCTCGTCGCGCCAGATCGAGAACGCTTCGTCGTCGTCGAGGTAGACGGTGGCCCACAGGCGCGTGGGATCGATGCCGTATCCGCCGTCCTCGACCGAACCTGTCAGCAACTGCCAGGCGTGGGAGATGGCTTCCTTCTTGAAGTAGTCACCGAAGGAGAAGTTGCCCGCCATCTGGAAGAAGGTGTTGTGGCGGGTGGTGATGCCGACCTCTTCGATGTCCAGGGTGCGGACGCACTTCTGCACGGACGTCGCCCGTGAGTAGGACGGCGTCTGCTGCCCGAGGAAGAACGGCACGAACGGAACCATGCCCGCGTTGACGAACAGAAGGTTCGGGTCGTCGAGAATCAGCGAGGCGCTGGGCACCTCGGTGTGGCCGGCCTTGACGAAGTGGTCGAGGAATCGCCTGCGGATCTCGTGGGTTTGCACTAACCGGTCCTTACCTTCAAGAGCGTCGAGCTATGGGTGTCCAGACTAACGCGTCGGCCGGTGGAACCTGGCAGGCGTCAGCCACGAACTATTCGGCGAAGTTTGCTCACCCGATCGGCGATCTCCCGCTCGTTGCCGTGCGCGGTGGGCTGGTAATAGTCGACACCCACCAGATCGTCCGGTGGATACTGTTGCCGCAGAACACCATCACGTGTGTCGTGCGGGTACTTGTATCCGACTGCGTTGCCCAATTGCTCGGCGCCCTTGTAGTGCCCGTCACGCAGGTGCGGCGGTACCAGTCCGGATTTTCCGGCGGCCACGTCGGCCATGGCCGCGCCGAGTGCGGCGATGACCGCACCCGATTTGGGAGCCGTCGCCAGATGAATGGTGGCCTGTGCCAGCGCCAGACGAGCCTCCGGCATACCGATCAGCTGCACTGCCTGCGCCGCCGCGGTGGCAGTCTGCAGCGCCATCGGATCAGCCATGCCGATGTCTTCGCTGGCGTGAACCACCAGACGCCGTGCGATGAAGCGAGGGTCTTCGCCCGCGGTCAGCATCCGTGCGAGGTAGTGCAGGGCGGCGTCGACGTCTGATCCACGAATGCTCTTGATGAATGCACTGATGACGTCGTAGTGCTGATCTCCGGCACGGTCGTACCGAACCGCGGCCTTGTCGACACTGGCCTCGACGGTCGCGAGGTCGAGCACCACCGGGCCCGAAGCGTCACCCGCGGTGTCCAGTGCAGCCCCGGCGGCAGCCTCGAGTGCCGTCAGGGCTCGGCGGGCGTCGCCGGCCGCCAGACGAACGAGGTGTTCCATCGCGTCGTCGTCGATCGTGATCGCTCCGCCGAACCCGCGTTCGTCGGCGACAGCGCGCTCGAGCAGTTCCTGGACATCCGCAGCGGTGAGCGATTGCAGTTGCAGGACCAACGAGCGCGACAACAGAGCGGAGACGACCGAGAACGACGGGTTCTCGGTGGTCGCGCCGACCAAGAGCACGATGCGGTTCTCGACCGCGGCGAGCAAGGCGTCCTGCTGGGTCTTGGAGAAGCGATGAACCTCGTCGATGAACAAGACGGTTTGTTCGCCGTTCAGCAGGCGGCGGCGCGCGAGTTCGATGACACCGCGGACTTCTTTGACTCCGGCGGACAGAGCCGACAGAGCCTCGAACCGGCGGCCGGTAGCACCCGAGATCAACGATGCGAGCGTGGTCTTGCCGGTGCCGGGAGGTCCGTACAGAAGTACCGATGCGGCGCCGGACCCCTCGACCATTCTGCGGAGTGGCGCGCCGGGCCCGAGTAAGTGCTGTTGACCGACAACTTCACCAAGAGTGAGCGGACGCATGCGGACAGCCAGAGGAGCACCGGGCGGCACCGAGGACAGGGCGCGCTCGGCTACAGACACGACATCTGGTTCGTCGACGATCGCGGATTCCTCCGGAGTTGCCTCGAACAGGCCGTCTTCCGCCACCACGCCGTCTTTCGCCCCCACACTGTCTTCCGCTTGCCAATCGCTCACGAATCGACGCTACTAGAGACCACCGACGCCCGACACAATCCGCTGTTCCGCCAGCCCTCACCCAGTCGTGAATCCGCATTGGATAGCGTTGTCGCCATGAGCACCTCCGAGATCGCCACCGTCCTCGCGTGGCACGATGCACTCAACTCCCAAGACGTCGACACTCTGCTGCAGTTGTCGAGTGACGACATCGAGGTAGGCGGCCCCAAGGGCGCGAGCCAGGGACTCGCTGCCCTGCGCGAGTGGGCCACCAACGCCGGCATCACGCTCGTCCCCGGAAAGATGTACGTCCACCACGGCGTGGTCGTCGTCGAACAGACCGCAACGTGGGCGGCCGAACCGGACAAGTCCGCGACCCTGGCCTCTGCTTTCCGAGTCGTGGCCGACCAGGTGACTTCGACGTTCCGGCATCCCGATCTGGCGACGGCGCTCGCGGCGACGGACCTGTCCGAGAACGATCTGGTCTCCGACAACTGAGCGGACTCGACCGAGAATGGGCGCTCGTGCTTCGTGCACGGGCGCCCTTCTGTGTGTGATCGGTCAGGGCCTCAGCTGAACTCGGTCCGCAGCGCCGCCACGACGTCGCGGGCGTGTGCCTCGACGGCGTCGTTGCCGGCGAGCTGAGCCGAGCGTGCGAGCCTGGCCCAGCGTCCGACCAGTGCGTCGGCGCGTGGAATCGAGAGATAATGTTCGCGGACGGCGGCGATACGCGAATGATCCTCGGGCAGGTACAGATAGGTACTGAGCCAGACCCAGATGAGTTGGGCCTCGACGATCCGGCGCCCCAATTCGGCCTCGTCGGCCAGGGCGGGCCACATCCCCACGACCTCGGCCCGCCAGGCATCGACCATCGCCGACGCCCGCTCTTCGGTCAGGTCGATGTTGCACAGGCAACCGGGGAAAGACACCAACGCGTAGGTGATGTCGAGGAGGGCATCGCGGTAGCCACCCCACTCGTAGTCGAGGAACTGCACGCCGTCGTCGTTGACAATTATGTTGTCGGGGCACAGGTCCGACGGACTGAAGGCACGGAACCGGCCACCGCTGAACAGTGTCTGCGCATGCTGAACCTGCTCGAGAATGTCCGAACTCACATCGATGCCGAGACTTTCCACCAGCATCGCGGGAACACCGGCCACGGCACGTCCCACCTGATCCGCAACTTCATCGGAGCAATGGGCAACCTCGGCTCGACGCAGCAGTGCGGTGAAGTCGTCCTCCCGGCCGACGGTCGCGGCGTGCATGCGTCCCATTGCCTGAGCCATGGCCATCAACGTGTAAGTGACGGTGTCCGGGTCGGAGTCTTCGAGTCGGACGCTGATTGCGGTGGCGTCGCCGAGATCACTCAGGATCAGGAGGCGAGCATCGAGGTCGGACGCCAACAGTTCGGCGCCGGGGCGTGCGTCCTTGGCAAGCGCGTTGGCGAACTGATACGACACCGCTTCACGAAGGAATGCGGTCTCGACGTCGAAGTCACCTTCGGACGCGGACGGGAGCGCAATCGCTGTTTTGGTAGCTCCCTGGAAGTTGTCGCGGACCTGCTTGATCACCAAAGTTCGGGGCAGGGAGAAAGGGTTCTCGGCGACGCGAACGCGCAGCACGACGGTGCGGCCACTCCCCCCGAGATCTACGGGATCCACCAGGGTTACGGGTGCCCCTGTGCGGCGTGTCAGCAACTGCTCAGCAGCTGCGACGACTTCGGAAACGGGGTCTGCCAGTAATGCGGTCATCACCGACCAACTTACCCGTTAGTGACTCCGATCATGCCCAGCTCGTCCGCTCGCAGCGGAGAATTCAAGGCCTCACAGCAACAGAAATTGCCGACTACCTGCGGTGATGACAAAAGTCCCCAATCGCCACACCGGCACACAGTTCTCTCGAGAATTTTGCTGTCGGTGAGCAGAACTCCGAACCGGCGACGTCATGGAGTTGTGTCCTCGTCGACAAATCGAGAAATGCCTTTCAACGCTGCTTCGAATTCCTCGTCGGCCCGGGTTCTGAGCCAGAGAACAAGCACGCAGGCAGTGACGATCCCAAGCAGGTTGACAGCCAGTTGCAGAGACGACAACCCGGCGATCCGCCATTCTCCGTTTGCTGCCGCAACCACCGCGAAACCGGCGGCAGGAACCGTGGTGACAGAGATGAACACCCCGACCAAGGCAGCGGACTTCGACGAGACGAGTGCCAGCATCCCAGCCGCACCGGCAAGAAGCGCGACGACAAACGAAATGGGCCCGACCTTGTATACGAAATCGACCTCGTGGAGTGACTCGAGACTGACGACGTCCATCCATCCGAAGAACTTCACCACGAACGTTGCGGCAAGCGTCACGCCCATCGCGATGGGGAATCCGACGGCAAGCGCGAGAATCGAACGTCGACGCAACCGTCGATCTCGCCGTACGAGTGCGACTGCCAAAGCAGCCAGCGGACCGAACTCCGGACCGACGACCATGGCGCCGACGATCGTGATCTGAGAGTCGGTGACGACGCCGATCGCGGCCAGCAGACACGCAATGGTCAGGAACGCGACGAACAATCCGTTGAGAGTCGACTCTTCGCGAGTGCGGGACAGCAATTCCTCCCACACGACGGAATCCGCGGGATCACCAGGCACGTCACGCTCGGCTTTGCGCGCCGACGCCGACAACACCGTCTCGACCGGTACGAGCGTCATTCCGCCGTCCTCGGCGACGCCGAGTTCGTTCAGGGCATCGACGACGTCGTTTGCCGCCTCACGGGCGACGTCGGCCTCCACCATGTCGCCGGCAGGATGAACCGCGACATCGCGCATCACGACGATGTGTGTCGCGCCCCGCTGCGACGCGAGCGCACCGAGAACTTGCTCGGTGCGCTCGGTCGGGCAGATCACCCGCAAATGCAGCATGGCGATCCGGTGTCGGCTCTACTTGGCTTCGCCGGTGTCGCCTTCGGACTTCTTGTCCTCTGACTTCTTCTCGGGCTTCGCGTCGATACCCGATTCCTTGCGCTGCTGAGCCGAGATCGGTGCCGGAGCATCCGTCAGCGGGTCGACGCCGCCGCCGGATTTCGGGAACGCGATGACCTCACGGATGGAATCCATGCCGGCGAGGAGCGCGGTGATGCGGTCCCAGCCGAATGCGATTCCGCCGTGCGGCGGCGCACCGAAGGCGAAGGCGTCGAGGAGGAAGCCGAACTGCTCCTGCGCCTCTTCCTCGGAGATACCCATCACCTTGAACACTCGTTCCTGAATGTCCTTGCGGTGGATACGAATACTGCCGCCGCCGATCTCGTTGCCGTTGCAGACGATGTCGTAGGCGTAGGCGAGAGCGGAATCCGGATCGGTGTCGAACGTGTCGAAGAACTCCGGCTTCGGCGACGTGAACGCGTGGTGCACGGCGGTCCACGCGGAGTGGCCGAGAGCGACGTCACCGGATGCAGTGGCGTCGGCGGTCGGCTCGAACATCGGAGCGTCGACGATCCACACGAACGCCCACGCGTCAGGATCGATGAGGTCCTTCTTGCGGGCGATCTCACCACGGGCAGCGCCGAGGAGGGCGCGCATCGGCTTCGTTGCACCAGCTGCGAAGAAGACGCAGTCTCCCGGCTGAGCTCCGACGTGAGCCGCCAGGCCCTCACGCTCGGCGTCGGTCAGGTTCTTGGCAACAGGTCCACCGAGAGTGCCGTCTTCACCGACCAACACGTACGCCAGACCCTTGGCCCCACGCTGCTTGGCCCATTCCTGCCAGGCGTCGAGTTGCTTGCGCGGCTGGCTTGCACCACCGGGCATCACTACGGCGCCGACGTACTCCGCTTGGAACACGCGGAACGTCGTGTCCTTGAAGAAGTCCATGCACTCGACGAGTTCGATGTCGAAACGCAGGTCCGGCTTGTCGCTGCCGTAACGACGCATTGCCTCGGTGTAGGTCATGCGGTCGATCGGCGTCTTGATCTCGTGGCCGACGAGCTTCCAGAGCGCCGTCAGGATTTCCTCGGCGAGCAGGATGATGTCGTCCTGGTTGACGAAAGCCATCTCGATGTCGAGCTGAGTGAACTCGGGCTGGCGATCGGCGCGGAAATCCTCGTCGCGGTAGCAACGTGCGATCTGGTAGTAGCGCTCGATGCCGCCGACCATGAGGAGCTGCTTGAACAGCTGCGGGCTCTGCGGCAGTGCGTAGAAGCTACCGGGCTGAAGGCGCGACGGCACCAGGAAGTCACGGGCACCCTCGGGCGTCGAGCGCGTGAGCGTCGGAGTCTCGACCTCGACGAACTCGTGATGCGCGAGAACGCCGCGCGCTGCAGCACTTACCTTGGAGCGCAAGCGAATTGCGGAGCCGGGGCCTTCACGACGCAGGTCGAGGTAACGGTACTTGAGGCGCGCTTCTTCGCCGACCTGATCGTCGAGCTGGAACGGCAGCGGTGCGCTTTCGTTGAGAACCTCGAGTTCTGTGGCGTTGACCTCGATCGCTCCGGTGGGGATCTCGAAGTTCTGGTTGCCCTCTGGGCGAACCTCGACCGTTCCGGTCACGCGAACGCAGTATTCCGCGCGCAGACGGTGCGCCTGCTCGGCCACGTCACCTGCCCGGAAAACTACCTGCGCAACTCCGGATGCATCACGGAGATCGATGAAGATCACTCCGCCGTGATCACGACGCCTGGCTACCCAACCGGTGAGCGTTACGGTCTGCTCTGCCTGCTCGGGTCGCAATGAACCGGCGAGATGTGTGCGCAGCACGGGATTCCTTTCGAACTACTTCCAATAACCGACGACCGACTACTTTGCCTGCGATCCTACGGAGCGAACTGCACAGAGCGGAAACGCGGACCCGCATCGCATGCGAAGCTATCTCCAGAAGTGACGGCAAGCACTTGTTCACGACAGCAGAAAGCGGACATAGATGACCTTCAACGAGGGGGCCCGCGGCGAAGCGGGACGCGTTCAGGTTCAAGGCGGCGGGGGTGGCGGTGGCCGCGGCGGCAAAATCGCGATCGGCGGTGGCGCGGGCGGCATCATCGTTCTGATCCTGGCGCTGTTGTTCGGCGGCGATCCCGGCTCATTACTGGGCACGTCCACCGAGACTTCGAGTTCGTCGACCGGACTGTCGTCGGTCGACGAGTGCACCGGCGCTCAGGCCAACGCCGATGTGAACTGCCGAGTAACGCTGACCGTCGGAAGCCTCGACGACGTTTGGGAACAGCAGTTGGTGAAGCAGACCGGCACGGCGTACGTGCGTCCCGAAGTTGTCTTGTTCAGCGGTTCGGTCAACACCGGTTGCGGCCAGGCGTCGAGTGACGTCGGTCCGTTCTACTGCCCGGCGGACCAAACGGCGTACTTCGACACGAGTTTCTTCCAACTACTCGTCGACCGTTTCGGTTCCAGCGCCGGACCGCTCGCACAGGAGTACGTGGTCGCGCACGAGTTCGGACATCACATCCAGAATCAGCTCGGCGACATCGGCCGCGCGCAGGCCGACCCGCAGGGTGAGCAGTCGGGTGCGGTTCGCACCGAACTCCAGGCCGATTGCTACGCCGGCGTCTGGGCACATTTTGCGGACACGATTCCCGACGAAGCGACCGGTCAACCATTCCTGAAGCCCTTGTCCGAGAGCGATATTCGAGACGCCCTCTCGGCGGCGTCATCGGTGGGCGACGACCGCATCCAGAAGTCCACGACCGGTCGGGTCAACCCCGAAGGCTGGACACACGGCTCCTCCGCACAGCGTCAGGCGTGGTTCATGACCGGATACCAGACCGGCCAGATTTCGTCGTGTGACACGTACTCGGCGCGGGATCTGAACAACCCGCCCGACCTCAAGCGATAGCGAATCTCCGAAACCATCCCACCGACAATTTTTTCTGTCTTGACAGATTTGGTTGTCGGTGGGATGGTTTTCTCATGTTGGACGTAGCAGTCATCGATCGCCCCGGAGCTGCCGAGGCGTCGCTCGATCCGATTCGGCAACGGATTCTGGCCGAATTGGCGGTGCCGGGATCGGCATCCTCGCTGGCGCCCCGGATCGGGCTGACACGCCAGAAGGTGAACTACCACCTGCGCACTCTCGAAGACCACGGACTTGTCGAGCTCGTCGAGGAACGCAAGCGAGGCAACATGACCGAGCGAATCATGCAGGCCAGCGCCGCGTCGTACGTCATATCCCCTGCCGCCATGTCGGCGCTCGCCCCAGACCCGGGCCGGTTCCCCGATCAGCTCTCGGCGCGCTGGCTCGTCAGTCTCGCAGCGCGGATCGTCCGAGAGGTCGGCGAGCTGATCGCCGGCGCAACTGCAGCCGGAAAACCGTTGGCGTCCTTTGCCATCGACAGCGACATCACCTTTGCCACGGCGGCCGACCGTGCCGCGTTCGCCGGCGAACTCGGCGAGTCGATCAACTCACTCGTCGCCAAGTATCACAACGGCAATTCCGAAGGCGGACGCAAACACCGCCTCGTTGTCGCCTTGCATCCCAGCCTCACCACACCCCAAACCATCACAACCCAAGCCATCGACGCGCCCGAAACGGAGAAGTAGCAATGTCCGAGAAATTCGAAATCCGCCGCGAGGTGGTCGTCCCAGGAACCCCCGAGCAGATCTGGGCCGCCATCTCGGCCGAAACGGCCGGATGGATGTTCCCCTCCCCTCTCGAGATCCCCGCCGACGGCAGCCGCCCGGACAGCCCGATCATCGCGACCTGGGAGCCGCCCCGCGAACTCGCCATCCACATGCAAGGCCCCGACGGCTGGTTCAACAACCTCGAATACGTCGTCGAAGCACGCGACGAGAGCACCGCCGTTGTCCGCTACGTCCACGCCGGAGTGTTTGCCGAGGACTGGGACAACCAGTACGACGGCGCGAGCAAGCACACGGACTTCTACCTGCACAGTCTCGGCCAGTACGTGCGGTACTTCGCCGGCAGGCCCACCGCCTATGTCTCGGCTGAAGGCCCGGAATCCTCTTCCGCGCCGCAAGCGATGGGAACGCTTCGCAGCGCCCTCGGAATCACCTCGGGCGCCGCTGTCGGTGACTCCGCGTCGGTGGAAGTCCCCGGAATCGGAACCGTCGACGCGATTGTCGACTACATCAACGACTGGTTCATCGGCTTGCGCACCGAGGACGCATTGCTGCGGTTCTACGGCCGAAATGCTTTCGGCGGCACCGTCGACGCGGCCCATCACCTCTTCGCAGAGGGTGCTGACGGTGCATCAGCAACGGCAGCGTGGCAGGGCTGGCTCGACGGCGCGTTCGCCTGAGTCGTCACACTCCCCGCTCTGCTGACACGCGACCGTCGTCGATCGCGGTCAGCAGAGCGGCGTGATCGCGAGCATTGCGCTTGGCGTAGGCAGCCGCGAACTCCCCGATCGCGAAATCGAATTCGGTTCCGTCACCGAGATATTCGGCGATCGCTATCCGATCGGACGAGCGAGCGTGTGCGTAGGCAAGGACCCTGGCGCACAGGCGCCCGTAGAGTTCCAGCCCCTGCGGCACCATCTCTTCGATGACTGCCGACCCTTTACCGTCACGCAGTTGACGAATGTAGAAATCGTGCTCACCCTCGTCGAGCCCCGGCCCTCGTTCCCAGCCGAGAAAGATGTCGCTTGTCGCTTGCATCAAGCGTTGCCCGTTGACGACGCGTTCCCCTTCGTTCTTGAAGGTCGGACCATCGACGTAGCCGGACAATACCGAGGGTTGCGCTTCCTTGACCTGCAGGATCAACGGATCGTCGTCGTCGACTCCTTTCATGAGGATCATCCATGCGCGTGTTCCGACGCTCCCGACACCGACAACCTTCCGCGCAATGTGCGTCATCTCGAAGCTTTCGAGCAACACCCGACGGTCCCACTGCAGCGTGCTCCGATACGACCGAACGCGCTGACGTAGCAACTCCTCGATCTGCGTGAGATCGGTCCCTGCGAACAACTCGTTTGCGGGCACGATCAGCGGCGGATCACTGATGAATTGCCGCCGGCCGTCGACGATTTCGGTGAACTTGCCTGCCGCCTGCACAC
Source organism: Rhodococcus sp. T9N (assembly GCF_024436645.1). Lineage (NCBI taxonomy): Bacteria > Bacillati > Actinomycetota > Actinomycetes > Mycobacteriales > Nocardiaceae > Rhodococcus > Rhodococcus sp. T9N. Next base: position 33,728 of record NZ_JAMSKS010000017.1, on the reverse strand, counting down.
TGTCGCGGCGACGAGCCTTGTCCAGCGTCGCTTGTGTGCGAGCAAGCATGCGCTTCTTCAGGTCGATCTGGAGAGCCTCGAGCCCGTCCTCGGGTGCGATGTGCGAGTACCAGACTGCAAGATTTCCCAATCCTGCCTGGGTGATCATGGTTTCCCGATACTCGGCCGCGCATCCGCGAACGATCTTCTTCCGCTCCTTGCCCGAAAATCCGTTGTCCTTTGCGGCGATCACCAAACTTGCGGCCAGTCGTTTCACGTCCCATTCGAACGGTCCCGGGTACGTTTCGTCGAAGTCGTTGATGTCGAACGCGAGCTTTCGCTCGGGCGTCGCATAGATACCGAAGTTGCTCAGGTGCGCGTCGCCGCAGAGTTGGCTGGCAAGACCCGAATCCGGACTGCGTGACAAATCGTCGGCCATCACCAGAGCAGCGCCGCGGAAGAACGAGAACCGCGATGCCGACATCCGCCCGTATCGGATGGGCACCAGGTCCTGTACCCGCGACTTCGCCTGCAATTCGAGCAGTGATATCGGATCACGGTCACTCTCTGCCAGATCCGCGAGCGCGGCCAATGGCGTATCTCTACGCGCCTGGCGCCCGCGCGCCCGCCTTTCGTCGACCGTGAGATGCTCGGTACGCACTGCTGTCATCTGCCCGACCTTTCACTCGCAACGGCTATCGCTACGAACTCGACGCGTCGGGCGTCGTGCGGCCTCCTGATCCGCGCGCTGCGCGTACCAGGAGTTCCGGACTTGACACCAACGCCTTGCGCCACGGAAGTACCCCGTCGATCTCGATCTGAATCGACAGGCTCAGCACGGTCCTAATAAGAACGATCATGCCCAGAACTGCGGCGTCTGTCAGCGACGGCGACGACGTCACCGTCTTCACCAGATCAGCGGCGACAAGGATCTCGAGGCCGAGAAGGATGACCGCGCCCATGGTCTCGCGCAGAGTACGAAACGCCGAACTACCGTCCCGCGTTCGACTCCATGCGCGCCCCGCGATCACGAATGCGAACACGAACCCGAGAACCATGGCGACAACACCGAGTACCTCGAACCATTCGGTGACCAGCTCGAAGAACCTGATTTTGTCCATGGTCATGATTCTCGAGGTAATGCACCGATAAGTCGAGGTGACACGACGGCGTCAGCTGAAGATCCGCTCGATGTCGTCGAGTCGCAGCTCGGTCGCGCGGGGAGAATAGCCCGAGCCCCACAGGCTGTCGTCGACGTAATGGACGTTCCCCGAGCGGACAGCGGGAAGACGCTCCCAGAGCGGGTTCATCGCCAACTGCGCGCGGACGTCCTGCTGGTCCTGGAATGCGCCCACGATGATCACGTCGCTGGTCACCTGATCGAGTTGCTCCGCTGTGAGTGTGCGCGTGAACTCCTCCGATGTAGCTCGATCGCCGGGGAAACCGAGGGCGTCGAGAAGAGCGTCGACCTGGTTGTAGACGACACCGTTCTCGCCGGTGCGGAGGAGGGTCACCGACGGCAACGAACCGAGGGCGGAGAGTCGATCCTTGATTGTGAGGAGGCGCTCTTCCGTTCTCGCGTTCAATTCCGCAGCAGCGTCTTCGCGTCGGACCGCGACGCCCATCGAGGTGACCAACTTCTTCATCTCGGCCCACGTGAGGTACCCGTTGAAGCCGGCGAATACTGGAACACCGGTCGCGGAGAGTTCGTCGTAGGACTTTGCCGCATAAGCATTTCCGGCCGTCAGGAGCATGACGATCAGATCCGGCGACACGCCGATGATTGCTTCCTTGTTCCACGTTCCCGCCGTGCCGAGGTTCGGGATGTTCGCAGCCTCCGGCATCGTGCGCAACACCGCGTCACCGCTCACACCCTCGAGACCGAAGAAGCCGCCGACGATCTTCTCCGGCGGCACACCGAGGTCGAGCACCGTCGCCATGGCGCTGACATGGGCGATGACCATTCGCTGCGGGTCCGACGGAATCTCGACACTGCCCGTCTCATCCTGCACTGTGACGAGACCGCCTGACTCCAAGCCGTTTTCGTCGCTGCTGCACGCTGCCAGCAAGGTCGCGGCCGCGGCACCGAGCCCGGCGCCGAGGAAACCCCTGCGCGTCAGCGCATCGACGATGCGTTTCCACTGCTCGTCTGTATCGAGTGCGGTGTTATCGAGTGCGGGCACCAGGCAGATCGAGTTCGGCACAGTTCGGTCCATTCGTTCGAGCGGTCGAGAATCACCTCGATTGTGGCTATCGAACCGTCGAAACTGAACAGGATTTCGAGCCGACAACTATCGCTGTCCGGTCACACCTTCTTGACGACGCTCGACTTCAATTGCATCGGTCCGATGCCGTCGACCTTGCAGTCGATGTCGTGGTCACCAACACCCTGAACAAGGCGGATGTTGCGAACTTTCGTACCTGACTTGATGCCGGTCGGACTGCCCTTCACCTTGAGCGTCTTGACGACCGTCACCGTGTCGCCGTCCGCAAGAATGTTGCCTACGGCATCTTTCACCACACCCAGGTCCTCGCCGGCACTATCGGTCGGCGCCCACTCGTGCGCGCAGGACGGGCAGACCATCAACGCGCCCATCTCGTAGGTGTATTCGCCGGCGCATTCAGGGCAAGGGGGCAAGGTGTCTTCCACGCGGTTCATCCTATCCACCAGGCACCCGATCCCCATTTTTGCATTTCATGAGGCATTCTTGGGCGAAATATTGCATTCGATGAAACTTTGCACTCTGTGCAATTATGGATGAAATGGGAACCGAAACTCTCGGATTGCGCGAACGAAAACGAATTGCGACGAGGCAGCTGATCGAGCACACCGCCGTCGAACTCGTTCTCGACCTGGGCTATGACGAAGTGACCGTCGAGAAAATCTGCGAAGCCTGCAATCTGTCGACCCGCACGTTCTTCAACTACTTCCCCACCAAGGACGCAGCGATCGGTGGGCTCATGCTCGTCGTGCCAAATGAGACGACCATGCTCACGCTCATCGGCGAGCACCCGGACGATCCGCTGCGCGGCGCCCTCGCGGTATTCGAGGCGGCGATGCAAATCGTCGACGAGCGACCCGATCTGCTCGCGCATCGACGCGAATTGTTCGAGCGTCATCCCACGCTGTTGCAACAACATCTGGCCACCTTCCACGATCTTGAAGACACGCTCACCCGGATCCTCACGCGGGAGTTGTCGAACAGAACCGAGTATCGCCGCCTGCACTCGGACACAGCCGCTGCCGACGAAGCCACAGCAACGGTCATCACCGCAGGCGCCGCGATGCGTTACGTCTTCCGAAAATGGCAGAACAGTGAACGGGCAAGCCCCAGAACAGATTTGCTCGATCCGGCACTACTCCTGATGGCTCGAATACTGAGGTCCGAGAGCTGATCCACACTCTCGCACCCGCCGTCACTCAACTAAGGAACTACATGTCCACTCGAGAAGCTGCGACCGTCGAGCCCGACGGCACGCATACCGACACCGAGGCCTCGCCGGACAAACGGTCGATCATCCTCGTTTTTGTCGGGCTGATGATCACGATGCTTCTGGCTTCGCTCGACCAGATGATCTTCAGTACCGCGTTGCCCACCATCGTGGGCGAATTGAACGGCGTCAACCACATGGTCTGGGTGACGACGGCATACATCCTCGCCTCGACCGTCATGATGCCGGTGTACGGAAAACTCGGTGACCTGATCGGCCGCAAGGGCCTCTTCATCGGCGCCATCAGCATTTTCATCGTCGGTTCGGTGATCGGCGGTCTGTCCCACGACATGACCACACTCATCGCTGGTCGAGCCGTGCAGGGACTCGGCGGCGGCGGATTGATCCTGCTTTCCCAGGCGATCATCGCCGACGTCGTCCCCGCCAGGCAACGCGGCCGGTACATGGGTGCCATGGGCGGGGTGTTCGCACTGGCTTCGGTTGCCGGTCCCCTACTCGGCGGCTGGTTCACCGAGGGCATCGGTTGGCGTTGGGCCTTCTGGATCAACATCCCCCTAGGCCTACTCGCCATCGCGAGCGCGATGGCATTTCTGCACCTGCGGAAGCCGAACCTCGGCAAGCCTCGCATCGACTATCTGGGCATGGTTCTCGTCGCGACGGCAGCGACGTGTCTGATCCTGTTCACGACCTGGGGCGGAAACACCTACGCCTGGGGATCGGCCGTCATCATCGGGTTGATCGTCGGCTGCGTCGTGACGGCAGTGGCTTTTGTCTTCGTCGAAAAGCGTGCCGACGAACCGGTGATTCCGATGCACCTGTTCGCTCAGCGCAACTTCGTGTTGACCACCGTCGCCGGCCTGATCATCGGAATCGCCATGTTCGGTGCGCTCGCCTACCTGCCGACCTACATCCAAATGGTGACAGGCAAGAACGCCACCGAAGCTGGATTGATGATGATTCCCATGATGGCGGGCCTGCTCGTCGCCTCCATCGGGTCCGGCCAGCTGGTCAGCAAGACCGGCCGCTACAAGATCTTCCCCATCGTCGGAACATCCATCGTCGCTGTTGCTCTGGTCCTGCTCTCACGTCTGACGCCGTCGACCTCACTGCTGGTCTTCGGTTGCTACATCGCACTCATGGGTATCGGACTCGGCCTCGTCATGCAGATCTTGATCTTGATCGTGCAGAACACCTTCCCCGCGGCCGAAGTGGGAACGGCCACCGCGTCGAACAACTTCTTCCGCCAGATCGGTGCGTCGTTGGGCAGCGCGATCGTGGGCAGCCTGTTCGCCTCGCGTCTGACCAATCTCCTGGCCGAGCGACTCCCGGCGAATGGCGGCGCGGTCGGTGGTGACGAGAACTCCTTGACCCCGGGAATCCTCTGGAAGTTGCCGAGCCAGGTTCGCGAGATCATCGTCGGCGCGTACAACGACGCGCTCGCGCCGATCTTCCTCTACCTCGTCCCCTTGGTCATCGCAGCGGTCGTGTTGTTGCTCTTCGTCAAGGAGAAGCCACTCGCGACGACGATCGATCGCTCTGCACCCCCGCTCGAGTAATTGACTATCGTGGCGTGATGTCGCACGCACCGAATACGCCCAGACGCACTCTCGCTGTTCTGGGCGTATTCGGCGTTGCGGTGGTCGTAGTTGTCGCCGGCGCACTGTGGTGGTTCGCGCGCGGCGACGACGCTCTTGCCGGCGAGAATCTTGATTCGTTCCCGGCCGTCGACCACAGCATTCTCAGCGCTCAGCAGAGTGCGCTACTGGGCGTCCTCGAGCAGGAATGGGAGTCAGGGAGTCCCGGCACCAAGTACGCCGAGGGTGTCGAAGAATCGTGGTGTGCCGATTTCGTGAGCTGGTCGATGAACCGGATCGGCACGCCGTTCTCGAACCCCAACTCAGGGTCGTGGCGCATCCCCGGGGTGTACACGCTGCAGGAGCATTACGAGTCCATCGACGCGTTTGTCCCCTACGGTCGGGACTACCAACCCAAGGTCGGCGACACGATCCTGTACGGCGACTCGAGCCCCTTCGGCCAACACGTCAACGTCGTTCTGGTCAACGACGCCGGCACTCTGACGACCGTCGGCGGCAACGAGAACAACAAGGTCATGCTCCATCGCATCGTCCCGTCGGAAGTCCCGGGGATCGTCGGGTTCGGCGTCATCTGAGCCCGAGCCCCACCGTCGTTGCTTGATGGTTCTTGCGATGTGTAGAGGTGAGGCTACAGATTCGGGGTTGCCGTTGGATGGCACTTGCTATCAACCAATATTCGGAAAATTCCGTGTTTCCGTCATTGACAGATATTAGACATCTGTGAAGAAGTTTCCCTGCCAACTAGATTCGTATCCAGCTGTCCCCCACCCAGAACAGGAATTCGATGCGCCCTGGTGAGCTCACCACTCTCGAGCAGATACAACTCATGGCCCGCGCGGCTGCTGCGCAGGCCATGAGTGCTCCGTCGATGCTCCGACTGCGGCTCGGCCGCTACCCCACTCGCACACCCGAGCTGCGCAAACGCCCACTCCCCGACACCAAGCTGTGCAGCGAAGCGCTCGATCACGCCAGAGGAACCCTGTCCCCCGCGGTCTTGAACCACAGCCTGCGCTGCTGGATCTGGGCCGACGCCTTCGCGCAGATCGATGCGATCGAGTACGACCCCGAAGATCTCTTCACTGCGTGCGCCCTTCACGATGTCGGACTGGGCGCAGAAGGATCGGCCGAGCACGGGTGTTTCACCTACATCAGTGCCGCAGACGCAGAAGAACTCGCGACCAGAGTGGGAACTTCGGAGAGGTCGGTACAGCGAATCGGCGAAGCGATCCGTCTGCACATGGATCTGACCGTCGACCGCGGCGCGGGCGCTGACGCCTACCTACTGCATGCCGCAGCGCATTTCGACGTTGCCGGTCGGCGTGCGCCCGAAATTCCGCGAGCAACTGTTGATGCAACAATCGCGGAGTACCCGCGAACAGGGTTCACCGACGAGTTCGCGCAGTCGATGCGGCGCGAGGTCGAGCTTCGTCCTCACTCTCGCGCGGCGACGCTCTGGAGATCGGGAATGGCCTTGCCGTTGCGTACCAATCCCCTGGATTGGAAGAGCCGGTAACTACGAAAAGTCCTCGAGCACTGCGGTTCGCGCCCCTCCGACGTTCCCGGTATTCACCACGCCAACGGGTTCGATCAACATCACCTCCGCTTCGTCCTCGGCGATCGGGCAATGTTCGACTCCGCGCGGTACCACGAACAGTTCACCGGGCCCCAGTGGAACATCTCCGTTTCGGAGTTGGATTCGAATCTGCCCCTTCGTCACCAGGAACATTTCGTCGGTGTCGGTGTGGGAGTGCCAGACGAATTCACCTTTGATCTTGACGATCTTGATCTCGTAATCATTGAGGGCCGCAATCTTCTTGGGCGACCAGTGCTCGGTGAACTGACCGAACTTCTCGCGGAGCGATACCGCTGTTGCCGAACTGTTCATGTTGTTCCTCCCTCGGGCGCGCCACCATCGCGATGACGACCCCGCCACTCTTCGTCACCCGAGGCAGCTGCGTCTTGTACGTTTCTGACATGGATCCCCGCGGCGCACAGATCACCGCGTGGGCACCGGGCCTCGCGGGAATCACCGAGGTCTTCCATGCCGATTTCGTCGGACACGCCTATCCCAAACACACGCACGATCAGTGGTCTCTGATGCTCGTCGACCGCGGCACGATTGCATACGACCTCGATCATCGCGCTCATGGCGCGGCACCCGAGATCGTGACTCTGTTGCCGCCAGGCATCGCACACGACGGAGTTCCGGTCACCGAGGCCGGATTTCGTCAACGAATCCTCTACCTCGACACGTCAGTTCTCGGCGAGGTCCTCATAGGCCCGGCGGTGGACAGCCCCGAGATTCGAGACCCTCTGCTGCGCCATCGCATCGATCAACTGCACTCTGCACTCGGCCCGGACGGCGAATCACTCGAGGCCGAAAGTCGCCTGGGATTCCTCGCTGAAAGATTGAACGAGATCCTCACACCGGCCACAGGTCGATCCCGTCACACGCGGACCGTTGACGAACGCGTTGCCGATCAACTTCGGGACCTGCTCGATGCGCGACTCACAACGGGAATCACGATGCGGGAAGCGTCGAACATCCTGCAGCGGAACCCCACGTATCTGATCAAGAACTTCGCGAAGCATTTCGGGCTTCCGCCTCACAAGTACGTGACGGGACGACGAATCGATCTGGCGCGACGCGCAATCCTCGCCGGGCGCGAATTGGCGGACGTGGCCGTCGACGTCGGATTCCACGATCAATCCCACCTGTCGCGGCACTTCGTCAAGCATGTCGGGGCGCCGCCCGGCAAATACTCACTGAACGTGGCCAGTGGAGCGCGCTAGTCGCAGCACCTGGCACCGGTTTCGTCGAGCAGACACTGGTTCCGGTCAGCTGGAGTCTGTGTCCACTGAATGAAAACGGTGTCAGGTCCCAACGATCAAGCAGCCGTCTCGAGGTCGACCAGGAGGAAGTCCTCGCGCCGCGGCCCGTATTCACGATCGGTCAGCTGATACGAGCGCAACGCGCGAGGTGCACGGGCCAACTCGTAGAAGCGCTCGGAGCCAGGCACGAGTTGCCTCGTAGCCCAACCCCAGTTCGGGCCGTGCGGAAACTTCGGGTCGGGCAGCATGTCGGACTCCATCGACATGAGCCGCAGGCGCCGAACTACCCCGGTCGTGGCGGCACTCTCGTCGAAATCGATCCATGCCTGACGGGCATTTGTGTCGTCACGAGGAGTTCCGGCGCGTAGTTGCAAAGCGCCCGCGGCTTCGATCCGAGAAGGCAACGGTGGTTCGGCGTCGAACATGAATTGCAGTGCAGCGACGCGAGCGATCGCCGGCTGGACCGGCTCCCGAATGCCTGACCCGTCGCGAGGCAGTCTCCACATCAATGGTTTCGAACTCGTGCGCACTTCCGCCGTCAAGACCCACGCCGGCTCGACTACCGCCCACCTGCTCGGGCTGTCGACATTCCAGGAGAGTCCCCACCGGACGGTCTCCCCCAATTCGGGAGGGACAAACCACCGAAGACGCAGACCGTCGATGACTACCGGCGTGATCATCGCGTCGAAGTTCGCCGACGCACCGACCACTCGACCGGCTCCACCGCATCGTCCAGCCCGAGAACCACGCGAGCTGCATTGCGCCCTTGATCGAACAGGGACTGGCGAACCGTCGTCAGGCCGGCGTCCGATGCGGCTGTTGTGTCGTCCCATCCGACGACTGCGACATCGTCGGGCAGCGCGAGGCCGAGTTCACGGATCGCGTCCAGAACCCCCAGAGCCAGTTCGTCACTCATCGCCAAGATGACATCGGGCCTTCGGCTCTCGGGAACGTCGAGCAGGGACCGAGCCATCCGCGCACCCTCGCTCCGCTCGTTGACAGTGACGACCCCTACCCGCACCGAGGGCCAATCGAGGCCCGCGTCGCGGACGGCGCGCTCGTAGCCCTCGAGCCGATGGCGGGACACCGGAAAGAACGCTTCACCTGGATCCACGTCCATCCGAATCTCGGACCGACGCTCACGATCCCACGGAAGGCTGATCACCGCGGGCCGCTGCGCCCCCGACAACCCGACTGCCGCGATCGCAACGGCGCCGGCAACATCGTCCATCCCGACGAGATCCACACCCTCGTGCAACGGACCACCCTGGATGCATGCGGGTTTTCCGGTGCCGACAATCGCGTCGAGGATGGGATCGTCGAAGACGGTGGTCCAGACGACAAAACCGTCTACTGCCGCGTCGCGAACTCTGTCGACGTCTCCCGGTTTCCCCGAGTTCGGCAGCATCATCAGCCCGGCGTTCGCATCCAGGCACGCTTCGGCGACTCCCGAGAGGAATCGCCGAGCTACTGCGTCTTCGAAGGCGTACGTCAGCTTCTCGCTGAAGACGACCGCGATGTTGTTGAATTTCCCGCTCCGCAAGGACTGCGCCGCCCGGTTCGGGCCCGCGTACTCGAGCTCTTCGGCGGCGGCGAACACCTTGGCCCGCGTTGATTCAGACACGCGCTCGGGCTGCGCGAAGGAGTACGACACCGACATCACCGACACGCCTGCGGCCTTGGCGACGTCGGCCATCGTCGGACGACTCGAACGCTGCGCACGTATGGCCATGAACATCAGCATAGCGAGTGAAAAATATCCATTGCGCAGGTGTGTATCGATACATGTATCGTTACACAACATGACTGCTCGACTGCCGAAGGCAACCACGCTACGGCTGATGACACTGGCCGGAGCAGCCTTCGCCTACGTGACGGCCGAAATGCTCCCCGTCGGACTGCTCAGCGAAGTCTCAACGGACCTCGAAGTCACCGAAGGGCGTGTCGGCCTACTGCTGACCTTCTACGCATACGGTGTCGCGGTCTTGACGCTTCCGCTGATCGGAGCGGTCAAAACCTGGCCGCGACGACGCGTCGTCGTTCTGACGGTGGCCACCCTCGCGGTGTCGCAACTGGTCGCAGCATTGGCCGTCAACTATCCGATGCTCGTGATCGGACGATTGCTCTGCGCTGCGACGCACGGAGTGTTCTGGGCTGTCGTTGCACCGGTCGCTGCCACCCTGGTTCCGCGCGGACAACAGGGCAAGGCCATCGCGATGGTGTATGCCGGTACGTCTCTCGCTTTTGTTCTCGGAGGACCCCTGTCTTCGGCGATCGGCCAGTCCTGGGGTTGGCGGACCACGTCGGCGGCAATCGGTGTGGTGGCAGTGGGCATTGCTTTCTCACTGCATCGTGCGTTGCCCGAAATGCCGGTCGATCAACACCATCGGAGCAAGCGAGACAAACCGAAGCCGACACCGGCGATGAAACGGGCACTCGCCGTCATCTGCGCGGCAACGCTGTTTGCCGCCCTGGGGCAATTCGCTTCGTACACGTTCTTCACACTTCTGGTGGAGGAAAGCCTCGGCTCGTCCGGTGGCATCCGTACCGCGATGCTTCTGGTCTACGGCGCCGCCGGCGCCGTCGGAGTGTGGGTCGCCGGCAAGTACTACGACCGCCGACCGCGCCTCTTCACGCTCATCGCGATCGCGACGGTGGCAGGCGCGCTGGCCATCTTCTGGCTCTTGGCGCCGTCGATGGGAGCGTTCGCTGTCGTCGCCACGATCTTGTGGGGTGCGGCGTTCACCACCGTTCCGATCTGCCTCCAGTCCTCGGTTCTGCGCGCCGTCCCGATCGGGACCGACCGTGCCTCGGCCATCTACGTCGTCGTGTTCCAGATCGCGATTGCAACGGGCGCTCTGCTCGGTGCGGCCGTCGTCGACAGTGGCGGGCTCTCACATCTGGCGGGCATCGGGGCCGCTCTGATGATCGCTTCGTTGGCGATAGTCGGGTTCGGCCGACGCGCGTTTCCCCAGGAACCGGAACGGTCTACTCACTCCCCCACCGACGCGCCGGCCGGACTCTCGTCGTAGATCAGGGTGTATCGCCAGAACAGTCGTCTCCTGATCCGGCTACCTGGCAAATACAACGCGGCCGCGCGTCGGACGTCAGCCATCGACTCACCCGGTTCCGCGGTGGGAGCTGTCATCGCCTTCAGTGGCTCGGAGGCAACCCGTCGATGCTTGACGACGCCGACGACGGGATTGCACACGGTCGCCAACACCGACAGGAGTGCGTCGGTGGCTGTGGTCGATCGATAACACCCGACCACGACGAGCCGCCCGCCCGGTTCGAGCAGGCTACTCAGCTGCTTCATCGACTCGTCGAGTGGAAGATGATGCAACGCTGCGACGACTGTGATCGCGTCGTACTTCGCCTCGGATGCAAAGTCCTCGATCCGCTGCGCGTCGATGATCACGTTCCCGTCGTCGACAAACCTTGCGCGCACGGCGGCCGAGGTTGTCAGGTCGGGTTCCACACCGACCACCACGTCGAACCGCCGACGCAAGAGGTCGATCAGATTGCCAGTCCCGCTCCCCACGTCGAGAGCGCGACCGGACCTGACCCCGCGCAGATTACGTAGAACCCACCGGCCGTAGTGATCGTTGTGACTCCACGGATGGCGTCGATTGAAACCGTCCAAGCGAGCAATCACACCCATACCCGACGGTATCAATCCGAGCCCGCGCACCGGCCGTCACAACCGCGGGTCGACCGGCTCCGATTCGAGAGCCAGCACCGCGAACACGGCCTGGTGCGCTCGCCACAAAGGTTCACGGTCGACGAGCCTGGATACCGCCTCCATGCCGAGCGCGTACTCGCGCAGCGCCATCGACTGCTTGTGTCCGAGGTTGCGGTTACGCAATCTCGCAAGCGTCGACGGTTCGAGGTAGTCGGCACCGTAGATCAATCGCAGGTACTCCCGGCCGCGGACCTTGATCCCCGGCTGAACCTTCGCGTTGTACCCCCGCGGTCCGTGAATCTGATTCGCCAGCGGTTTGACGACCATCCCCTCACCACCGTCGCCGGTGAGCGACTCCCACCACTTCGTCGCTTCGAACACCGAGTCCTCGGAACCGAGATCGACCACCAGGCGACGTGTAGTGGTAAATCGACTCGGGTCGGCCGCGGCCAGGCGGTCCGAAATACCGAGGTGCCATTCGTGATCCCGTTCCCCGTACGACTGGCCCTCGGCCGCCAGAATCTGGAACGGCGCGATGGTGACGCCGTCCAGTCCGTTCGTCGGCCACACGTACCGTCGGTACGCCTCGCCGAAGCGCTCGATACTGGCGGCCCGAACAGTTGTCTGTTCGAACATCTCCGCCACGTCCAGGCCCCGCGACCCGGCCCGCGCCAGCACGGCCTCGCGAGCTGTGAGGTCTGATCGCCCGGCCGCCGCGACCGACGCGTACTGCGAGCGCAGCAGACCTTCCGCTTTGACGTTCCACGGCAACAGTTCGCAGTCGAGGAGCAGCCAGTCGGTGCCCAGCTCTTCCCACAACCCAGCGGAGGTGACTGCGGCGGCGATGTCGTCGATCAACTGCTGAGTCAGGTCGTCGTCGAAGAACTGGCGGCCGGTGCGGGTGTGCACCATCCCGGTGAGCGCATCCGGAGCGTCGAAGCGGGACTGAGCAACCGATCGATCACGGCACACGAGCACCACTGCCCGCGAACCCATGTGCTTCTCTTCGCAGATCACTGTTCCGATTCCGCCGGCCCGGTATGCGTCGAACGCGGTCGACGGGTGTTCCAGATAGTTCTCGGATTGGGCGCTCGCGCAGGGCGCCATGGTCGGCGGTAGGTACCGCAGCCATTGCGGCGCGACCGCGAATCGGCTCATCACTTCCAAGGCGCCGGCAGCGTTGTCGGTGCGAACGGACACTCGACCGCGCAGTTCGGTGTCGACGCCGGTCGTTTCGAGGACGTCGGCGAGATCGAGCACGTCCGGATCACGAGTCGGCGGTGCCAGCGGTACCACCGGCTCGTACCAAACCTGCTCCGCCGGAACCGACACGATCTCTCGTTCCGGGTATCGAAGAGCCGTGAGGGATCCACCGAACACACAGCCGGTGTCGAGGCACGCGGTGTTGTTGATCCATTCCACCTCGTGCACCGGCGTGTGACCGTAGAGGACCATCGCTGATCCTCGGTAGTCCTGCGCCCACGGGTATCGAACGGGTAAGCCGAATTCGTCCGTCTCACCGGTAGTTTCACCGTAGAGCGCAAAGCTCCGGACTCGACCGGATGCCCTGTTGTGGTAATCCTCCTTGAGACCGGCGTGCGCGACAACGAGTTTGCCGTCGTCCAGGACGAGGTGCGCGACGAGGCCGTCACAGAAGTCGACGACGCTTTCGCGGAACTCCGCCGACTCGGTGGCCATCTGCTCGAGGGTCTCGGCGAGTCCGTGACTCGGCGTGACCTTCTTACCGCGCAAGGCCTTGACGAGTTTGTTCTCGTGGTTACCCGGAACCGCTATCGCATGTCCCGCCGCGACCATCCCCATGACCAGACGCAGCACACCGACCGAATCCGGTCCTCGATCCACGTAGTCACCGAGGAAGACGGCAGTTCGCCCTTCCGGCGGCACCGCATCGACAGCTCTGCCGTCCGTCCCGTAGTCGACGGTGTAGCCGAGTTTCACGAGGAGCGTCTCGAGCTCGCTTCGACATCCGTGGATGTCACCGATGACGTCGAACGGACCACGCTCGACACGCAGATCGCTGCGGAGCGGGTGGCGCAAGAATGTGGCTTCGGAAACCGCGTCCTCACCTCTGAGGATGTGAACCGAACGGAAACCTTCCTTACCCAGCCCGCGGAGCGAGCGAGTCAGCTGTTGGTGCTGGCGGCGTATCACGTCGCGTCCGAACGTCCGGTCAGAGCGTGCGTCGTTTCGTGCAGAACAGACCGATTCCGGAACATCGAGCACGACTGCCACCGGCAGTATGTCGTGCTCGCGAGCCAACGCGACGAGTCGCTTGCGCGCGGCGGGCTGGACGTTGGTCGCGTCGACCACCGTGAGGCGTCCGCGTCGCAAACGCTTGGCCGCGACGAACTCCAGCACTTCGAAAGCATCGGACGTCGACTCCTGTGAGTTCGGATCATCACTGACCCACCCTCTGAATGTGTCACTCGAGAGAGTTTCGAACTCACTGAAGTGACGCGCCGCAAAGGTCGACTTTCCCGAGCCACTGACGCCGATGAGTACTACCAGGGCGAGATCTGGAATCTCGTACACCGTCATGACGTTCGTGCCTCCTTCGTGAAGATTGCCATCTGTGTCGGCCCGCCAAGGACCGGATCAATTGCTCCGACAAATTCGAACTCCACGCAATAGCCGTGGACTCGGGCCGTTTCGGTTGCCCAGTCGCGGAATTGGGTTCGGGAGAACTCGAACCTGTGATCGGGGTGCCTGAACTCTCCCGCGGCCAATGCCGGATACAGCACGTTGTAGTCGGCATTCGGAGTAGTCAGCAGCACATACTGCGGTGCTGCGTCCACGAAGACCGATCTGACCAGCGCCGGCAGGCGCGCCGTGTCGACGTGCTCGACCACCTCCATCAGCACGGCTGCGTCGAAGCCTTTCAAGCGTGCGTCGCGGTACGTCGCGGACGACTGCATCAAAGACACACGTTCACGTTGGGCGTCGGACATTTCGGTGAACTTCAATCTGCGTTGCGCCCGTGTCAGTTCGCGCGCGCTCACATCGACGCCGACAAGTTTGTCGAATTGAGCGTGCGGCATCAGCACCTCGATCAGTTTGCCTTCGCCGCAACCGATGTCGACAATCGTTCTGACGTGCAGTCGCTGAAGCGTCGCCAAAACTGCGTCGACGCGAAGCCGTGCCAGCGGCGGATCCGGTCGCGGTAGTTCGATCTGCGCCTCGGCTTGTTCGGGAATCAGTCGATCGACCACCGATTCGACCAGGTCGCGTCGACGCGCCAGGTAGCGGGACATGATCAGCGCGGAATCCGGATGCGACGCCAACCACTCTCCAGCGACGCGGATCAACTTGTCTGCCTCGTCGGGTCCCACCCAGTAGTGCTTCACGTCGTCGAGGACCGGCAACAGCACGTAGAGGTGCCGAAGGGCACTCTGCACCGTGTGTTCCCCGGTGAGCGTCAACGACACGAAGTCGGAGTTTCCCCACGTCGGCAGGTGCGGATCAAGCTGCACCGGTATCGCGGTCACATCCCAGCCCAGCGGCTCGAACAACCGACGAGGCAATTCCGCATCGCCGCCGCACGGAACCACCGGAATCGAGACGGTCAACGCGAGTTCGGTTCCGACGAGTTCCGGGTGCGACTTGCACGTTCCCGTCAACGCGGTGCGAAACAGCTTCGACAGAGCAACCGAGAGTATGGACGACGCCGCATACGGCCGATCGTTGACATACTCACCCAGCGAAAAGTTGTCGCCACTCTTGCCGCGTCGATACCTACTCTGCACAAGTTCGATGGGGTCGACGTCCACAATCACTGCCACCGTGGTCTTTTCGGCCGAGGCCTCCGGGTACAGAACCGTGGCGGTGCCGATCGCCAAGTCGAAGCTTTGCACGCGGTCGGGATGTTTGTGCAGCAGGTAGCTCAACGCGGTCGCATCAGGAGTCTGCGGGGTCGGGGTGGACGTCAGTGTGAGTAGCACCAGGCGAATGTAGCCCGGCAAACGTCCGGGGCGCCTCCGATTTACGCGCCCGCGGCCGTCAGAACAAAGTGAGAGCTGCTCCCGCACCCACCAGTTCCCGGGGCGCCTCACGCGGCTCACTGCCAGCTGCACTGACGTCTCGATGCTCCGAACGACCACCCAACCCATGGCGCTCGACCAATGGCTCGACACGGCTTGCGAGCCAACGCTTGTATTCGGGAGTGACATACGCGCCCCGCCCGTACAGCTCGCGGTAGCGACGGATGAGCGCCGGATGTTCCTGAGCAAGCCAATTCATGAACCAACCCCGAGTACTCCCCCGCAGGTGCATCGGGAAGACCGTCACACTCGTCGCACCGGCTTCGGACAGTGCCTCGAACAGCCCGTCGAGATGACTGGTGGAATCGGTGAGGAACGGAATGACCGGCGCCACCATGACATTGCACGAGAATCCCGCGTCGGTGATGGCGCGGATCATCTCGAGACGCGCCCGCGGCGACGGGGTACCAGGCTCGATCTGCTTCTGAAGTGCAGCGTCGTTGATCGCCAACGACACTCCGATTCCGACGTCGACCTGCGCCGCCGCCATTTTCAACAGCGGCAGGTCCCGTCGGAGCAAAGTTCCCTTCGTCAAGATCGAGAAGGGAGTTCCGGATTCGGTCAACGCGCGAATAATGCCGGGCATCAAGCGGTATCGGCCCTCCGCTCGCTGATAGGGATCGGTGTTGGTACCCAGTGCCACCGCCTCCCGCTTCCAGGACTTTCGCGCCAACTCTTTGCGGAGCACCGCGGCAATGTTCGTCTTCACGACCACTTGGGAATCGAAATCCGCGCCGGCGTCGAGGTCGAGATACTCGTGACTCGGTCTCGCGAAACAATATCGGCATGCGTGCGAGCAACCACGAAAAGCGTTGACGGTGAAGCTGAACGGCAACGTCGACTCTTCGGGCATCTTGTTGAGCGCGCTCTTGCAGAGCACCTCGTGAAACGTGATTCCCTCGAACTCGGGAGTCTGCACGGAGCGAACCAACCCGGCTCGTTCGAGTCCGGGTAGCGCTCCGTCATCTGCATCCAATGCCTGACCCGACCACCTCATGGCCCCAAGTCGAACACTTGTTCTAAGGTATGTCAAGATGGAGCGAATCCCCGACCGTGCCTCACCACGGCCGGGAAGTTGTTGGCAGAATTCGGTGCATGTCGAACAGAATCAATATTTCGTCCGGTTCCGAATGGGAACCCAAGATCGGTTACTCCCGTGCCGTGCGCATCGGTAACCAGATCGCAGTCTCCGGCACCACCGCTCCTGGTGAGACCCTCACAGATCAGACCCGCGCGGCGCTCGAAACTATCAAGGCAGCACTTGCCGAGGCCGGCGCCTCGCTCGACGACGTCATCCGCACTCGCATGTACCTGCGCGACATGACGCAGTGGGAGCAGGCCGCTCTCGCGCACGGTGAAGTGTTCGGCGAGATTCGTCCCGCCACGACGATCCTCGAGGTCAGCTCGCTGATCGACCCCGCTCTGCTCATCGAGATCGAGGCCGACGCGGTTCTCAGCTGATCGCCAATCCGGACATTTGTGAAATGGGCGCCTAGTCTGAGCCGATGAAACCGATGCGGCTGTATCCGTTGACGCTCGCGCTCGGCATCACCGCCGCTTTCCTCTCGCCCGGTTCTGCACTCGCAGAACCGGGCGAGAGTCTTTCGACGGCTTGCGGCAGCCAGTTGAGCAATGCCGAGGTGGGCCGGATTGCCGAACTCAGCGACGTCACGACCCTGAACGGTGCCGGACTGCCTCGGCTCGAGACCGCTGTCGAACGTCATCGTGAGATCACGTCGATCCTCGTCTCACACCAGGATTGGCGAGGCTTGTTCTCCATCGGCCTGGACGCTGTCGAACACGAGGCGGTGATGCCGCTGCAGCGAGACCCTGCGGCCTTCGCCGATGACGAGTGGGCCCATTCCGTCAGCTTCGAATTGCTGCGCAGGTACCTGGTGAACGTCCATGCAGAGTTCACCGGTACTCCCACCGATCCGGCGTGGAGCAACTACTTCGCCCTGACACGTCAGTGCGACGCCAGTCCAGCACGGGTCGCCATGGCCGGCTACAACGCGCATCTCACCGTCGACCTCGCTCACGCCGTCGCCACGTCCGGAACCACTGCGGAGGATGTCCCCGATTTTTACAAGATCGTCGATTCCATTGCCGTCAAGGGTGGTTCGATCGTGACCCTCACCAAGGCCGAGTACGACGCCGATCTGGGGCCGCTCTGGCGGTTCTACTTCGTCGGCGAAGGACTCGACCGATTGGCCGGAAACTCGCAGCCCTCGGAACTGCTGCTCCGCGCCGCCGACAGCGGATACAACACCATCACGCTGGCCAACGGATTCGCCCTCCAGAATCCGCAGACACGTCCTGGCGCAGAACAGGAGATCGACGCACTCTGGCGTACTACAGATTCCGCTCTCGACGTACTCTCGCGACTCGGTGGTCTCTGACATCTCACCCTCCGCTGCCTGAACCGGACACACCTGCGACAATGACCCCATGACGGGGCACTCGACGGGGCAAGGCATGCAGAGTCCCGCCATGCGCCGGGTGCGAGACCTGTTGCGCGGGCCCGCAATTGTCTGCGACGGCCGGGCAACCATCCGCGAGGCCGCGAAGTTGATGACCGATGCGGGCCGCCGCGCTGTTGTGATCCCGACGGAGACAACCGGTTTCGGAATCTTCACCGAAGGTGACCTACGTGCTCGTGTGGTAGTCGGTGGTATCGACAGCAATCAGCCGGTATCAACGGTGATGACGCCGTCAGCAGTGACAGTCGATCCGGATCGATTGGGCGCCGACGCCGTGACCGACATGCTCGAGTACGGATTGCGCCATCTCCCGGTCGTGACTGAGGCAGGCGCACTGATGGGCGTGCTCGAACTCAGCGACCTCCTGACTTCGGCCACCAATCAGGGTTTCGAACTGCGCGCAGCGCTCGCCACAGCACAGGATGACGCCCACCTCGTCGAAACAGCCCGCGCGGTCCCTGTTCTGGTGACGGAATTGGTGGCGTCACGGGTCTCACCGCTCGACATCGGTGCGACGCTGGCGGTGCTGATCGACGTGACGGTCAGGCGCGCCATCGAATTGGTGGTGGACGGAGACGAGCGACCGGATTTCGCGTGGCTGTCGCTCGGCAGCGTCGCCAGACGTGAAGCGCTCCCCTCTTCGGATATCGACAGTGCGCTGGTGTGGGGCGGCGAATCTCATCACGAGGGAGCCGACGCCGCGAAGACCATCCACGACATCCTCGATCTGTGCGGGTTCCCTCGCGACACCAAGAACGCCGTCGCGACCCAGGCCAGGTTCGCTCGGACGCTCCCACAATGGCGCACTGCGCTGCGGAAATGGGTATCCAATCCGTACCAGGACCAGGCCCTGGTCATGTTGTCGATGCTGGCGGATGCCCGCGTCGTCGCGGGCGATCCGGCGTTGGATCCTCGCCCTGCGGCGTTGGATCAACTGCGACTGCACCCGGCCGTCATGCGACTGCTCCTTCGCGAAGCCGTCGGAGACAAGGCAAAGCTCCATTCGTTCAAGGACGTGATGACGCGTCGGACCGGAACCGTCGACCTCAAAGCCAGCGCCGTCCAACCGATCGTGAACATCGCTCGTTGGGCGGGGATTTCCGTGGGCGCCCGCACGAGTTCGACACTCGAACGCCTCAAGGCTGCAGCGGGAAGCGGTTTCCTACTCGACGACGACGCCCAGGTACTGATCGAATCTTTCGAGGTGTTGCAGCAGATTCGTGTCCGCCACCAGACCGATCAGTTCGCGGCAGGTCGGCCACCGACCGACGAAGTCGTGATCTCCGAACTCACTCCGCTCTCGCGGAGCTTGCTGAGCAATGCAGTGCGCGAGGTCGCAGGTGTGCAACGACGACTCGAATATGCCGCGTCCGCGTCGGCGCTACCCGACATCGACCCGTGAATCACACTGCGCTCGAACAGGTTCTAGCGGCGGAGCGCCTCGAAGGCTGGGATCCGAGTAACGAGCAGATCGCGGAACTCGACGCCGTCATGATCGGGATGCTCTCTCGGCGTGAGTATTTCGAGCAGGAATTGGCGCGAGCCGTCGGCCTCTCGTCTGCGATTCCCCCGCGGATCCGCTGGCGACGATCAGCGCCGTACGTCTATCGCGGTACATCGGTTCTCGAGAACAATTTCGACGTACGAGATCCCGCCGCACTGCAATCACTCGAGTTCGCGGCGACCGCGCTTCGTCTGGGTGAGGCGCATCTCGGCAGCGACCTCGTACCGCACACGCGAGACACAGCCGAACTTCTCCTACTTCACCAGCACGTTTTCCAAGATCTGTACCAGTGGGCCGGACACATCAGAACCGTCGACATCAGGAAAGGTGCGGCAACGTTTGCTCCGGTCTCGGCGATTCGGAACTACCTGTCCGAGGTCGAAGAGATCATCGCCGCCGTCGATTGGGTAGCACTCGATCACGGCGCTGCGTCGTTCGCGCTCGCATCGGTGTACTCGACGCTCAATCATGCCCACCCGTTTCGGGAAGGAAACGGGCGAACCGGAACCCTCTTCCTGCACCGACTCGCCGCGGACACCCGGTATCAGCTCGACTTGTCGCGGGTGAGCAGAACCGAGTGGGTATCCGCGTCGAGGGATTCTGCGCCTTTCCGGCCCACCGGAACCCCGTCGCCTCGCCCGTTCATCGATCTGTTCAATCGCGCGCTGACTCGCTGACGCAAACATCTGCTGCCCGTTCCAGGCGGACTGAACACCGTTACTGCTGAGTGAGCACCGCTTCCGACACTCTGGAAGCGGTGCTCACTCGAGGAAAAGGGTGCTCACTCGACCATCAACCGGGCAGCGCGAACTCCCCTGCGTCGGACCAGCGCTGACGCTCGGCCCCGAACGCGACGGACTGCATCGCACGGAACTCCTCGATCGAGCGCGAGTTCGACGCGAGGAACTCCTGATGCTCGGCCAGCGAGAAGCTGCCGTCCTCGATCTCGACGCCCCCGCCGCGGCCGGCGGCGGTGTCCGCGCGCAGATCCATCAACTCTTCCGGCTCGACGGGGTACCAGGAGATCCGGTCGAAGAATCGCAGCAACCACGGAGTGCCCTCCTCGAACGGCCCGGACTTCGCGGGGTGGCGGTGATTCCACACCTGCGTCGTACGTCCGACGAACTGGTACCCGCCCGGGCCTTCCATGCCGTAGATGCAGAGGTACGCCCCACCGATCCCGACGGCGTTTTCGGGGGTCCAGGTGCGGGCGGGGTTGTACTTGGTCGTGACCAGACGATGACGCGGATCGAGCGGCGTCGCGACCGGCGCTCCGAGGTAGACGTCACCGAGTCCGAGCACCATGTATTCGGCGCCGAAGACGGTGCCGAACACGTCGTTCACGGATTCGAGACCGTTCATCCGGCGGATGAACTCGATGTTCCACGGGCACCACGGCGCGTCGGCGCGAACCCCGTGCATGTACCGCTGGATCGCTTCGCGCGTTGCCGGGTCGTCCCACGACAGTGGCATCCGCACAGTGCGACTTGGCACAACGAGTTCGTTGGCCGCCGGCAAGGTGTCCTCCGCCTCGGCGAGCATTCCCATCAGCTTGCGGACGGGCAGCACGTCCGGGTCGACGCGGACCTGCAGGCTGCGGATTCCCGGGGTGAGATCGAGTAGTCCGGTCGGCTTCTCGGCTTCGAGTCGCTGGTGCAGTGCATGAGCACGCGCACGTAACGCCAGGTCGAGATTCATGTCGCCGTATTCGACCAACACGTTGTCGTCGCCTGAGCGCCGGTACGTGACCGCGGTGTCGCCGTCACGACGGGCTATGACGCCGTCGTCGCCGTCACCACCGGAGGAATGAACAACCGAATTGGAGGCTCGACGCGATACTCCGAGGTCACGCCGGGAGGCTGCCCGTTCGGCGCGGACCGGCACGAAGCGAATCTTGTTCCCGGGAGCCAACTGTCCGAGCTTCCAGCGATCAGCGGACACCACTGTGATCGGGCAGACGAAGCCGCCGAGGCTCGGTCCGTCGGGTCCGAGGAGGATGGGCGTGTCGCCGGTGAAGTCGAGTGCACCGATCGAATACGCGTTGTCGTGGATGTTCGAAGGGTGAAGTCCGGCTTCGCCGCCGGTGGTTCTGGCCCAGTCTGGTTTCGGACCTATCAACCGGACACCGGTGCGGTCGGAGTTGAAGTGGACCTCGTACTCGGTCGCGTACAGCGTGTCGATGTCGGAGCGGGTGAAGAACTCCGGCGCCCCGTGCGGGCCCTCGGTCACCGCAAGTTCCCAGCACGTGTGTATCGCCGGAACATGCTCGGCGGGAACAGCTCCCGCGACCCCGGTCGCCTGTCCGAGTTTGAGAACGTCTCCTGCCCGCAGAGTCCTACCTTCGTGTCCCCCGAACCTGCCCAGGGTGAAGGTCGACGCACTGCCGAGATAGTCGTCGGTCTCGATTCCGCCCTGTACGAGTACGTAGATGCGCAGTCCCGGGCCGCTGACCGTTCCGACGTCGAGCACCGATCCAGCGGGGACGAAAACTGGTCGCCACTGACCGTGTACGACGCCGTCGACGGTCACCGACACCGGGGCACCTGTGATGCAGACCGTGGTGTCTTCGTCGAACGTCATGGCAGGTCCGGCCATCGCGCATTCGATGCCGGGGGCGCCTTCGGGGTTTCCGAGTGCGGTGTTTCCCAACCGAAACGACAGGTCGTCCATCGGGCCCGATGGTGGGACTCCGATCTGCCAGTATCCGACGCGTCCTGGATAGTCCTGAACCGTCGTCAGCATTCCGGGACGCACGATGGTCAGTTTTGCGTTCATTCGTCTGCTCCCGGCCGTGTGACGATCATGCGGACGGCCGTGGGATCGAAGCCGTTGCACGGGTTGTTGATCTGCGGGCAGTTGGACACGAGGACGAGCACGTCACGTTCGGCACGCAACGCGAGCCGCTTGCCTGGTGCCGACAGTCCGTCGACGATTCCGAGTGTGCCGTCGGGGTCGACCGGGACGTTCATGAAGAAGTTGATGTTGGACACCAGGTCCCGCTTACCGAGCCCCCATTTTGCGCCCTCGACGAGGAAGTTCTCGACGCACGCGTGCTGATGCTTGGTGTGGTGGCCGTATCGCAGGGTGTTCGATTCCTGTGAGCACGCGCCGCCGACGGTGTCGTGGTTTCCGACCTCGTCTGCGACCAGGGTCATGAGTGGAGTTCCGTCGTCACTGCGGAGCACGGAGCCTGTGGACAGAAACAGGTTCTTCTGAGCTGTGACCGTCGCTGCTGCCGAGTACCGAACGCTGTGATCGTCACCGGCGTAAACGAGGGTGTCGACGGCTTGATTTCCGTGTAGATCGACGATGGTCAGGACGTCACCGGCGCGGACAACTGCGGACCACGGCCCGAATGCGTCCGCGATCTCGTCGAGGATCACCGTTCCGGGAAGGAGGGCGGGGACATCCAAGGTGGTGGTCATGCGGTCTCCTCCAGGTTCGAAGCCGTCCAGGCATCTTCGGTATTGAGCACTGCGCGTTGGTATTCCGGACCGAGATCGTCAAGGCCGCCGAGTTCGTCGGCCGCGTTCCACGCGAGCACTTCGAGGGACGTGGTGGGAAACTGCGGCGCCGGATCGAGTGGGTGCGCGGTGTTGGCGATCATCACGATGACGGGCAGGTGGATCAGAAGGTCGACCGTTGCGCCTGAGCCGGCGGACCCCGTACTGGTGAGAGCGCCGTCCGCCTCGACGCGGACACCATGGAAGAAGGACAACGGCGGCGCAATGTCCTGCGGCCCGAGCCCGTTTTTCGCGGCAGCGACGGTGAACAGTTCACGACCGGCGGGCGAGGCACTGTGCAGCGAACCCTGCCCGTACTTCGCCTCGTTGGTGGCGCGTGACGTCGTTCCGCAGAACGCGTCGTGGTGACCCGACGTGTCTGCGACCACGGTCGCAAGTACTCGCCCCTGATCGGAGAGCAACGGGTGCCCGACGCCGAGATAGGCCTGCCATGGCACCTTGACGGTATCGGCGACGTTGAGACGCTCCCAGGGGGCGTCGGCGCGATAGAGCAAGATGTTTGCGCAGGCGCTGCCAGCGATGTCGCGAAGTCGCAATCGGGTTCCACGTGCGAGAACCTTGGTCGTGTACCGCCCACCCGGCACGGTCTCAGCCCAGGTCAGACGTTCGGGCGCGACGTCTTCGGGTGGGTTCGGCCAACGCGTTGCCGGCAATACGGGCATGGAATCGGTGATCGTTCCAGCTTGAGACCGGGCATGCTCGCGCGCTCCGGCGGTGGTCTGAGTACTCATGGTCAGGCTCCGATCGTGACGGGATTCGGGGTGGCGCGGCCACGTGGGAAGCAAGCGACTCCCAGCCCCACGACCAGCGCTACCGTGATGGGCGCGGCCCACTGCAGAATGGGGTACTCCCCGGTGGGGTTGAAGATCTCGGCTCGTGGCCAGGACAGGTTGATCACCATCAGCGCGCCGTACACAACCGCGGCGATGTTGACCGGAACTCCCCAGATGCCCAGGGAGAAAAGCTTTTTGCCTTCGGCGTCGAACTTGGGGCCGACTGCCGTGCGAGGCCATCCCTTGAGACGCTGAACCAGCAGCGGCACGGTCACCATGAGGTAGGCCAAGTAGATCAAGATGATGCATACGCTGGACAGGGTTGCAAAAATTGCCGAGTTGCCCACGTTGACGGCCAGGACGGCAATGCAGACCAGACCGATGAGGACGGACGGCGCGATAGGTGTTCCGGTGCGGGGGTTGACCTTTGCCAGTACCTGCGAGGCAGGAAGCCGCCCGTCGCGGGCCATCGAGAACATCAGCCGTGAAGCAGCAGTCTGAATGGCCAAGGTGCACACGAACACTGCGATCGAGACGTCGATCAACAAGACCGTGCCCCACGGGGAACTGAGAATCGATGTCAGTACGTACGGCAAACCTTCCGTGGCCAGGCGTCCGTCGGTGAGTGAGGGCGCTGCCATCAACGCGCCGAGGATCATCAAGCCGCCGCCGAGCGCGGAAGCGGACAGTGCAAGCCGGATCGTACGAGGTGCGACGCGTCGGGGGTTGCGGGTCTCCTCGGCCAGTTCGCCTGCCGAACCGAAGCCGACCATGACGTAAGCAGCCATCAGTCCGGACATGATCCACGCCCAGGCGTATCCGGGCTGACCACCGGCACTGCCGGTGTCGAAGACGACGTCCGGTCCGCGCTGAGCGTGGGTGAAGAACATCCCGATCACTGCGATGACACCGACGATTTCGCAGGTCACGCCGATGTTGTTGATACGCGACATCCAGTTGACGCCGATGCAGTTGATGAAGGTGGTCAGAACCAGAAGTACCGATCCGAGCAGCACGGCGTTGGCGGCACCACTCGATGAGGTGAGTGCGCTGTCCTCGCCGATGATCTGGAACCCGCTCCACACATTGGGGAGCACGACCTGCAAGGCGATCGCGGCGGCCGATGCAGTGACGATCTGAGCGAGAATCATGAACCAACCGGCGAACCAGCCGACGATCTCACCACCCATCCGCCGCGACCACTGGTAGATGGCACCCGAAATCGGATATCTGGCAGCAAGTTCCGCGAAGTTGAGAGCGACCATGAACTGACCGATGAAGACGACCGGCCACGTCCAGAAGAATGCCGGACCCGCGAAACCGAAACCGAGGCCGAACAATTGGAAGATCGTGGTGAGGATGGAGACGAAGGAGAAGCCCGCGGCGAAAGACGCGAACTTTCCCAGCGATCGATGCAGCTGCTGCTCGTAGCCGAACTCCGCGAGGTCACCGTCGTCGTGAGGCGAAGAGGCGAGTGCGGAAGCGGTGGTGGGCTGCGCAGCCGGGGTTGTTGCACTCAACGGCGTACTCCTTCGGCGAAGCGATTCAGAGGCGAATAACTGTCGATTGATAGTTTTCGCGAAATCCACTCGCCGCAGGTGACGCCCGCGTATACGATTCGCCTGATTCTGTAACAGGCTCGTTGAGTACGTTTCGAGCACGTGACCGAATGCTCACAGCGGCGGCCATCCCGCACGTAAGGCCGCAGCCTGCCACTATGGAAGGCGTGACCAACGCCGGCCCCGGACGACCCCGCCTGACCGCTCGCCGACGCCCGGGTGGCACTGCCCGGGCGGAGATCTTGGATGCAGCCGCTGAACTGTTCACCACCCGAGGCTTCGCCGCGACGTCCACACGCCACATCGCCGAAGCAGTCGGAATGCGTCAGGCGTCGCTGTACAACCATTTCGCCACCAAGGACGACATTCTGGTTGCACTGCTCGCCGACACCGTGACGCCGGCGCTCGACTTCGCGGAGAATCTCAGGCCACTCGACACCGCACCCGAGGTCAAGCTGTACGCACTTTCGTACATCGACGCGGCACAACTGATCACCGGACGGTGGAACCTCGGCGTCCTTTATCTCTTACCGGAACTGAGAAGTGACAGGTTCATGTCGTTCCGAGCCGATCGCGATCGGCTTCGCGAGCAATACCGGGCACTCGCCCAGGATGTGCTCGACGCGATTGACGATCCATCATCAACGCACCTGGCCGAGCTTCCGTTTCGCCTGGTAGAAAGTGTGATCAGCGCGCGAGCCGACGCGCTCGAAGGCACCCCGATTCCCGACGCCGCCGTCATCGCCGGGTCGGCGCTGCACATTCTTGGGTGGCGCCAGGATCTTGACCCCATCCATACGGAAGCGGCAACGATCATTGCGAACGCAGAAACGCCGAAACTGTCCGGGGCTGCATCAGCTCCGGACAATTTCGACGCATTGAGGACCTAAACGGCCACGAGACTAGACCGAGAGGGACTGTCCCGGGAAGATCAGGTTGATGTTCGGAACCTGGCTGGCGAGGTTCTCGAGCGAGATGCCGTGTGCAGCAGCTATCTTCGACAGGGTGTCGCCTGCCTTGACCACGTAGTTGCCGCTTCCGGTGCTTGCTGCCGGAGCCGACTCGACGGAAGCCTCAGCGGTGACGGGGGCGGCTGCGGCCTCGTAGTTGCCTGCGGTGGTGCCGGTGGTCAGGTACTGACCGCAGACGGGCCATGCGCCGACGCCCTGGCCTGCGAGAACGTTCTCGGCGACACGGATCTGCTCGGCCTGGCTGGCGTTGGCAGCGTTGCCCGATCCACCGAATGCGTTCCAGGTGCTCTGCGTGAACTGCAGACCACCGTAGAAGCCGTTTCCGGTGTTGGCGGCCCAGTTACCGGAGGACTCGCAGTTTGCGACTCCGGACCAGTCGTGGCCGGCTGCCGAAGCGGTGCCGGTGCTCATGGCGAGCGGGATCGCGACGACTGCGCCTGCGGTTGCAACTGCGCCGAGGGCGCGCTTGAAGGTGATGCTGGTCATTGGGTAAATCCTCTCCGCTACCGCGGACGAGGTCGGCCCGGACGCTTTCACGTCTCGTCGATCGACTCGTCTGTTTCACTCCTGCCCCGCGAAGGTTTCGGGAGTACCGGACCCGCGGGGCAGAAGCACGCAGTTGCGGGTCGGCGTTTGCCCGGTGGTTTCGGGCTGTCAACGACCGTAGGCGATGGTCACGGATTGGTCACGGGGCGGTTTTCCGGCACTGCCGTACCAGATCCAGTCGAGATTCAAAAGATAACCACAGGTCAACTAGTTGATTCGAGCTTCAACCATACCGATCGTTATCCGTCCGCTATGTGGTAACCGTCACTGCAATTTTGTGACCCACCGCACCGAAACAGACCGTGTCGGAACGCAAAACAGCCCCATTCAAATGTTAAGAGAGTCCTGGCAACGAGCAAAAACCAACCGCCCCAATCATTATGGAGAATGAACTGGTGATCATCGCAGTAGAAGGACCCAGCGCCGCCGGCAAGACCACTTGGTGCCGAGCCCAGATGACGAATGAATCGGTCGTCGAGGAATTCGTGGCCGAATATCAGCCCACCGGGTTCGAACCGGATGGAACCAACCTCGAAGTGCAGGCAAGTTACTGGACAACGGTCAATTCGAAGCGATGGTCGCAAGCGGAAGATCTCGAATCGAGAACCGGTATCGCGCTCTGCGACAGCGACCCGCTGAAACTGCACTACAGCTGGTGTCTCGCTGCGGTGGGCGCAGCACCTCGGGAGCGATTCGAGTACGAGCTCGCGGCAGTCGAGACAGCTTTCGAGCACCTCGAACTGGGTTTCGCGGATCTGACCGTCATCTCGATACCGTCACCGGAGCAGCTTCTACTTCAGCGCGAAGGTGACCCCAGCCGCCGCCGACGGCATTTCGAGCTTCACGCGGCGCTCGCCGAGCCCCTCACCCACTGGTACTCGGCGGTGAACAGGGTAGATCCAGGTCGCGTTGTGTGGCGCTTTCCGACACAGCTCGATCTTTCGCGCTGTCCCCCACCTCGATCGGATCGCAGCGATCTGGGCCTTCTTCGCGCCGTGATCGACGAATTGCCGCCTCTCCCCAGGTAGCGGCTGCTCGATCTCAGCGCGCTCGTTCGACCCTGGCCTCGTCCCACACCGGAGACTCGCTCTCGTACACGTTCCCGTCCGATCCGAATACCAGGAACCTGTCGAACGCGCGCGCGAACCAGCGATCGTGCGTGACCGAGATGACCGTGCCGGCAAACTGAGCAATGCCCTGCTCGAGCGCATCCGCCGAATGAAGGTCGAGGTTGTCGGTCGGTTCGTCGAGCAACAACATCGTGGCGCCGGAGAGCTCGAGGAGCAGAATCTGCAATCGTGCCTGCTGACCGCCGGACAGGTCGTCGTACTTCTGTTCCGCAGCTTGGGACAATCCGTAACGGTCCAGCGCGCGGCTCGCCGCTTCGCGTCCCATTCCGCTGCGGTGTTCGTCGCCCATGTGCAGGATCTCGAGCAGCGTGTTTCCGGTCAGATCGGGCCTGGAGTGTGTCTGCGCAAACAATCCGGGACGTACCCGGGCACCCAGCGTCGCAGTACCCCCGTGCTCGACCGGCGCGATGTCGAGCGCCTCGACGGGCAGATGCTCGCTCCCCGGATCGGTCCCCCCACCCGCCAAGAGCCGAAGGAAATGCGACTTTCCGGATCCATTGGAGCCCAGCACGGCAACCCGATCTCCGTACCAGATCTCGGTGTCGAAAGGCTTCATCAATCCGGTCAGCTCGAGATCTTGACATACCAACGCGCGCTTGGCGGTTCGCCCGCCCGCCAGCCGAACCGTCACCTTCTGCTGAAGTGGAATCGCTTCGGGTGGCCCTGCCTCCTCGAACTTCGCCAACCTGGTTTGCGAGGCGTGATACCGCGCAGCGACGCCGTCGTTGAACTTGGCCTTTTCACGCAATCGCAGAACCAGGGCACGTAATTTCGCGTGCTCCTCGTCCCAGCGTCGACGCAGTTCTTCGAATCGAGCGTTGCGATCCTCGCGGGCCTGGTGGTAGCTGACCAGCCCAGCGCCGTGCGTCCACGACGTTGCGCCGCTGATTCCGGGCTCGAGCGTCACGATGTGGGTGGCCGCGTTGGCGATCAGTTCGCGGTCGTGGCTGACGAACAAAAACCACTTTCGACGATTCCGAGATCGTCTTTTCCAGCCATCGCTTGCCCGGAACATCGAGGTAGTTGTCCGGCTCGTCCAGCAGGAGTGCGTCGTCGGGCCCAGCGAACAGTGCTTCGAGAACCAACCGTTTCTGCTCGCCACCACTGAGGGAGTTGGCCGCGCGCCACTTCGCACGGTCATAGGGAACACCGAGAGCCGCGGTAGTGACCTTGTCCCAGAAGTCTTCGGTCTCGTAGCCGCCCACGTCGGCCCAATCGGCCAGCGCATGCGAATACTTCATTTGAGTTGATTCCTCGTCGCGCTCGATCATCGCGTTTTCTGCCGTATCGAGCGCCAGTGCTGCGTCCCGGATCCGTGCCGGCGAGACGGACAACAGAAGATCGCGCACGGTGGACTCGTCGCGAACCTGGCCGACGAATTGCCGCATCACGCCCAGTGTTCCGGATCGAGTGACAGCGCCCTCGTCGGCGACGACGTCTCCGGCGACAATGCGGAGCAACGTCGTCTTACCAGTCCCGTTGGGGCCTATCAGTGCAGTTTTTGCACCGTTGCCGACCCGAAAGCTGACACCGCTGAGCAGTTGCCGACCATCAGGGAGAAAGTAGTCGACGTCGGCGATGTTGAGGTGGGTCACGCTGTCAAGAGAACCCTACCCACGGCGATCTGCCAAACCATTATTCCTGCCTTCGGTCTCGAGCTCACTACCGTCGCGGGATCGTCCGACCGCATCGAGCGCCGCCAGATATCCGAAAACCATTGCGGGACCGATAGTTGCACCTGGACCGGCATAGGTATGACCCATCACCGGTGAGCTGGTGTTACCTGCTGCATAGAGCCCGTCGATGACCGAACCGTCGGCGCGCAACGCTCGCGCGCGAGCGTCCGTGTTGATGCCGCCTTTGGTCCCCAGGTCTCCAGGCACCATCTTCGCGGCATAGAACGGACCCTTCGTGAGTTCTCCGAGGCTGGGGTTGGGCTTGTTGGTGCAGTCGCCGTAGTAGTGGTCGTATCTGCTTGTCCCACGGCCGAAGTCGCGATCGACTCCGTCGCGCGCGTGACTGTTGAATCGTGTGATGGTCGCGGACAGCGCATCGCCCGGCACTCCGATCTCGGCAGCGAGTTCGGCAATCGATCCAGCTCGCACGATCGCACCCGATTCGATCCACGACCGAGGTATCGGCCTGCGCGCCGGAACCCCCGCGAACAGATAACGGTCACGGTACGTCTGATCGAAGATCAGCCAAGCCGGGATGTTCTCAGCGGGTCCTTCACCTCGGCCGTACTTTCCGCCGAACATGGCGTGTGCCGCTTCGACATAGGGAAGTGCCTCGTTCATGAAGCGCTGACCGCTGGCGTTGACGATGAGGCTGCGAGGCAACGAGCGTTCCGCCAAGGCGAACCACGGGCCTTTGGGCAGTGGAATCGACGGGGCCCACCACGCGTCGTCCATGTACGAAATTGCGGCGTCGACGCGTAGAGCTGCACGGATGCCATCCCCGGTATTGGTCGGTGCCCCGAGAGTCCACTGCGCGCTACTCGGCCGTCGCTGGTACTCGCCTCGCATGTCGTCGTTGTTGTCGAACCCGCCACACGCGAGGATGACACCGCATCGAGCGTGCATGGTGGTCTGCACTCCCCCGGACTCGAGTCGCACACCCACGACACGATCACAGTCGGTCACCAAATCCACAAGCCTCGTCCCGAGCTCCACCGTCACTCCGGCGTCCCGAACTCCGAGCATCAGTTCGGCCATGAGCGCCGGCCCGAGCCCGATCAGCTTCTTCCTCCGAGCTCTTGCGGCCAGGGATCTCATTCCTACCCGAAGCATCCGCACCGGACCCCGCCAATGCCGGATCCCCGTGCTCAGCCAACGGTAATCAGATTGTTGGACAACCATGTTGAGCGGAACCTTCATGTACGGCGGATGAAGTGTCGCAAGATCGTCGCCCAGAGCTCGCGCGTCGAACGGGCGCGGCTCGCACGAGCGGCCGCTTGCACGTCCGCCAGGTGCCTCGGGAAAGTAGTCGGAGTACCCCTTCACCCATTCGAGCTCCAACGCAGAGTGACGAATCAGGAAATCGAGGGCTTCCGGACCCCGATCGATATACGTGTCGATTCGGTCGGCGTCTGCATCCTCTCCGACAATGCTCTTCAGATATGTTCGCGCAGAGTCGATATCATCTGTCGGTGCCTCGCGGCGAAGTATCGAGTTTCCCGGAATCCACACGCCGCCCCCGGACCGGGACGACGAACCGCCCCAGTATTCGGACTTCTCCACGAGTATCGTCGAGAGTCCGTTGCGGGCTGCGGTGATGGCTGCAGACATGCCGGCAGCCCCCGATCCGACAACAACGACATCCACTACGGGCACATCTACTACGGGCGGCACGGCGTCCTGAGGGTTCTCGTCCATCACTGGTCACGACCTTTCGTGTCATCTTCGTCCTGCGTGTGCCACCGGGATCCTCGAACAGCGTCGAGCGCCCCCTCGACGCACACGGGAAGTGATGCCCCGCGCTTGTGAGGGTTACGTATCCATTGCCGATAACCGAACTCCGCCGCCGCCAACATCAAATGAACGAGAAGTCCTGGGCGGCTGTCGTTTTCCGGATCGAGTTGCATACGTTGCGCCACCAACTCGACCAACCGATCACGATGCTCGGGCGCGATCAGAGCGACACGATCCATCAGGTGCGGCGCGGTACGGAACGCCGATCGCCACTGATCGATCTCCGCGGACTCGAAAGCATTGGAACGCTCGAGGATTGCCCGTGATATCGCAAGATCAGCCGACTCGGTCGGTGGGCGATCCTCGAGCAACGTCACGATTCCGGCACCGCCCTGCCTGACCGGATCCAACAGCAGATCCTCCTTGTTACGAACGTGCCGAAAGTACGTACTCGCCGACACCCCCGCTGCCGCCGCAATCTGCTCGGTGGTCACGTCCTCGAAACCGTCACGCGCGAACAGATCGAATGCCGCACGTTGAATGTCTGCTCGCACCTGCAACCGCTGTCTCTCCCGTAGTGACATCAGCAACGTCCTCCCGCCTCGGCCGAGATCCGGCCGTTCTCGATAATGCGAGTCTCACCTATTGTGACAGTCACTGTCAATATCCAATTCTCTGTCAGATATCAGCAGACCCGGGCATTTCGTTGACAGGGCATTCGATGCCACGACAAGCTTCGAAGATGAAACGATGGGGACCGAATCGAGACGTTTCTCCAAGAATTTGTCGATGCGGGGCTTCAAAGCGCGGTCACCGAAGGGTATTTCGGTGGTCTACTCTGGCGCATGACCCTGCTCGCCCGTTTCGACGACCGAGCCCTCGGCCCCGACGGCGCCGTCATCTATCGAAATCGAACAGTGCTTCTCGTTCGGACCAAGTGGGAAAGATCATCGAGCAAGAGGTCTACTACGAGGACACCGCCAGAATCGGTGACTTCGACAGGCGGCTCCGCGAAATCGAAGCCGGACGAGTCTGTGGCACAGTCGTGGAATGACAGACGTCAGGATTGACCGCCACCGAAAGCTGTCGGCGTTCCTGTCTTCCCAGAACGATGTCGAACTGGCCCGACTGGTCGACACCGTTCGAATCTCGAGTGTCGGCGTAGGTGGCGCCGCAGGAGTGATCAGGGTCTATGACAACAGGCTCAACGGCGTTCCGGTATTCACCAAACGCATCCCACTGAGCGTGCGGGAAATCGCCGAGGTGGGCTCTACTTCCAACCATTTCGATCTGCCGACGTTCTGCCAGTACGGCATTGGTGGCCCAAGCTTCAACGCCTGGCGAGAACTGGCCGCGAACATCGTGGTCACCGATGCCGTTCTGGCCGGCGAAACACAGTCGTTCCCAATGCTTTACCACTGGCGGATACTTCCCGGACGTTCGCCCGTTGCGGCCGAACACGCCGACATCGATTCCGTTCACACCGCCGGCGCCAGCCGTGAAGTGCGAACCCGTCTCGAAGCGCTTGCCGCTGCGCCGTGCAGCCTCGTACTGTTCTGCGAGTACATCGAACACCCGATCTCGAATTGGCTGGAAGACAACCCGTCCGCCAAAGCTGCCGAAGTCGAGCGACAGTTTTCGGAGATCGTGGCATTCTTGCGCGATCGACAGTTGCTGCACATGGACGGACATTTCGGCAACATGCGCACCGACATGGAGCGGATCTATCTCACCGACTTCGGACTGGCCACATCCCCACACTTCGACCTGTCGACTGCCGAGCACGACTTCGCCCGGCGCCACGCCACTCATGACGCCGACTACGCCGCCATGCTTCTGGTCAACTGGCTGGTGACCGAGGTCTGCGGGGTACCGAGGCCGACGAGCGGCGGACCAGTCGCCCGCAACCAGTACGTACGACGATGCGCCACAGGTCATATTCCAGGTGATGTGACACCAGAGGTGGCCGCGATCGTGACACGGCACGCGCCCGTCGCTGCGAGGATGAACGACTTCTACTGGCGATTGTTCGACGGCGACTTCGATGCGCCCTACCCGCATGCCGCGCCAGTTCCGACTTCCGGTCGAGCACAGGGTTTTCCCTGAACTGCCGTATTCACATCTCAGGGTTCATGTCATCCTCGGGACCGATGTGCTGGTCAGTGCCGGTAGGGCACAGTTCTCCTCATGATTGAACTGAGGGGATTGACCAAGGTTTACGGACCGACGAAA